>CAYQZI010000007.1:0-30397 GCA_964421835.1 uncultured Planktotalea sp.
TCTGGTGCACCGCCGATGTGGGCTGGGTCACAGGGCATTCTTATATTGTTTACGGTCCTTTAGCCAACGGCGCGACGACAGTTATGTTTGAAGGCGTGCCAACCTACCCTGACGCTTCGCGTTTTTGGCAGGTCTGCGAAAAACACTCTGTGAACCAGTTTTATACCGCTCCGACAGCGCTGCGCGCGCTTATGGGCCAGGGTAACGATTTCGTAAACAAAGCTGATCTATCCTCCTTGCGAATCCTTGGAACTGTGGGAGAGCCAATCAATCCTGAAGCATGGAACTGGTACAATGAAGTGGTGGGGCAAGGGCGTTGCCCTATCGTCGATACGTGGTGGCAAACCGAAACAGGCGGGCATCTGATGACCCCCCTGCCTGGCGCCCATGCGATGAAGCCGGGCTCAGCGATGAAGCCTTTCTTTGGCATCGAGCCTGTGATTTTGGACCCAACATCCGGCGTTGAAATTACCAGCAACCCGGCGGAGGGCGTGCTTTGCATCAAAGACAGCTGGCCCGGTCAAATGCGCACGGTTTGGGAAGATCACGAGCGTTTCGAAAAGACCTACTTCTCTGATTATAAAGGGTATTATTTCACTGGTGACGGCGCAAAGCGTGATGAGGATGGTGATTATTGGATCACAGGCCGCGTCGATGATGTGATCAATGTCTCTGGCCACCGCATGGGCACAGCAGAGGTCGAAAGCGCGTTGGTCGCTCACGCTAAAGTCGCCGAAGCGGCCGTTGTTGGCTTCCCTCATGACATCAAAGGTCAGGGCATTTATTGCTATGTGACTTTAATGAACGGGGAAGAACCAAGCGAAGAGCTGCGCAAAGAGCTGCGCACATGGGTGCGCACGGAAATTGGTCCAATCGCCTCGCCTGATGCTATTCAATGGGCACCAGGTTTGCCAAAGACCCGCTCTGGCAAAATTATGCGCCGCATTTTGCGCAAAATTGCTGAAAATGACACAGGCGCGCTCGGCGACACTTCAACCCTTGCGGATCCTTCCGTGGTCGATGATTTGATCGCCAATCGCGCGGGCAGCTAAGTTTCGAGACTTAAAGTGACGAAGCCTCGTTTCGAAAGAAGCGAGGCTTTTTATTTCAGCTGTTCTCTTAACGCGGTCTTTAGAACTTTGCCGTAGCTGTTTTTCGCTAACGCATCGACTTTCACATACTGTTTAGGGCGCTTGAACCGCGCGATATGATCAAGACAATGCACATCCAATGCCTGAGCATCCAAATCGCACTCCGCAGAAAGAACAACAAAAGCAACGACTTCCTCGCCCCAATCCGCATGACGCGCACCGATGACGGAGACTTCAACAACGTCGTTGTGCTTGAGCAGAACCTCTTCCACTTCACGAGGGTAAATATTTGAACCACCTGAAATGATGACGTCTTTTGATCGATCCACCAGCGTCACATAGCCATCGGCGTCAATCGTGCCCAAATCACCCGTCTTCAGCCAACCCTTCACAATTGTCTTGGCGCTTGCTTCTTCGTTTCGCCAATAGCCAAGCATAACCGTATCACCGCGCACTTGAATTTCACCAACCACACCAACGCCAAGATTTTCGCCAGTCTCATCTGAAATCTGAACCTCGACCGCCGACTGCGCACACCCGACAGAGCCTAAACGCGCCCGCCAATTCGGGTGATCTCGATCCGCCACATCCCCGCGTGGTAAAGCCGTAATTCCCATCGGGCACTCGCCCTGTCCGTAAATTTGCACAAACACATCCCCAAACTGCGCGCTGGCCTCAAGAATATCCGCTTCATACATCGGCCCGCCTGCATAGACGATTGTACGCAAACCGTTCCCGCATTTCGCATGCGCTTTTGCCGTTTCGGTCAAACGCTTCACCATTGTCGGTGCCGCAAACATGTGAACCGATCCAAAATGCTCGGCCAAATCGAAAATTTCCAAAGGTTCAAATTTTCGAGACTTAGGAAAAACGTGGCGCGCGCCTTTCAGGACATGCACAAAGTTATAAAGCCCCGCTCCATGCGACATCGGCGCCGCGTAAAGCGCCGAATCCTGCGCATCCACCCTATCGACATCCGCCAAATAGCTAAGCGACATTGATTGCAAAATGCGATGGGTAATCATCACACCCTTTGGCTGGCCCGTGGTGCCGGAGGTATAAAATAACCAAGCCAAATCATCAGGTTGCCGATGAGTGCAATCCACTCGCTTATCCGTTTTCAACTGGATCAAACGAACGTCAAAATAGGCACCCGTTGCATCCACAGCCTGTAGCGCGGCGCGTTTTGGCTCCGTTGTTAGGGTCAAACGCGCGCCGGAATTTTGAATGATCCAGCTCGCCTCTTTCGCGTGCAGTTTCGCATTTATCGGAACCACCGCCGCGCCAAGATACCAAGCGCCATATTGCACCATCAAATAGTCGGGCGCATTTTCCATGAAAACCGCGACCCGATCGCCGGCAATAACCCCCTGCGCAGACAACCAATGCGCAAAACACTCAGCCTTTTGATCAAACTGCCGGTAATTTGCGACACAATCCATCCCCTCGAAAATCGCAGGGGTTTCTGGTGCGCGGCGTGCTGTGCGCACCAACCAAGTCGCAATATTCAAGTGCTCGCCCTCCTTTAGTCACCTCAATGAAAGCCAGAGCGACCCCTCTTCGTCAATAGATCTTGAACCCAGTGGTCGTCTCGAATAATTCCCCTTAAAATCGGACGAAAACCAACCCAACTTAGAAAAAGCAGCGCGGCTTTTCACCCACCGCGTCTTGCCCTATAACCACGACACGTCACGCTGCGTAAACGGCGCAGACTTAGCCTAGGGACATTGAGAATAGCATGACAAACAAATCGCACGAGGCCGATGTTGCATTCATTCAAGCGCTTGCAGAATTACTGCGCGAAAATGATTTGACCGAGTTACAAGTCAAACGTGCATATGCCGAGGACGATAGTCTTAACGTGCGCGTCAGCCGCGCGGCGCCTCAAATGACTGCGGCTCCGGTTCAAATCGCGGCGGCGCCTGCGGCCAGCGCGGCTCCGGCTCCGGTCGCAGTTACTGCGGCGCCCGAGAGCACGAATGATGATCCGGCAAGCCACCCGGGCGCGGTCATCTCGCCCATGGTTGGAACCATTTACATGCAAGCCGAGCCCGGCACGCCCGCCTTTGTCAGCGTCGGCGCGCAAGTGGCAGAGGGCGACACGCTCCTGATCGTCGAAGCAATGAAAACCATGAACCACATTCCGGCACCGCGCGCAGGTAAAGTGACGCGTATCATGGTTGAAGATGGCTCGACGGTTGAGTTCGGCGCACCCTTGGTCATTATCGAGTAAGGCTCAGATATGTTTGACAAAATTCTTATCGCCAATCGCGGTGAAATCGCGCTTCGCGTGATCCGAGCGTGCCGCGAAATGGGCATCGGATCTGTTGCTGTGCACTCGACCGCCGACGCGGATGCGATGCATGTGCGCATGGCCGATGAGGCTATCTGCATTGGCCCGCCCCCCGGCACTGACAGCTATCTATCGATCCCTTCGATCATCGCGGCTTGCGAAATCACTGGCGCGCAAGCGATTCATCCCGGTTATGGCTTCCTCTCTGAAAATGCGAATTTCGTACAAATCATAGAGGACCATCAGCTCACGTTTATTGGTCCCACAGCCGAACATATCCGCACGATGGGCGACAAAATCACCGCCAAAGATACAATGAAAGCACTTGGCGTGCCTTGCGTGCCCGGCTCGGATGGCGGCGTGCCGACCTTAGAAGAAGCGCAGCGCATCGGAGCTGAAATCGGCTATCCGGTCATCATCAAAGCAACCGCGGGCGGCGGCGGCAAAGGCATGAAAGTTGCGCAAACCGCCGCTGACATGGAAAGCGCCTTCAGAACCGCGCGCGCAGAGGGTAAATCAAATTTCGGCAATGACGAAGTTTACATCGAGAAATATTTGACCACGCCGCGCCATATCGAAATTCAGGTCTTTGGCGATGGAAAGGGCCGCGCCGTGCATTTGGGCGAGCGTGATTGCTCTTTGCAGCGTCGTCATCAGAAAGTCTTTGAAGAAGCCCCGGGCCCCTCGATCAGCCCAAGCGAGCGCGCTAAAATTGGCAAAACCTGTTCGGATGCGGTTGCGAAAATTAACTATATCGGCGCCGGCACGATCGAATTCCTCTATGAGAATGGCGAATTCTACTTCATCGAAATGAACACGCGTTTGCAGGTGGAGCATCCTGTGACAGAGGGCATTTTTGGTGTTGATCTCGTGCGCGAACAAATCCTTGTCGCAGCGGGTCAAGACATGTCGTTTAAACAGGATGATCTGACAATCAATGGCCATGCGATTGAAGTGCGGATCAATGCAGAGAAACTACCTAATTTTGCGCCCTGCCCTGGAAAAATCACGCAATATCATGCGCCTGGAGGGTTGGGTGTTCGAATGGACAGCGCGCTTTATGCGGGCTACTCGATCCCACCCTACTATGACAGTTTGATTGGCAAACTCATCGTACATGGCCGTGATCGCCCCGAAGCTTTGGCACGTTTGAACCGCGCTTTGGGCGAATTGATCGTCGATGGTATCGACACGACAGTGCCGCTCTTCCACGCGCTTTTGCAGGAACCGGATGTGCTTTCAGGCGCGTATAATATTCACTGGCTCGAGCACTGGTTAGAGACAAATCTTAACGCAGACGTGTAAACTTCGCTTTGCCCTTCACCTCGCATAACTTTGAGCTAAACTAAGCTCATGCGAGATGAACCGCCAGTTTTAACACCGCAAATGCTGCTTCATGCCTATCAAGCTGGCATTTTTCCGATGGCGGAATCGCGGGATGATCCGGAAGTATTCTGGGTCGACCCGCGACGGCGTGGCATTATCCCGCTGGATCGATTTCATATCTCTCGCTCGCTTGCGCGCCACATGCGTGCAGGAAATTGGACTGTGCGCATTAACTCCGATTTCGACGGCGTCGTCAGCGCCTGCGCCGAGCGCGAAGATACATGGATCAGCCACGATATCGCTAAACTTTACAGCAGCTTACATAATATGTCTCACGCGCACTCGCTGGAAATCTGGGAAGGCAAGACGCTGGTCGGGGGTGTGTACGGCGTTGTTGCAGGGACTGCATTTTTTGGCGAGAGCATGTTTTCGCGCCGCCGCGATGCATCGAAAGCTGCCCTTGCTTATCTCACCACCCATCTCAAAAATTGCCGTTTCACGCTGTTTGATACGCAATTCTTGACCGAGCACTTGGCGACCCTTGGAGCAATCGAAATTTCGCGCTCTGAGTATCACGCATTGTTACACGAAGCGCTTCAAAGCACCGCATATTTCACTGCAAATCCTTTGCCCAGCCTTCAAGATGTTTTGCAGCGCAGAACCCAAACGTCATAGCGCGAATGCTCCATTGCATTAAGCGCTGGCGATGATGCAATCATCCAGCCGCCAAACACGGGCTGCGCCGTTTCGGTTTGGATGACATCGATATATGCAAAAGCATCATTGGATGGTGCGCCTTCAGGATATCGACAGGCGCGCAAAGAAACGGTTAATCGTCCCAACTGCATCGACGCGCCGCTTTGCAATTCGTAGTTTTGACTTTGACCGCTCACCTTATCAAGAACACGCAGTTCTGCACCGGTTCCGGATGACACCGCTTGCTGCGCAAATGCTGCACTTGCACAGGCAAGTATCACCGCTAACACACTGAAAAATCTCATCATTCCCCAGAGCCTGACACAAATCTTAACAACAAAGAAACAAGGCTAATCGCACTTTGCGTATCTTCTATCTCCGAGGACGGATCATACATAAACGGCGATCCACCTGGAACGATTTCCACAAAATTACCGCCCAAAAGCCCCTCTGATGCGATGGTGATCGCACTGTCATCTGGAATTTCGATGCCCTCATTGATCGTGATCACCGTATCAGCGCGGTAAGTGGTCGCGTTTAAAACAACCGAATTGACCGATCCAATCTTAACGCCTGCCAAACGCACATCCGTGCCGACGCTCACCCCTTCGAGCGAGCGAAAACTCGCAGTTAACGGATAGCTGCCAGCGCTAGAGCTCACGCCGGTGAGCTGGGCCGCATAGACCAAAAAGCCAATCGCGACAGCCATAACGAGACCACCGACCGCAACTTCCGTTTTGTTCTGTGTCATGTTCATTCCCTCGCGTTGCGCGTGGATTTATTCGGGCACCCAAGCCTCGTAATCGCTGCGATCCGCAGGCTGCGCCTGACGAATTGAACCCGCTGGCGCATAAGCGGCCGCAGTGCCTGTCAGGTTTTCTTGATGCGGCTTTTGCCAACTTTTGTGCACCAATGGCTTATCCGTTGGCGGCTCGTCCCATGTATGGTGCAGCCAACCATGCCAATCAGGGCTGATTTTGCTCGCTTCGATTTCGCCATTGAAAATCACCCAGCGCTTTGTTTTATCACGGTTTTCATAGAAGATGTTGCCCATCTCGTCTTCACCGACGCGCACACCTTTGCGCCAAGTGAACAACTGTGTGTTCAACGTTTGGCCATTCCACCAAGTGAGAACACGCAAAATTTTGCTACCGATGCCCATGGTTTTCTCCGCTCATGTTTCCTCAGATATGCCCGATTTGCAAACAAACGTCTAGTGACCCAAAGACGCAAAAAGGCAGGCATTTCGCCTGCCTTTGCAACAATTCTTAGTGCGCGCGTTAACCCGCCGTTGCAGGCTCTTTTTCTGGCTCACCGTGGATCATAAGCGGCTGCGCATCAGATGTCACAGCCTCGTCGTTCACCACAACTTCGGTCACGGTATCCATCCCCGGCAGATCAAACATCGTATCGAGCAAGATTTCTTCGAGGATAGAGCGCAAACCGCGCGCACCCGTTTTGCGCTCAATCGCACGTTTAGCAATGGCGCTCAACGCATCCTCTGTGAAGGTCAGCTGTGTGCTTTCCAGCTCAAACAGGCGCTGATACTGTTTCACCAGCGCGTTCTTTGGCTGGGTCAGAATCGTAACCAAGGCATCCTCGTCCAAATCTTCGAGGGTCGCCAAAACAGGCAAACGACCGACAAATTCGGGAATCAAGCCAAAGCGCAGCAGATCCTCTGGCTCCAGCTCGGTGAAAATTTCGCCAATGCCGCGATCATCATTGTCGCGCACATCTGCGCCAAAGCCCATTGCCGACCCTTTGCCGCGCGCTGCGATAATCTTATCCAGACCAGCAAAAGCGCCGCCGCAAATGAACAGAATATTCGTGGTATCCACCTGCAAGAATTCTTGCTGCGGATGTTTGCGCCCACCCTGCGGCGGAACAGAGGCGACAGTGCCCTCCATCAGCTTCAAAAGCGCTTGCTGCACGCCCTCGCCCGACACATCACGCGTGATCGAGGGATTTTCAGACTTGCGCGTAATTTTGTCGACCTCGTCGATATAAACGATACCGCGTTGCGCTTTTTCTACATTATATTCAGAGGCTTGCAGCAATTTCAGGATGATATTCTCGACATCTTCACCGACATAACCCGCTTCGGTCAGCGTCGTCGCATCGGCCATCGTGAAGGGCACATCCAGAATTCGCGCCAGCGTTTGAGCAAGCAATGTTTTACCGCAACCCGTTGGACCCATGAGCAAAATATTGGATTTGGCCAATTCGATTTCGCCGTTTTTCTGCGCGTGGTTCAAACGCTTGTAGTGATTGTGCACCGCAACCGACAAAACCCGTTTCGCCGTTGCCTGCCCGATCACATAATCGTCGAGCACTTGGCAGATGTCTTTCGGCGTTGGCACGCCCTCAGAGCTTTTCAGGCCAGCGCTTTTCGTCTCTTCACGAATAATATCCATGCACAGCTCGACGCATTCATCGCAAATGAAAACAGTCGGGCCAGCAATAAGTTTACGCACCTCATGCTGACTTTTACCGCAGAAGCTGCAGTAAAGCGTGTTTTTGCTATCGCCGCTGGAGTTGCTCGCCATGGATCACCTTTCGGGCAAAACGCCCTTAAATATCTTAGTCGCGACGCCCAAGTCACAACCTCTTGCGCGTAGCTTATTAGAGCAAGTCCAAAGCCACAATCGCAAATGTATGCGCGCTCACACGGGGGTGAACGCGCGTTTACCTTAGCTCTCTTCGTCACCTGTTTTGGGGCGCGTTTCGAGAATTTCATCAATCAACCCGAACTCTTTCGCCTCTTCAGGGGACATAAAGTTGTCCCGCTCGAGCGCCGCTTCAACTTTTTTCAACGTTTGACCAGTATGTTGAACATAGATTTCATTCAAACGTGTCTTGAGTTTTTGGGTTTCTTGCGCGTGAATCATGATGTCCGTCGCTTGTCCCTGATAGCCACCAGAGGGTTGGTGCACCATCACACGAGAGTTCGGCAATGAGAAACGCATGTCTTTTTCACCCGCCGTCAGCAAGAGCGAGCCCATGGATGCCGCTTGGCCAATCACCAGTGTCGACACCTTTGGGCGGATGTATTGCATGGTGTCGTAGATCGACAGACCAGAGGTCACAACACCCCCTGGGCTATTGATATACATGGATATTTCTTTGCTCGGGTTCTCTGCCTCAAGGTGTAAAAGCTGCGCAACAATCAAGCTCGACATACCATCATGCACTGGGCCGTTCAGGAAAATAATCCGCTCTTTCAACAGCCGCGAGAAGATGTCGTAAGCGCGCTCACCACGGCTGGTTTGCTCAACCACCATGGGCACCAATGTGTTCATATATGTATCAATTGGATCGTTCATATCTCGCCTGCCTATAGCTGCTCAAAAGTGCTTACCACACGAAGCACTAACAGAGTCTTAGTGCTGCCACCGAGGGGCTGCAAGGGGCAGGCACAAACTGCGTTTCACCGAACGGTGCTCTTCATAAAGATTAACAGTGGATCAAAAACAATTTGTTTCCTTACAAATCATCTAAATGGCGCTTATAAGTAGCTATTCTTAAGCAAGTATGAGGCACGTTTTATGCCCGATACCTTACTTGGAGGCATTGTGATCAACGAGATTCTCGCTGATCCCAATGGTGCGCTTAACTTCGACACGGACGGCAATGGCGTTGCCGAAAGCGAAGACGAATTTATCGAGCTTTATAATACGTCTGGTGCCGCAATAAACATAGGCGGACTTCAGCTCTGGGATGCCGGTGTCGGGCTTTGGTTCACCTTTCCTTTGGGTACGATGTTGGCCGCTGGCGCGCATGCCATGGTTATCTCTAGCGTGCAGGCAGGCGGCGCGCTGCCTACAGGCGCCCCCGGGGACTTGTTCTTTGATGCAGGGCACGGATCGCCGCTGATTAACAACACTGGCGACAATGTTACGCTGCTTGACCCCTCTGGCGCGGGCACTTTTATCCAAGCCCGCTTTAATGGCGATCCGCTGGATGATCCGACCCTTGGAGCTGGTGGCTACGCAGGCTTTCCCGCTGGGGCCACCCGCAACGGGCTCGGTCAGGATTTTGGCAGCGACACAGACGGACAATCCTTGCAGCGCACCGGCGATGGCGCGGATGTGTTTTCCAGTGACACCCCGACGCCCGGCACGACAAACATCTGTTTTGCCAATGGTACGCAACTGTTGACCCCCTCAGGACTGCGCAAAGTTGATGCGCTAAAAGTCGGCGATCAAGTGATAACAGCCGATGGCACTGCCAAACCGATTCAATGGATTTACGCGAAAACATGGCACAAATCCGAAACCGACTCTGCCCCCAACCTACAACCGATCTGCATCTTGCAAGGCGCGCTTGGGCTGAACCTGCCAAGTCGCGATTTACGGCTGTCTCAGCAACACCGCGTCTTGGTGCAAGGGCCGATTGCCAAACGTATGTTTGGCGTGGATGAAGTGCTTGTGCCTGCCAAAGCCTTGCTTGCCCTGCCCGGAATATTCATTGAAAAACAAAGTGGTAGCATTGCATACTATCATGTGATGCTGGCGCAGCATGACATTCTTGTCGCCGAAGGCGTGCAAAGCGAGAGCCTTTATCTTGGCCCGCAAGCGCTTAGCTCAATCCCTCAAGCCGCGCTCACCGACGCTTTGAACATGCTTGGCTTGCACATTTCTCAGATCGCGCATTGCAAACTCAAACCCGCGCGCCCGCTCGCCCCAATTAAGCAAGCGCGCCGCCTGATCAAACGCCATCGGCGCAATGACAAACCGATCCTAGCGGACCTTTAAGCCCAGTCTTGCAGGCGCGCCACATAGCGCGCGAGCGTGTCAATCTCTAGGTTCACCGCATCGCCCACTTTCGCATCGCCCCAGGTCGTCGCGGTTTTCGTGTGCGGAATAAAATTAATGCCAAAATCGGTGTCATTCACTTCGTTTACCGTCAAGGACGTGCCATTCAGCGCAACCGATCCTTTCGGCGCGACAAACTTCGCCAATGTTTCAGGCGCGCGCAATGTGACGCGCGTGCTATCGCCCTCGTCAGCCATCGCGATTATTTCGGCAACCCCGTCCACATGGCCCGACACAATGTGTCCGCCCAATTCATCGCCAACCTTCAACGCGCGCTCTAGGTTCAAACGCCGCCCCACGGGCCATTTGTTTGCGCCAATGTTGGTCATGTTCACTGTCTCTGCGCTGATCTCGACGTCGAACCAGTCTGCGCCCAGCTCGATCACCGTCAGGCAAACCCCATCGCACGCAATCGATGCGCCGATATCAATGCCAGAGGTCACATAGCTTGTACCAATCCGCGCGCGCAAATCGCCGCGCATTTCAGTTTCGCGCACTTCGCCAATGTCCGTGATAATCCCAGTAAACATGAGCGGCGCTCCCTTCAAACTGTGACGCGATCTTATGGGGAAACTTTGGCAAAGCTTTGCCTTAATTTCTCCAAACAATCTCTATATGCCGTTAACAAATAACGAGTAAACCGAATGCTATGACCACCGCAACGACGAAAAAGCCAGTTTTTCTGTTTCTGCAGGGGCCGCATGGACCCTTCTTTCACCGATTGGGGCGTATGCTGCAACGGGCAGGCGCTGGCGTGTGGCGTGTCGGCTTTAATGCGGGGGACCGCGCGTTCTGGTTCCAGCCCTCTACTTACCTGCCGTTTCGCGGCAAGCTCGAGGAATGGGACGATACGTTTGACGCGCTTGTCGCTGAAAAAGGCGTCACCGACATTGTCTTATACGGTGATACCCGCCCCGTGCATGCCCAAGCGGTGTCTCGCGCGAAACATCTGGGCCTGCGCGTGCATGTCTTTGAAGAGGGGTATATGCGCCCCTTCTGGGTGACCTATGAGCGCGGTGGCTCGAACGGCAATTCGCGCCTTATGAATACGTCGGTCGATCAAATGCAAACCGCGCTTGAACGCTCTGACATGGAAGCGCCGATGCCGCCCAGCCATTGGGGCGATATGCGCCAGCATGTGTTTTACGGCGCGCTCTATCATTGGTTCGTGATGTTTCGAAACGGCGATTACCGCCATTTCCGCACCCACCGCGATATACCTGTTATCAAGGAATTCGGCCTTTATCTCAAACGCTTACTGTTGATGCCGCTGCAAAGCGCTGAGCGCCGCATCGCCACTTGGCGCATCCGCAATGGCGGTTTTCCGTTTCATCTGGCGCTTTTGCAGCTTGAGCACGACAGCTCGTTTCAAATGCACTCGCCTTTCGATACGATGACCGACTTTTTGGAACTGGTGATCCGCGAATTCGCCAAGGGCGCGCCGCAGCATCATCATCTGGTCTTCAAGGCCCACCCGCTTGAGGATGGCCGCGTGCCTGTGCGTAAATCCCTGCGCGACATGGCCAAGCGCCACGGCGTATCGAAACGCGTGCATTATGTGCGCGGTGGCAAGCTTGCGCGCCTGCTGAACGACGCACGCACTGCTGTGACGGTCAATTCCACTGCTGGCCAACAGGTCCTATGGCGCGGCATTCCGCTAAAAACCTTCGGCAGCGCGGTCTATGCCAAGCCTGAATTCGTCTCGAACCAACCGCTTGCGCAATTCTTCGAAGCGGCAGAGCGCCCTGACAACCGCGCCTACAAAGACTACCGCCGTTATCTTCTGGAAACCAGCCAAGTGCCCGGCGGCTTTTATTCTGCGCGCGGACGCCGTCAATTGATGCGTCATGTGGTGGATATGATGCTCGCGGCCGAAGATCCCTACGATGCGCTTCGCTCGGGCACCGCGGCTCCGAGGCAACAGTTGCGTGTTGTCAGCTAAGACCTACTACCCCTAGCGGTAGCTTTTTATTCTGGATTCCGGTAAGTTACCTCAAAAGACCATAAGAGTCTGAGGCAGAGTAATAGGTCGAGGAGACCGAGCAGTGAAACCCTTTACATCCAGATGGGCGAAATCCGCCTGCTTGTTGGCTGCTGTGGCGATGGTATCGTCCTGCGGCCTGCCACGCGTGGGACCAAACAAAAAAGAGATCTACGAGGGCTCGGTGCAGCGCTCGGGCGATGCCTTTGTGGTCTCGGTCAATGACCGCGTCACGCGCGCAACGTCTGTTGTGCCCAGCTTGGGCTTTTCGGCGTCGTTCCAGAACGCTGGCGAAATCGGCTCGGACACGATCCGCCCCGGCGATACGCTGGGCCTGACGATTTGGGAAAACGTGGATGATGGCCTGCTTGCGGGCGAGACCTCCAATTCCACCCTGCTGGAAGAAGTGCAGGTTGATGGCGCTGGCTTTATCTTTGTGCCCTACGCGGGCCGCATCCGCGCCGCTGGCAATTCGCCCGAAGCGATCCGCCGCACGATCACCCGCAAACTCGAAGAGCAAACACCGGATCCACAGGTCCAAGTGCGCCGCCTTGCGGGCGATGGCGCGACTGTGTCGCTTGTTGGCGCGATTGGTGGTCAAGGTGTCTACCCGATCGAGCGGCCCACGCGCACCTTGTCGGCGATGCTCGCACGCGCAGGCGGCATCGCGATTGAGCCTGAGATTGCTCAGATCACCGTAATCCGTGGCAATCAAAAGGGCAAAATCTGGTTTCAGGACCTTTACAATGACCCTCGCATGGATATTGCTCTGCGCGGCGGTGATCGCATTTTGGTCGAGCAAGACACGCGCTCTTTCACCGCGCTTGGCGCAACAGGCGCACAAAGTCGCGTGGTGTTTGAAAGCCAAACGCTGTCCGCTGTCGAAGCCCTTGCGCAAGTGGGTGGTTTGGTTAGCACGTCATCTGATCCCACGGGCGTTTTCGTGTTCCGCAATGAGCCTGCCGAATTGGCAAACCGCGTCCTGGGTCGCAATGATCTGGTGGGTGCACAGCGTTTCGTCTACGTGCTCGACCTCACGCGTCCAAATGGCATGTTCCAAGCGCGTGATTTCGTGATCCGCGACGAAGACACAGTCTACGTCACCGAAGCGCCGTTCACACAGTGGAGCAAAGCAATTGCCGCTGTGACCGGCTCGCTTGGCGCGGTTGGCACATTGAGCACCACCGCGACCACACTCGGTATTGGCGGCGCTGCAGCCACAGCAGGTGGCGGCTAAAACCTATGCGGGCCAAGCCCTTAGACCTAGCCGTCGACGCCCAAACGCGTCGGCGGCTTTTTATCTACAACGGTGGATTTCTGCGTCAGCGCCAAGTGCGTCGCATCCTTTCGCTTGCCGGCTATGACATCCGCCTTGGCCTTCCAAAAAACGGCGATGCCATTGGTGTTTGGGGGCATAGTCCTACTGCGCATCGCGGCGAAACTCTTGCCGCAAGATACGCAGCGCCGATTGTGCGGATCGAGGACGCTTTTCTGCGCTCCGTTCTACCGGGGCGCAGCGGAAAGCCCCCTCTTGGTCTGACGATTGATTACAAAGGCATGCACTACGATCCGGCCCAGCCCTCCGAACTTGAAGAGCTGCTCGCGCAGCATCCGCTGGATGACAGCCATTTGATGAGCCGCGCGCGCAATTGTATCGCGCGCCTACAAGAAGCCCACCTAACCAAATATACTAGTTTTGATCCGAGCGCGCCCTGCCCCGATCCGGGCTATGTGCTTGTTCTTGATCAAACTTTGAACGATGCCTCGGTGATCAAAAGCAACGCAGATCGCAGCACATTTCTTGAAATGCTGGTCTTCGCGCAAGAAGAACATCCGGGCAAAAAAATCCTTATCAAAACCCACCCTGACACGCTTGCAGGTTATCGCGCGGGGTTTTTCATCCCAAGTGATGTTAATCAAAACGTGAAATTCTTCAGCGATCCGGTCTCCCCTTGGACCTTGATGGAGGGGGCCGCCGCCGTCTACACTGTCTCTTCGCAGCTTGGGTTCGAAGCGATTTTTGCAGGCCACAAACCACGCGTTTTCGGACAACCCTTTTATGCGGGTTGGGGCCTCACGAGCGACGAACGCCCTGTGCCACGCCGCCAACGCAAGCTAACACGCGCGCAACTCTTTGCCGCTGCGATGATCCTTTATCCAACATGGTATGACCCCTACCGCGATTGCCTCTGCGAACTTGAGCGCGCAATCGACACTTTAGAGGCGCAATCGCGCGCATGGCGCGAAGATCACAAAGGATGGATCGCCAGCGGCGTGCGCCTTTGGAAACGCAAACCCTTTCACCACGTCTTTGGCCATGTCAAAGCGCTCCGCTATGCCGATGCGCCTGAAAAGCTGGCCGATGCAATCAAAGCCGGGCGCCGTCACATGGTTTGGGCCAGCGCCAAATCTGCTCCAGTCAGCGCGCACTCCTTGCGCGTCGAAGATGGGTTTTTGCGCTCAAAGGGGCTTGGCGCAGAGCTGATCGCGCCGCTTTCGCTCGTTCTGGATGATTTGGGCATTTACTACGACCCGACGCGTCCAAGTCGGTTAGAAGAGCTGATCCGCATGCGCGCGGTCTTGCGCAGTGACCAACACCTGCGCGCCGAGCAGTTAATTGATGCGCTGCGACGCTCGAAACTGAGCAAGTATAACGTAGGCGATACCGAACTCAGCGCGCTGCCAACGGGGCATCGCATTCTCGTCCCCGGCCAAGTCGAGGATGACGCCTCCATCCTGACTGGCACCAAATCTATCAGCACTAATCTGGAGCTGTTGAGCGCTGTACGCAGCGCGCATCCCGATGCTGTGATTTTGTATAAACCTCACCCAGATGTTGAAGCAGGGTTGCGTACGGGGTTGATTGCTCAGGATGATTTGGATCAGCTTTGCGATATTGTGTTGCACAAAGCGGACCCAATCACCGCCATTGAAGCGGTTGACGAGATCTGGAGTATGACCTCTTTGCTGGGCTTTGAAGCCTTGCTGCGCGGCAAACCTGTGACCTGTCTTGGCACGCCGTTTTATGCCGGTTGGGGCCTGACCACCGATCTTGGCGCGGTGCCTGCACGGCGTAGTTTGCAGATCAGTCTGGAAAGCTTGGTTCATGCAACGTTGATCGATTATCCGCGTTATTTTGATCCCATCACGCGCATGGCCAGCCCTGTCGAAGTCGTGCTTGAGCGCCTGTCCTCGGGCAATTTGCCCAAAGCGGGGCCGTTCAATCGCACCACTGCGAAACTCCAAGGCGCATTCGCAAGCAAAGCACATTTGTGGCGCGGCTAGCGCGGCGCGCGCTGCCAGATATGTTCGATGTCCCCGCCAAGCTTTCGATGCGAGACCAATTCTAACCGCTGGGCATGGGCCAAGATATCCTGCCCCATCGGCGCGATCCCCGCGATCCCGTCTGCGCCGATTACCACGCCAGCCGTATGGATCACCAAGCGATCCACGAGATCTGCGCGCAACAGCGATGCCGCCAGCGTACCGCCACCTTCGCAAAAGACGCGTGTGAGACCTTTCGAACCAAGATTTCGCAGCATATCAAGGGCGCCTAACCCCGCCTCTGCGCTTTCGCAAGCGATCAGATCCGCTCCAATGGCGCGCCACGCCGCTTGCCGCGCTTCAGGTGCAGCAGCTGTGTGGCATAGCCAAACAGGTACATCACGCGCAGTTTGCGCAAGGCCACTTTGCATTGGGATATCAAGGCTTTGAGCGGCAATCACCCGCACAGGTTGATGCGAAACCCCAAGGCCGCGCACCGTCAAACTTGGATCATCCGCGCGCGCCGTCCCTGCCCCGACCAGCACCGCGTCATGGCGCGCACGCATGGCGTGCACCGCACGGCGCGATTCTGGGCCCGTGATCCACTGACTGTCGCCTGTGCGCGTTGCGATGCGGCCATCAAGCGTCAGCGCCAGTTTAAGCGTCACAAACGGGCGGCCCTGCTCGGTACGCAGAAAAAAACCTGCATTATCCTGCGCTGCCTCTTGCGCGCACAACCCTGTTTTGACGTCAACTCCCGCTGCGCGGAGCTGTTCGAACCCGCGCCCCGATACTCGCGGATCACTATCCTCCATCGCCGCTACAACACGCTCGATGCCCGCATTAATCAGCGCTTCGCTACAAGGAGAGGTTTTGCCGTGATGCGCGCAAGGCTCCAACGTAACATAGGCCGTGGCTCCGCGCGACGCGCCCCCAGCTTGTGCCAGCGCGACACGTTCTGCATGCGGTCGCCCCCCCGGCTGCGTTGCGCCGCGCCCTACGATGCGACCCCTGTTAACGATAATGCAGCCGACCGCAGGATTGGGCCAAGTACGGCCAAGGCCCCGCCGCGCAAGCGACAGGGTCATTTTCATGTAAGCATGATCGCTTAGGTTCACTCTTCCGGCGTCACATTCGGACGCAGCTCGGAAACGAACTTATCAAAGTCATCCGCGGCTTGGAAGTTCTTGTAAACGCTTGCAAATCGCACATATGCGACCGTGTCGATACGCGCCAATGCTTCCATCACAATCTCACCGATTTGCTTGGAATTGATGTCCGTTTCACCCATGCTTTCCAAACGGCGCACAATGCCAGAGATCATCTGATCCATGCGTTCCGGCTCGACAGGGCGCTTTTGCAACGCGATCCGAATGGAGCGTTCGAGCTTATCGCGATCAAAATCTTCGCGGCGGCCGTTTGATTTAATCACCACCAAATCGCGCAGTTGTACGCGCTCATATGTTGTAAAACGTCCACCACAGGCCGGGCAAAATCGCCGCCGCCTGATCGAAACGTGATCCTCAGCAGGACGGCTGTCCTTGACCTGAGTGTCTATATTTCCGCAAAATGGGCAGCGCATGGCCGTCCCCCTATATTGACTGTCTCTGCCTCTGGCTGTGGGTTGGCCCCACTTATCCACAGGCTTTATAGGCCGCCAGCTAGGGTTTGGGTAGAGTGTATTTTGTGCCACCGCATCTAGTGTGGCTCGCGGGACTCAGGGCTTAGGCGTTTTCGATCATCGCCTTAAGGTTCGCGAGACCCTTTTCATAATCGCCCCCAACCAAGCGATCCATCAACAGCCCCATATATCGACCAATCGGATTTAGCCCCATATCGGTTTCTAAATCCCAAGTGATCGTAGTCGTGCCGTTTGTTTCAACCAGATCAAACGTCGCCATCGCGGTGCCTTGGCTGCCAAAATCAAGCGCGGTGACGACTTTCTGGTTCTCGACGCTTTCAACGATTTCCTGTTTGCCATTGCCCACTTGAGGATGCTCAGACGTCCATTCCAGCTTAGAACCAACGCCCATATCCGGCCCTGAATACATCAAGTTCACTTCGGGATCACGGCCCAGCCACGGCGACCAATCCGCGCCTGCCTTTAGTCCATTCACCTTGGCAAAAACGTCGCTCGCAGGGGCGTTAATATCGATAGAGCGCGCGACCTGAACGTGCCGAGGAAGCAAATAGGACACTGCCACCAAGACAACGATCAGAACGAGTATGACTTTCAAAAGCCGCTTAAGGATACGCATGATTAACTCCCATCTTTGGGGAAACATACAACAAAACAGGAGAAATTTCTAGATCGTTCGCGTTTACGGCTAACCTGGACACAAAGTGGAGCGCTTAGAACAAGCGCTCGCCCATTTGATCGATCATTTGCTTGGCCTTGCCAATCGACGCCTCGCGGCATTGATCTATATCTGCAATCGTATCCGCACGAATGAGACGATGGGACTTTAGCGCGCCATCGACTTCTTTTTCGATCACCGCGCAAAGCCGATAGCCTTGCGCCTCTTTCATCGGCTCGGGGGTAATGCGGAACCCTTGATATTCAACAGATTGCACTGGCTCTGGCGTGGCTGATTTTGAAGACCCGAAAAGGCGTGACAAAAGCGACATGCTGGGCCCCTACTGATCCAGGAAACTACGCAATTTGCGCGAGCGGCTTGGGTGCTTGAGCTTGCGCAGTGCTTTCGCTTCGATCTGGCGAATACGCTCTCGCGTGACGCTAAACTGCTGGCCCACTTCTTCAAGCGTGTGGTCCGTGTTCATCCCAATGCCAAAGCGCATCCGTAAAACGCGTTCTTCACGCGGCGTAAGCGAGGACAGAACCCGTGTCGTTGTCTCTTTGAGGTTTTCTTGAATCGCGCTGTCCAAAGGCAGAACTGCATTTTTATCCTCGATGAAATCGCCAAGCTGGCTGTCTTCCTCATCGCCAATTGGCGTTTCCAACGAGATCGGCTCTTTCGCGATCTTCATCACTTTGCGCACTTTTTCGAGCGGCATTTGCAACTTGGCAGCCAGTTCTTCCGGCGTTGGCTCGCGGCCAATTTCGTGTAGCATCTGGCGACCAGTACGAACCAGCTTGTTGATCGTTTCGATCATATGCACCGGAATACGAATTGTGCGCGCTTGATCCGCAATGGAACGAGTGATCGCCTGACGAATCCACCATGTCGCATAGGTCGAGAATTTGTAGCCGCGACGATACTCGAACTTATCGACAGCTTTCATTAGGCCGATGTTGCCTTCTTGAATAAGATCAAGGAATTGCAAGCCACGGTTCGTGTATTTCTTCGCAATTGAAATCACCAAACGTAGGTTGGCTTCGACCATTTCTTTCTTGGCCTGACGGGCTTCTTTTTCGCCCTTTTGCACCTGCTGAACGATACGACGGAATTCTGAGATATCAAGACCAACGTATTGCCCGACCTGAGCCATGTCACCGCGCAGCTCTTCCACCTTATCAGTCGAACGTTCGATGAACATTTGCCAGCCGCGACCTGACTTTTGTCCCATCTCTTCGAGCCAGTTCGGATCCAACTCGCGGCCCCGATAGGCATCCACAAATTCACGCCGGTTAATGCGCGCTTGATCGGCGAGCTTCACAATCGAGCTATCGATGCTCATGACGCGGCGGTTGATGCCATAAAGCTGGTCAATCAACGCTTCGATACGGTTGTTGTGCAGGTGCAATTCATTCACCAACAGCACGATTTCCGCACGCAATTGTTGGTATGTTGCCTCTTCCTTGGCCGAAAAACTGTCGTCCTCGTTCAAGGTCGCGGAAATACGGCTATCCTGCATCGCGGCAAGCTTTTCATAGTCCCCCGCGATAACATCGAGCGCCTCTAAAACCTGCGGTTTCAGCGCAGCTTCCATGGCCGCGAGCGACATGTTAGCCTGCTCGTCTTCGTCATCATCATCGTCATCGCTGGCAATTGGATTGCCATCTGCATCCAGCTCTGCGCCGCCCTCGGCTTTTGGCGCTGTCGCGGTGTTCGCGGCGGTAGGGACAACCGGCGTTGTTTCTTCTTCGCCCATTTGATCGCCAAATGTCGCTTCAAGATCAATCACATCGCGCAGCAAAATGTCTTCGGACAAAAGTTCGTCGCGCCAAATCGTGATCGCCTGAAAGGTCAGTGGGCTTTCGCAAAGCCCTGCAATCATCGTGTTGCGACCCGCTTCGATGCGCTTGGCAATCGCAATCTCGCCCTCGCGCGAGAGCAATTCAACCGAGCCCATTTCACGCAGATACATGCGCACAGGATCATCCGTGCGATCCAATTTTTCGGCAGTGCCGGTGGACACGGTGACGTCTTTGTTGGTGCCCGCGGCAACAAGGTCCGTCGTGCCCTTGTCTTCCTCTTCGGCGTCTTCGTCTTCTTCGGTGACCTGAATGCCCATTTCCGAGAGCATCGACATAACGTCTTCGATCTGATCCGAGCTGACTTGATCGGGCGGCAGAACCGCATTCAACTGATCGTAGGTGATGTAGCCGCGCTCGCGCGCATCGGCGATCATCTTTTTGACCGCAGTTTGGCTCATATCGAGCGTATGTGCAGTGTCTTGATCGTCGGATTTACGGTCGTCATTGTCCTTGGCGGCCATGCAGATGCTCCCTTTTGAGGCGTGAACCTCGAATTGCGGCGACTGTGTCGTACGGATCTTCAAGCGAGTGGCTGATTCGCTAAAACGAATCATAGTGCTCTGAAGTGATTCGAAAACCCGTCTACCCTGATTTCTTTACCTATTCCTCACCAAAATGCCAATTCATGGCACTTTAGGAACGTTCAATTTCCCCAAAAGCGCGTCAAATGCGCTTTTTTCATCGCGACTGATTCGCGCGCCGTTCGGGGCAGTGTCATATTCGGCCTTATCTTCGTGTTCGCTGCGCATCGCGAGATTGCGCGCCTGCGCTGCTTGTCCAAGCCGCCAAGTGACGCTTTCATCGGCGAGCCCCACGAGGTCTTCGGCCGCTTCAGCGACTTCAGCGCTTAGCCCCTGCTCTGCTTCGAGCTTGGCGAGCTGTTCTGAAATGGTCATCATCGCCATTTCCAAATCGCCCGGCTTTCGCACGCAGGGTGTGATCGCCACATGGCCCGCGCTGAGCAGTTTTTCAAGGCTTTCAGCACCGCGTGCGTCGATAATCTTTTCGCGCAACACCTCTGGCCCGGACCTTGCATGGGCCAACACGAGACTCAAAAGCGCGTTGTGTTCCTGCGTGCTTAGGCTTAAATCTTCAAGTTGCCCTTCAAATTCAGCAACCACATCCGGTGTGCAGATCAAACTGGCGATAATCACCGCTTCGCGCATCTGGCGCTGCGCGTCCTCGCCCGCGCCTGCCAAAAGCGATGCCTTTGTATCGGCAGTCGGCTTTGACGGCGTCTGTTGGCGCCAATCGCCTTTCTTCCACGAGCCCTTTTTACCGCTGCCCGCCGTGCCAGAGCGGAACAATTGCCAGCGCATATCCTTGATCGCTTGACCATAATGGGCGCGAATGGATGGATCGCGGATCAACATGATCTTTTCGCGTAGCGCCTTATCAAGCGCTGCTTTGCGCTCGGGACTGTCGAAATTTCGCCCCTCGATCTCGCGATCCCAAAGCAGTTGCACCATCGGCATTGCCGCATCTATCACCGTTTGAACCGCCTGCGGCCCTTCTGCGCGGATCAAATCATCAGGATCCTTACCATCCGGCATCAGCGCGAAACGCAGGCTTTTGCCTGCCTCAAGCAGTGGCAGAGCCAAGTCAATCACACGCTGCGCCGCGCGCAGGCCCGCCTGATCGCCATCAAGCGCGATGATCGGTTCGTCCGAAATGCGCCACAAAAGATGCAACTGATTGTCTGTAATGGCAGTGCCCAGCGGCGCAACACTGCCGCCAAATCCGCCCTCTGCCAAAGCTATAACATCCATGTACCCCTCTGCGACGATCAATGGCGCGCCTTTTCCAGCGGCCTCCCGCGCAGGGCCGTGATTGTAAAGACTGCGGCCCTTATCAAACAAAAGCGTTTCAGGAGAGTTAAGATATTTCGCATTGTCATTCGGATCCATCGCGCGGCCCCCAAAGGCCGTGCAGCGCCCACGCGCATCGCGAATAGGAAACATAATGCGATTACGAAACGTATCGTAGGGCTTGCCGCCCTTGCTGGAGGGTTTGCCAAGACCTGCCGCCAAGATCTTATCGCCTGAGACGCCTTTGGCGCTGAGATGATCCCAAAGCCCCTGCCACGCATCTGGCGCAAAACCGATCTCGAAACGCTCAAGCGCTGCGTCATTCAGGCCGCGCCCATCCAGATAGGCGCGCGCATCGCTGCCTTGGCCTGTGCGCAGTTGAAGGCGGAAGAACTGCACCGCTTGCTCCATCACATCGGCCAATTCACTGCGCTCATCGGCCTTTTGCTGCGCTTGTGGATCGCGTTTTGGCACCTCCATTCCAGCTTCACCTGCCAGAATTTCCACCGCTTCCATAAAGCCGACGTTTTCGGTTTCGCGCACAAAGGAGATCGCATCACCCTTAGCTTGACAGCCAAAGCAATAGTAAAACCCTTTGCGGTCATCTACATGAAAAGAAGCTGATTTTTCATGGTGAAAGGGGCACGGAGCCCACATATCCCCCTTG
This sequence comes from uncultured Planktotalea sp., assembly GCA_964421835.1. Taxonomy (GTDB): domain Bacteria; phylum Pseudomonadota; class Alphaproteobacteria; order Rhodobacterales; family Rhodobacteraceae; genus Planktotalea. Next base: position 22,100 of record CAYQZI010000007.1, read on the forward strand.
CCCTGATTGGATTTCCGGCTGTCCCACATGACTTTGCGGCCCACAACCTGACTCAGGCTGAGACGCGTGCGCAATTCATCAAGAAAACCAGGAGGCAAGCTCATGTCGGTAGTATCCGCCGCGCTGTGGACAGAGTCCAGTTAGCCTTTGTACGTTTTGCATTGCTCAACAAATGGCGTCGCCACATCGCCTGCAAGCTGCTGTTCACTAAGGCCGTACACAAAATTGCTGACAAAGGGCACAAGTTGCAGCGCCAGCAAAGGGCTGTCTGCGTTATTCTTTGCAAATTCCAGCATCGCATCCTGCTCAGACGAGCCCGCAATTCGAGAGGCTGCAATTTCGGTGCTGGCGTCGCCAAAAATCACGCACATTTCTTCTGGTATCAACTGCGCCTGTGCGGGCATCGCGAAAGCGGTGCCAATAAAGGCCATAGCCATAAAGTGCTTGAACTGGGTCATACCTAAACTCCTAACATCTTGCGCCTCTATTTAGGTGAGCCCTGCGGAAAAGTCACCCGCGCGCGTGCAAAAGGTCCATGGCGCGCGTTAATTCATGCACCATTGTTCCCGCCATCGAGCGAAACGACATAAGGCGAAACGTATCCCCGCCCGTACGCGTCAGATGCAGCGGCATATGCCCGAGCTGACTGCGCATTACATGGCCGCGTTTGAACACACCAGCGCGCAGATCCACAGGAACCAGCCGCGCCAGCACAGCTTCGCTGCCAGCGCCTGTCAATTCTATCGCGCACCATGCATCGCTTTGATCTGTCATCGCAGCAATTTCGCTGAGCGTGCTTGGAACATCAAAGCCAATCGCAAAATACTGGCCTTGACTGAACCACACCACTTCTTGTCCAGACTTAACACTGGAGCGCTGTATCTTTGGCAGGCTGAGCCCCAAGCCCGTTTCGACGGCCGCAGATTGACCCGCAAATGGCGCAATTGAGGTCACTTTGTCCAAGACGATTTCGCGAAGGTTCGCCGCGCCTTTGGCATATGGCAAAAGCCCGCTCGCGGGCGATGTTGCAATAAGTTCAACCACGGACCTTGCCCCCTTCTGGATCATGAAACACAGGACCACACACTTCGCAAAGCGTCTCTATCCCGCGCATGTGATCGACAAGCTTGACAGTTTGGCCATGTCGCGCACGACCATTTTTCAAGAACCCAAGCCCTAGAAAACTTTGCTCGGTCGGTGAAAACCCGACCGAAGTGACATAGCCTTGCGCTGTGAGACGGCTGATCTGATCACCAGGGTCAAACAAATGTGCGCCCGCCGTCAGCTGCTTGACCGCGCCAATCGGCTTCAAGCCCACAAGTTGTTCGCGCTCGGGCCCAAGCAAGCCCGGACGCGCCGCCATAGTTTGCCCGATGCAATCCTTTTTGGCAGAAATCATCCGCTCCATCCCGATATCAAAGGCGGTGACGCGCCCATGAATTTCCGCATGGGTGATAAAGCCCTTCTCGATGCGCAGCACATTCAGCGCCTCCATCCCATAAGGACCACCGCCCAGCGCCGCAGCATGCGCGTTTAAGGCATCAAACAAAGCAGCCCCATAGCGCGCAGGCACCGCAATCTCGTAGGCGTGCTCGCCCGAGAAGGAAATGCGGAACAAGCGCCCTTTAACATCCCCGATCGACACATCGCCGCACGCCATAAACGGAAAGCTGTCTTCATCAATCGGCGCATTAAGCAGCTCATTCAGCAGCGCGCGCGACTTTGGCCCGGCAACAGCGAATTGCGCCCATTGCTCAGTCACCGATAGGATCGACACATCCAGATCAGGGCGCAAACATTGATGAACATACTCAAGATGACGCATCACAGCGCCGGCCGCCGCCGTCGTCGTTGTCATCACAAAGTGGGTTTCTGACAGACGCGCGGTGGTGCCGTCATCCATCACCGTGCCATCCTCGCGCAGCATCAAACCATACCGCACACGCCCCGATTTCAGCGTACTAAACGTGTTGATATAAACGAAATCCAGAAATGCAGCGGCGTCCGGCCCTTGGACATCGATCTTCCCAAGCGTGCTGACATCGCAGATGCCAACGCTTTCGCGCACCATGTTCACTTCGCGATCACACGATTGTCGCCAGTTCGTCTCGCCCTCTATTGGGAAATAGCTTGGGCGATACCACATCCCCGCTTCGATCATCGGAGCGCCCCGCGCCACTGTACTCTTGTGCGAGGTGATCAAACGCTCTGGCGCAAACCCTTTGCTCTCTGCCCCCGCGCCCATGGCCGCAATCGGCACAGGCGTATAAGGCGGGCGAAAGGTTGTCGTGCCCGTCTCGGGAATACCGCGCCCTGTGACATCGGCCAAAATCGCCAAAGCACCAACGTTCGAATTTTTCCCCTGATCCGTCGCCATGCCTTGGGTCGTGTAGCGCTTCATATGCTCAACCGAGCGGAAGTTTTCTTGCGCGGCTTGCTTGATGTCCTTCACAGTCACATCGTTCTGGAAATCGAGCCAAGCGCGTCCTGTTCCCCCGACGGCCCAAAGCGGCGTGACGCGAATTGGCGCATCCTCGGCTTCGGGCAAATCGCTTGCTGCACCGCGTTTGCCCAGCGCTTTCACGCTCTCAAGCCCCGCCGCTTGCCCCTCTTTCAGCGCGCCATGGGTCGAGAACGTACCGTTACACGCCCCCGCCGTCAGCATCCCGGGAATCATCCCCTCGCGCGGAATAAAGCTGGCAATGTCTTCGTGCCAAACAGGGCGTCCGTTCATATGACAGGTCAGGTGAACCGATGGGTTCCACCCTCCCGACATCGCAAGGCAATCGGCCGCAATCTTTTCGACGCCGCTTTGCGTGCGCACCGAGACGGATTCCAGCCCCTTGCGCCCGCCACTGTCACAGACCTGCGCGCCGGTGAAAATCGGGAAATCCCCGCTCGGCGCAACATCCCATCGGCTGTCGATCAAACCTGCCACATTCACACCAGCGTTGTGCAGATCCTGCGCTGTGCGATGCGCATCATCATTATTTCCAAACACAACCACATCGCGCCCAGGCGCAACGCCCCAGCGGTTCAGATAGCTGCGCACGGCGCTGGCCGTCATAACCCCCGGGCGATCGTTGTTCTGAAACGCGATGGGCCGCTCCAAAGCGCCTGCCGTCAAAATCGAGCGCTTCGCGACAATACGCCAGAAACACGCTCGCGGCGCTTTTGATCCGATGGGCTGATGCGCACTCACACGCTCCAGCGCGCCATAGGTGCCTTGGTCATAAACCCCCGTTACTGTGGTGCGACGCATAAGGCGCACATTGTCCATGGATGACAGCTCGGCAATCACGCTTTCGGCCCATTCATGCCCAGCGCGCCCGCCAACATCGTGGGTTTCACTCAGCAAACGCCCCCCCATCTTACTGTCTTCATCCGCGAGAATAACATCAACCCCTGCGCGACCTGCTTCGAGTGCCGCCATAAGGCCCGCAGGCCCAGCGCCAATGATAAGCAGATCACAGAACGCGAAGGCCTTTTCATATTCAACATCGTTCGAGCGACCACTCAGCCCGCCAAGTCCTGCGGCATGCCGGATCACCGGCTCATAAAATTTCTCCCAAAAGGCGCGCGGCCACATGAAAGTCTTGTAATAAAAGCCAGCGCTTAGAAACGGCGCAGCCAGATCATTCACCGCCATCGCGTCAAATCCAAGCGAGGGCCAGGCATTTTGCGAGCGCACCTCCAGCCCCTCATAGATCTCTTGCACCGTTGCGCGCACATTTGGCTCAACATTCGCGCCGCGCTGCACAGTGATCAAGGCATTCGGCTCTTCACTGCCAGCTGTCAAAACACCACGCGGGCGATGATACTTAAACGAACGCCCCATGAGCCGCTGATCATTCGCCAGCAAAGCAGAGGCGACGGTGTCCCCGGCGAACCCTTGATAAAGATGCCCGTCAAAGCGAAAATTCACCGGCTGCGTTCGATCAATCAGACCTTTGCCCTCAACTCTCATGACACTTCTCTTTTCACATCCGCCGCCAGCTCGGTCTTTGAAATCTCATGCGTTGCGGTGTTGCGCGTCACAACGATCCAAGCGCCACAGCCAGCTTCATGCTGCCACAAGTCGCGGGTGACACCGGCAGGATTTTCGCGCGAATGCAAATACGCATCCCATGCATCCTCTCCGGCATCTGCGTCAGGGCGGTTAAGCGCAACCGCATCCCCCATATAGTAAAACTCGCGGCGATCACGCTCTCCGCACAGCGGACATGTCAGACGCATACCATCCCCTTTTGAACGCTACCGTTCTTCATCTTGCCACTTAAACTCATGCCCGCCGCGCGAGACGCGGCCATTTTCAAAACTTTGATGGTTCCCATGCTCTCGCCCACTCAATGAAGGTTGTGTTGAGAGCCCGTGCCCTCTTCATCCATCAAGCCAGCCCCGGTGCGGAACCGATCGAGACGAAACCCCGTGGCCTCGCTGTGATATTGATCCGTCGCCATGAGATGCGAAAAGACCGAGCCAGACCCGGGCACGGCCTTAAACCCGCCATAACACCAACCGCAGTTGATATAGAGACCCTCAATATGACTTTTGTCGATGATCGGGCTGCCGTCAGGCGTCATATCCATAATCCCCCCCCACGAGCGCAGCACTTTCGCTTCGCCAATCATCGGCATGAGCGTCATGCCCGCCTCCATGACGTGCTCTTTCATCGGCAAGTTGCCCCGCGCGGCATATGAGGCGTAGAAATCCAGATCGCCGCCAAAGACCAAACCGCCTTTGTCCGACTGGCTGATATAAAAGTGCCCCATGCCAAAGCTGATCACATGATCGATAATCGGCTTTAACCCTTCGGTGACAAAGGCCTGCAAAACATGGCTTTCAATCGGCAAGCGCATGCCGGCCATGGCCGCCACTTGACCCGAACGCCCTGCAACGGTCATGCCGATCTTTTTGGTTTTGATCGCCCCGCGCGTTGTTTGCACCCCGGTGACTGCGCCATTTTCTATATCGATCCCAGTCACTTCGCAGTTTTGAATGATGTCAACGCCGCGCATATCCGCGCCGCGCGCAAAACCCCACGCCACCGCATCATGGCGCGCCGTGCCGCCGCGCGGATGATACAGACCGCCATAGATTGGAAAACGCGCGGTGTCGAAATCAAGGTATGGCAGATGCTTGCGCACCCCCTCGCGGTCCAAAAGCACTGCGTCATCGCCTTGGTTTACCATCGCGTTGCCGCGCCGCACAAAAGCATCGCGTTGCCCATCGGAATGAAACAGATTGATCAAACCGCGCTGCGAATGCATCACGTTATAGTTCAGATCCTCTTCCAAACCTTCCCAAAGCTTCAGAGAATGGCTGTAAAATTCGGAATTTCCATTCAGGAAGTAATTAGCGCGGACAATGGTCGTGTTACGCCCTACATTGCCACCGCCAATGTAGCCCTTTTCAAGAACCGCGATATTGCTCATACCGTGGTTCTTGGCGAGGTAATAAGCCGTGGAAAGCCCATGCCCGCCGCCCCCAATGACGATAGCGTCATAGGCAGGCTTGGGATCTGGATCACGCCAATGCGCGCCCCACCCTGTGTTACCTGTTAGACCTTCTTTAAGGATGCGTAGTCCTGAAAACCGCATGCCACTGCCCCCGACGTTACAGAGCAAGAATTAAGCGGGATTCGAGAAGACACGCAACGCCAAGGCGACATTACATGTCTTTTTTAGATCATCCTTTGCCCAAAGCACAAAAAGGTCGCGCGTTCTTACGCGTTAGAGCCCTTTCGCGCGGTAGCTCGCGGCCACCTTACTGATAGAGACCAAATAGGCGGCGGTGCGCAGGTCTTCGACGTCCTCGCGGCTGTGCCAAACATCGGCCATCGCTTGATAAGAAATCCGCATGGTATCATCAAGGCCAGAGCGTACCAGTTCCAGCTCATCCGCGCCGCGCAGATATTTTTCCTTGAAATCAGGCGACAGCTCCCAGCCAAGGTTCGTATCCGCGCTCAGGCGTTCCAGCTCGTCCACGACAAGCTGGTGGCGCCCTTCTTCTTGGCGGCGCTGCATCCGACCAAAACGAATATGGCTTAGGTTTTTCACCCACTCAAAGTAGCTGACCGTGACACCCCCTGCATTTGCATACATGTCAGGAATGATAACGGTGCCCTTTTGCCGCAGAATTTCGTCAGCCCCAGCGGTGACCGGACCATTTGCCGCCTCTATGATCAGGGGCGCTTTGATCCGTGCAGCATTGCTCAGGTTGATCACGCCCTCTAATGCAGCCGGAATAAGAATGTCGCAGTCTTCTTCCATGACCGCTGCACCATTTTCCTCATATCGCGCGTCAGGATACCCGCTTACGCCGCCATTCTCGGTGATCCAAGCGCGCACCGCCTCGACATCAAGACCGTTTTCATCAAACAGGCCACCGTCATATTCAATGATGCCCGTGATCTTGCTGCCATCTTCGGCCGCAAGAAACTTTGCAGCGTGATAGCCCACATTGCCCAAACCCTGTACAATCACGCGTTTCCCATCGAGCGTGCCGGAAAGCCCCGCTTTGCCAACGCCCTGTGCATCACGAAAGAAGGCGCGCAGTGCATATTGAACGCCGCGACCCGTCGCCTCGACGCGACCAGCGATACCGCCTGCGTTCAGCGGTTTGCCCGTTACGCAAGCTTTGGCATTTATGTCGGTGGTGTTCATGCGCGCATATTGATCGGCGATCCAGGCCATTTCCCGCTCGCCCGTGCCCATGTCAGGCGCAGGCACATTTTGCGCCGGATCAATAAGGTCGCGTTTGATCAGCTCATAGGCAAAACGCCGCGTGATCATTTCCAGCTCGTGTTCATCATACTGGCGCGGATCAATTCGCAATCCCCCTTTCGAGCCACCAAAAGGGGCCTCTACCAAGGCGCATTTGTAAGTCATCAGAGCAGCCAGCGCTTCGACTTCATCCTGGTTAACCCCCATAGCAAAGCGAATACCGCCCTTCACAGGTTCCATATGTTCGGAGTGCACAGAGCGATACCCTGTAAATGTCTCAATCTTGCCACGCAATCGAACGCCAAAGCGGACAGTGTAGGTTGCATTACAGACACGTATTTTTTCCTCTAACCCCGGTGGCAAGTCCAACAAAGCCACAGCTCTATTAAACATCATGTCGACGCTTTCGCGGAAACTCGGTTCATTTGCACTGGTCATACTTACCTCCCGGGTCTGGATACTCATGGTCTCTAAGCACCTCTAACCCCGAGACTATGACAAAACCGTTAAGGTAATCGACCAAAATAAGACGCATCAAAGGAAACCTTCCCTATCTCTTTCGATTTTGAGGTAGTTTGTTAGCCTTTTGCATCCGTTTGTCGAAGGATGCGAAACAATCTTTGCTTTCCCTTATGTCACTGTTTCGAATCGCGAAAATCGAGGCACGTAAACTCCTGTTTGCCGCCCCATTTTCGCCACACGCGCCGCGCAAACCCAGTCTCGGACAAATAGACCTCCACCCAAGTTTCTGCACCTTGGAGGTCGATACAGAAGGACCGATGCACATGCGGGACATAATTCACCATTCCGGCCCAGAGCCGATGAAAGACAGCGCAGCGCCGCGTTTGTCCTTTACCTCGTTTAAAGACGATGAGAATGGCAGCCTAGTCATTTTCGCGGTTATCATGATCTTGATGATCCTAACCATGGGCGGCATCGGCGTTGACCTGATGCGCTCTGAGCGGGATCGCGCCACGCTGCAACATACACTAGACCGCGCCATTCTGTCTGCGGCAGACCTTGATCAGCAACAGCCACCACAAACCGTCGTTAACGACTACTTTGAAGCTGCCGGCCTTGAAAGCTTCCTGTCGAATGTCAGCGTCGAGCAGGGCATCAACTACAAAACAGTTGGCGCAGAAGCGCAATCGATCACCACAACAGCCTTCATGAAGCTCGCAGGCGTGGATACGCTGAACGCCACCGCGCGCGGCGTTGCCGAGGAACGCATTGCCAATGTTGAAATCTCTATGGTGCTCGATATTTCGGGCTCTATGGGCGAAGGCAATAGAATGCCCCAACTGCGCTCTGCTGCGACATCATTTGTGAACACAGTCTTAAGCCCTACGAACGAAGGCCTCGTGTCGGTTTCGCTGGTCCCCTATTCACAACATGTTAACGCAGGCCCGTTGATTTATAACGAACTTAACGTGAACCACCGTCACAACTATTCGCACTGCATCGAAATGGACGATTCTGCCTACACTGAAACAGAGCTAAACCTGAACGTACAATATGATCAGATGCAGCATTTCCAGTGGAACTACCCGGGTTGGAACGATCTGTCCGAGCC
>CAYQZI010000007.1:30497-37209 GCA_964421835.1 uncultured Planktotalea sp.
ATGACAGATGGAAAGAACAGCTCTGCCGCACGTATCAAAAGCTGGGCCTATGATTCATCCTCGGATTACTACCACTGGAGCCGTTATAACCTTTGGTACTACCTCTACCGAAATGTGCGCTCGTACAGCCGCAGCCAATACTATTGGTACAAGTATGACGCGGATATGGGCGACGATCTGCTCGATGATATCTGCGACGCTTCTAAAGACGCAGGCATCGTGATCTGGTCCATCGGTTTTGAGGTCGATGATCACGGCGCAAACGTTATGGAAAACTGCGCCTCCTCCCCGAGCCACTTCTTCCGAGTTGAAGGTATCGAGATTTCCGAAGCATTTGACGCAATCGCGCGCCAGATTAACCAGCTGAGGCTCACACAATGAGAAAGCTTCTCAACACTATCCGCCGTTTCCGCAGCGCTGAGCGTGGGAACGTAACGGTCGAATTCGCACTGGTTTTCCCTGTGTTCATTATGATCCTAACATCAAGCATTGAAATGGGCATGATCACAGTGCGCCAGACGTTGCTTGAACGTGGCCTTGACATTGCGATGCGCGAAGTGCGCGTTGGCACCGGTGCCAATTATTCGCACGATGAAGTGCGCTCAATGATCTGCACGGCGGCCGCGGTCTTTGATGAATGCGAAGAGAACTTGCGCTTGGAAATGATCCCGAACGATCCGCGCAACTATACTCAACTGCCAGGCACTGTTGATTGCGTCGAGCAATCAGCTGGCGGTACGGAAGCGCTGAACCCTGTTCGCAATTTCACCGCTGGGCAAGCAAATGAACTCGTGATCGTGCGCGCTTGTATGCTCTATGACCCGATCTTCCCGACGTCACAGCTCGCCCTTGCGCGGACGACGGATCAAAATGGCAAAAGCGCGCTTGTTGCCGTATCGGCCTTCACCCAGGAACCGAGGTAACCGCTATGAAAAATTCAGTCCTAACGAAACGCTTGATCCTCGCAAAGCTTCGCGGCTTTGCATCAGAAACCAAAGCCAGTGCCTCTGTCGAAGCTGCGATCATCTTTCCTGCGGTCTTTTGGGCCTATGCGGCGATGTTCACGTATTTTGAAGCCTTCCGCGCGCAAGCTGTCGCTGAAAAGTCCGCCTACACCATCAGCGATATGATCAGCCGCGAAACGCAGCCGATCACGCCTGCGTATATGACCAACGCGCGCAATATCTACAAAGACCTTTCCGGCCTTAGCCCTGGGGAAACGGCGCTACGTGTGACTTTGCTGCGCTGGGATGACAACCAGAACACCTTCAAGGTTGATTGGTCCAAACGTCGCGGTGACATTCCCCGTCTGCGCACGCGCGATGTTGGTGAATATGACACGCTTTTGCCATCAATGATCCACAACGAACGGATCATCCTGGTGGAGACAGCCTCTGACTATGACCCGGCCTTTAGCGTTGGCTTAGAGCCTCGGGTTATCGAAACCTTTGTGTTCACGCGCCCACGCTATGCTCCGCAAATTGTCTGGGACTCAGATGGCTGATCCATCAAATCTTAAGTGAAATACGCCGCGTTGAGAGGTCTCTGCGCGGCGTTTCCTGTTTGTGGTCAGTCAGTTTTTGCGGCGTCGCGCTCTGCGATCAACACGGCAATCGCTTCGGCCATCCCCTTGGTCTGCGGCGCGCCTGTGACACCGCCAATGCCAATGCGGCGCGAAAAACACCAAAACAAACCGGGTGCCCAGCGGCGCGGTCCGCTTGTCTTCGTGGAAACCAGAAAGCCGTTCGAAGGTTTGAACGCAAATGCCCCGCGCTCGACCTTTGCGATGTTGGACAGCTCGGCCAAAACCACGCCGCCGCGCACGCGCAGCTCCGATTGGGTCAGCTCGATCACTTGCGATGTCGCGGCATAGAGGCGGCTTGCTGCGATCAACACCAGCGTGCCGCTTATAATCAAGACCACTTGTGATGTGCTAAACGGCACTGAAAACGCCAGATAAATCAACAGCCCGCCAAGCAGGGCGAGCATCACGGTTCCTGTCAAGCGACGGGGCGGAGACGCCGCAAGTGTAGCGATAATCGGATCAGACATGGGAGCAACCTTTGCAAAATGCGCTTTGCCGCTCCCCCTATCTGCTTCACTTAGAAAATGCGAGCTTTCTTGCGCCAAGCCCTGTTCAGCGCCGCACAATCACCTCTGCGCCGCGCTCTTCCGGCTCGTCATCTGTCATCTCGGCAGGAAATCCGGGGGCGGTAACATCTAGGCCAGTTGCTTCTTCCAGGCGCTTGATGATGTTGGGCGACAGCTCGCGCGGCCCGAAACGTTCGATCCCATCGTTAAAGATATCGATCAGCAGAGGGTTCAGCTGCAAAGGCACCTTTGCGCGATCCGCAACCGCTTGGAACAGCCCGATATCTTTGGCGACAAGATCCATCGTAAAGGAAATATCGCGGCTGCCGTTCAAAATCACTTGGCTCTCAGTCTCATGCACGAAGGAATTACCGGATGAAATTCGGATCGCTTCGAACGCCGTGCCAAGATCCATGTTCGCGCCCTTTGCGACAGTCAATGCTTCCGCGACAGAGACCAGATTGGCCGTGGCAAGATAATTGGTGATGACTTTCAAGATACTCGCAGAACCCAGATCGCCCGTGTGCAGCACGCGCCGCCCCATAATGGTGAGCAGCGGCAAGATCCGCTCAAAGGTTACGCGTTCGCAGCCTGCAAAAATCGCGATATTGCCAGTGTCTGCACGGTGACAGCCGCCAGAAACCGGGCAATCCACAGCCGCGCCGCCAGCAGCGATCACCTGCGCCCCAATCCGCTTGACTTCGGCCTCATCGGTGGTGGACATCTCCATCCAGATTTTGCCCTCGCACACCTCAGGCAGCATCGCTTGCATGACGGCATCCGATGCCGCAGGGCTGGGCAAACAGGTAATCACCGCATCGCATGTGCGCATAAGCTCCGCAGGGCTTTCGCCCTTTCTCGCGCCCTTCGTGACAAAGCGCTGCACAAGCGCGTCGTCCAAATCATGCACCGCAAGATCAGCGCCATTGCGCAAAAGGCTGCCAGAGAGTTTGCCGCCCACATTGCCAAGCCCGATAAATCCGATTTTCATACCCGTCTCCTTTTTTCGCCTTTGTTGTGAAAGCCCGCCTGCGACACGTCGCGCCCATTCGCGACCCTTCTTCTGCGTTGCGCGCGAGCATCATTTGAGTTTAAGGGCAAGATGAAGACAAAACCCAGCGCATCGTAACTTCCCGTTAAGCTTGTTGCGCTAGCACAGGCGTACCCGGATAGCTGGAGAGCGATCCCGGACGCAAAGCAAAGCTTCGATCCGGTGGGCAACTCATTTATACAATCGGATCGAAGTGCGATGCCCTCCCTTCATCTTACCAATAAACTCACATCCAACGCTTGCAGTAAACGCAGCGCTGGTTAAGCTCGCATCATGGCGCAACTCCCCTTTTCTTCCTCGCAGCAAAGCGACGCCGACGCTGGCATCGAGGTCACGCCAGAGTTCGAGCGTTTCAATCAGCGCAATGATATCTTCACCCGTGCGTTTTGGGATACGCGGATCAAAAGCCCGCAAAGCGATGGTTTCTTTGCCTCTTATCGCATGGAAGCCGCACCGCGGCGCGGGGATGGGTTTTCGCAGCGCGACTTTGCACTGCGCAATGCCTCTTGGCTTGTCTCGGACATTATCTCAGATCGCAGCGCACGCACAGGGACGCGCGAAGGGTTTCAAGCCCCGATCACAAACGACACACCCGTTGCCGCAGATCAATTGGCGATAGAGAACCCGCAGCACATGAGCGCAGAGATAAAACGCATCGCGCAGTTTTTCGGAGCGGACCTATGCGCGATCACTGAACTGGACACACGTTGGCTTTACTCCGCGCGCGTGGACACCCGCGACATGAGCGAAGCCGCCAACGATCTTCCGAAGTCGATAACCCATGTCATTGTGCTGGGCCATCAAATGGATGAAGAGTTGGTCGCGACCTACCCTTCTGCCCTGGCCGGAGCGGCAACCGGGCGCGCCTATAGCCATGAAGCATCGGTGGTCATGCAGCTGGCCGCCTATATTCGCAACCTTGGGTATGACGCGATCGCCTCGATGAACGACACAGGGCTGGTCATCCCTTATGCGCTGAAAGCGGGTCTTGGCGAATATGCGCGCAATCAAATGGTGATCACACCAGAGTTTGGGCCCCGGTTAAGATTTTCCAAAATCTTTACCTCTTTGCCACTTCAAAGCGATCCGCCGAAAAAGCTGGGCGTCGCTGCATTTTGCGACATTTGCACCAAATGCGCCGAGGCCTGCCCTGTCAAAGCCCTGCCCTTTGGGGCGCCTGATGTCTCGACGCAGACCTCGTCGATCAAAGGCGTCCGCAAATGGACGTCGGATGCGGAAAAATGCTTTGGCTTTTGGGCAAAGCTCGCCTCTGACTGCGCAATCTGTATGCGGGTTTGCCCCTTCAATCGCGACTTCAGCAAGTGGCATCACAGGCTGTGGCTAAAACTCGCCCTATCCCCATTGCGATGGCTTGCGCTTGCTTTGGACAAGGGTCGGGGCGCGCGTGTGAAGCCGTCAACGTGGTGGGCCAAACCCTAGTGCCCCTCTTGCGAGTGATCGCGAATACGGCGCACCATCCACCACACCAGCAGCACCACAGGCAAGGTCACAGCGGCACTCAAAACCCCTTTGCTGGTGCCCGTCACACCGGTCAGTGGATAGAGCAAATAGCTTACCAAAGAGACGGCGTAATAGCTGATCGCAACAACAGACAACCCCTCTACGGTTTGCTGCAGGCGCAGTTGCAAATCCGCGCGTTTGTTCATGCTTTCCAATAGTTTTTGGTTCTGCGCCGAGCGGTCCACATCCACCCGTGTGCGCAACAGCTGAGAGGCGCGCATCGCGCGCTCGGCCATGGTTTCCAGACGCGTTTGCGTGGATTTCACCGTGCGCATCGCAGGATCAAAACGCCGCATCATGAATTCCGCCAGCGTTTGACGCCCTTCCCAAGGCGTTTCGCGCAGGATCTGGATGCGTTGGTTCACGATGGCTTCATAGGCTCCTGTCGCGCCAAAGCGGAACGAGGTTTTTGCCTGTTGCCCTTCGAGTTCAGCGGAAATGCGCAACAATTCATCAAGCTGACCCACCGCATCATCACCGTTGGTTTGCATCTGCTCCATCAATTGCGTCAGCTCAAAATCAAGGCTGCCCATGCGTTTGGACAACTCGCGCGATTTCGCAAGGCCCAGCATCGACATGGCTTTGTAGGTCTCGATTTCGAACAAACGCTGCACAATGCGCCCCGTGCGCCCTTGTCCAACACCCTCGCCAATGAACACGGCAAACCGCGAATGGCCCGCCGGATCGATATGAAAATCACCCGCAACGATCGCTGAGCCATCGAGCACAGAGCTCGCAGCGAGGCTCTCGCGCACGAACCATTCGGTCATCTTTTCGCGCATCACACTTGTGTCGCGTTGCGGCTCGATCCGCAGCATGCAGGAGGTCATGCGCAGCCCCGGCGCTTCGGCGAGCCAATCTTCGGGGAGGAATTCGAAGTCAGCAGAATCGAACGCGCGCTCACCCAAACCATCAACAAGCAATGTGAAAGTCACAAATTCTGTATGCCGCTCCCACTTCAGCCGGTGCTTGCCAAGCTGTCCAAAATAGTGCGTCGCTCCGGGCTGTGGATGGGGTGCGCCGTAGCGATCCAGCAGTTTGATCAAATGATCCAGATCCGCAGCGGCAGCATCAGGATGGGTCGCATCCTGATGTTTAAGCGCCAGAAAAATCGCGCGCGAACCAGCGCTGAGCGTCGGAAACGGACGTGCGTGCAGCTCATTAGAGAGTTGAAAGCGCAAAGGATGGTCTTGGACGGGGGGCACGGGGATAACCTAATCAGTGATAACTCACCTTAGACTTAGAGCGTGCACAGCGAATAGGAAAGGAAAAAATCGTTAAATAATAGAAGGTTAAGGGAATGCAATGGTATACCGTATTCCCGATCCGCTTATGAGCTGCACAGGCTTTGCGTGATCTGCGCGCGTGCATTTGCTTCAAAAACAGCGCTTTGAGCGACGTTTTTCGCGCTTATGTTGATCGAGGCCCCGGCAATTTCACCGCCGCTCACAGTGATTTCGCGCGCGCCGCCAGTGTCATCTACATCAAGTGTAAAGGCGACGGTTTGGCCCTTGGGAAGCGCCGTAAGCCCGATGCTCAGGGATTTATCACCGTCCATCACCTTGGGGGCCTGCTGCACGAAATTACCGCCCGACGTCAGCTCAAAGGGTTGAAACACCTCAACGCCAGCGCCCGCCGCTGTCGTGTCAAAGATCAACCCACCTGCTGATCCCTCTAGATTGATCGTAACGACCACAGGCCCGCTGAGGCACTCGGAGATCGAAGTGATTTCAAAGCGATCCTTAGGAGCGCCTTCAATGAAACGGGCAGAAATATCGGCCTGCGCGACTGACGCGCCAAATGTTGCGAAAGCCGCAAGGGTGAACGCGCGTTTGAGAAGCATTGTTTATGATCCTTCATGATTACCAAAGACAGGTAGATCGCAGCAGCCAAAAAGAAAGCCCCACCAAATGGCAGGGCTTTCTAGGCTTTAGCTGGAATGGTCGACAGTTAGTCGATCATCGGCAAGAGCTTATCGAGGCTCTCTTTCGCATCGCCGTAATACATCCGCGTGTTGTCCTTGAAGAACAGCGGGTTCTCGATGCCGGA
>CAYQZI010000008.1:0-8694 GCA_964421835.1 uncultured Planktotalea sp.
CGCGTCATACCATGCCATCGGGATCAACCGCGATCCTTGGCTCAACCCATACCATGTTGCGCGGTCCGCCTCGTTCCAATCCTGCGACAAAGCGCGCCCATTGTAGGCGCTCGGCGCACAGGCAAGCGCTGCTGTAGCGCTGAACAGAAACCCGAAAAACAAAGCTGATATAAAACGTTTCATTGCACACTTTCGAACAAGGGGTGATGATATCAAATGATCTGCTGGAAAGTGTTACAAATGCGCCTGCGCCTGTCCATCTTTTTACTGTGCGCGCTCGGGGCCAGCCCCGCGCTTGGCGATGCGCTTTCGCCCTGCCCTGCGCCTGAGATGAGCTATACCTGCGAGAGCGGCAGCCCTGCGTTGCGCGTTACGCGTTCGCTGCGCAGCGCCTCGCTGGATCTGAAGCTTGGAGCAAGCCAAGCAGGCGGCGCTTTGGGCGATGCACTTATGTCCTTGCCAAGCGGCGAGATTAGCCTCGCTCTACCGCTTTCCAATCTTCCAGATACGGCACAACAAATCGCGATTGTTGGCTCCGATGCCGATGGCGCTTGTTGCGTCAGCACCGCCACACTCGCCCCTCCACCCATTGGTTTTTGTGACGCCACCGAAGCCTCTAGTGATACGATCGAAGAAACAGAGACAATACCTGACTTAGACACTGTTTTTGACATCGCTCTGTCCTTCGATCTAGAGCCTACCTGCCCAGAGGGCGCCGCCAATCATTCTTGCTCGGGCGCGCTTGACATCAGTGTAACAGGCGCACCTGCGGGCATTCTGCCGCTAAGCTTAGAAATAGACCCTAAAGCGGGGTTAGACACTGCTCTAAGCGGTCCATTGACGTGTTATGACACGGGGGCGGGCAGTCAATTTTGCCGCGCCCCTGCGGATATTCTTGGCACTGGTTTGACCCTGCCGATCCAGATTTCTGCAACGCCTTCTTATGAAAAACGCACCGCGCGCCTTTGTGTTTCGCTCGCACTGCCAAACGATCCAAGCGCGCAGATTCGACTTGTTCAAACCGCCTTGCGAGCGTTGAACTATGACCCCGAATCTATCGATGGCCAAAACGGCCCAAGCACGCGCGCGGCGGTTAAATCTCTTGCTGCGCGCTTTGGTTTGGACATCGAAGATCCGCTTGATCCTGCTTTCCTCGCGCTGCTTGGCCTTGGTCCTTTTGCAGACGCGGATGCCAGCAATAATCAAGCCTGCGCGCAGACGATCCTGCCGCCGCGCCCGCGTCCAAAAATTGTAGAAAAGCCTCGTCGCAAACCCACCTCGACCCCGCGTAAACCCGATGTTGTTTATGAGCCTCCACCGCTAGTTTGCGACCCCCTCAGCACCGTACTGCGCGGCCGCGAATGTGCCTGCCGCTACGAAGGCATGATCCGCTATAACGCCACAACTTGCGTGTGCCAGAATGGCCGCGCGCCAGCCGCAGGTGCGCAATGCGGCTAAGGCGCAAAATTCTCTGGGCCAGCGCTGCTGGGTTAACCACGCTTGCCGCGGTTTCGTTTTTCGCAAATCGCACGCCGCATAGCGCGGTTCAGATCGAAATGCTCGCTGATCGCCTGCTTGAATTTGGCGCTGTGGATTTCGTGCATGTTGCCTACGACGGCCCCGAGCAAGCGCTATTTGAGTGCGTCGCCAGCGGTCAAGTTTTAAACACGCAGCAATCCATCCGCTATCGCACCGCCTACCAAGCGCTGCTTTTAAACAAACAATCCCTTTTCACTGCGCTCGATCAAAACATCGAACTGCGCGAGAACCAAGGCATGCAGCACCCTAACAATGCTGGCACGCACGGCATCGCAGGGCTGCATGATCACCATGATGCCTCTGCCGCGAATAACATCGCTGACATAACGGAAAATCTCAAACATCTCCAAACTGCTTGGCCCTTGCGCCGCGCGATGTTGGCGAATGATATCTACAAAGACCTGACCGATCTTATGGTCCATCTTGCCCCTGCGGTGCACTCTGTCGGTCTTTTGCCGCATGATCCTATGCAGCCGCAAACGCATCCAAGTTATCAAGCCTTTTATGGTGCGATGAAAACCGCCCAAGCTGCAGAGGTGAACAGCACTGACTACTGGCGCGCTTTGCAGGCCGCGAAGACTGTCTACGCCACGTTGCTCAACGACATTCAAAAACAAGTGCGCAAAAGCAATGGCGCGCTGCTGCATGCCTTGTCTGGCAAATGGCTTGCGATGCAAACCATCGCGCCGCGTTTGTCGCACGAGAGCCCAAGCGCCGATGCACGAAAAAAGGGCGGCACTCACAAGCCGCCCTGCCCTTCTTAAATCACCTTGCTAAAATTTCTTAGAAGCAGCGCGTCACTCCGGCGATTGTTACGCAGCGCTTGCCGCCTTCACCCTCCACAGGACCGCTGCCACCGCCGCCACCTGTGATCCCGATCGAGACATTCACGCAGCCCACACCGCGCACCGGAGGAATCCCGCTGTTGCAAGTGCAGCGCGACGCATTCACGCGGCGCATATTGCGATAACGGCACGCACATTCACCGCTCCGCGCAACGGTCGTGCGCGCATCACAGCTTGGCCCTGCGGTTTCCAAAACATAGCACACGCCACGCGAATTGCGCTTTTGGCCCTCAGGGCATTTCGGCCAATAGCATGCGCCCTTGGAGTTCTTCAGTTGCCCATCACGGCAGCTCACTTTTGGCGTGTAGCATTGACCAGCAGAATTCTTGACTTGCCCACTGCGGCACTTCTTCTCTGGCGTGTAACACACACCGCGCGAGTTCTTGAGTTGACCAGCCGCGCAGACCACCTCTGGCATCGGGGGCAACGTGACGCTTGCACATGCCTCGTCCACATCAGCGCCGCTTAGCCCGAGCGCGTCAAATAAAGCATCATCAATGACCCCTGTTTGCGCCACGCCCAAACGCTTTTGCGTCGCAATCACAGCGCGCCGCGTTTGCGGACCATAGGCCCCATCAACCGCAACTTTCAGCCCCGCATCCTTCATAATCTGCTGCGCCAATTGTGTGCGCAGGAAATCATCGCTTGGCACGCGAGCAGCAACGCAATTGGTAAAGCTGCCCCCATCGCGCAGACCCGGCAGGATCACAGAAATCCCTAGGCTTGCAGAGCCGCTCGCAGCGAGGTCAGCGCCGCTATAAGTACAGCTCGCCGCATCGCCAGTCGCGCGCTGACAAGACCAGCCATCTCCACTTTCAAGCGTGAACTCCAGCGGTCTAGGCTCTGATTTGAACAGATCGGTGATCACAATCGGCGCTTTAAGCGGTGCCGTACCCGCGTTCTTCGCCTCTATCTCAAAAGCACACCCGTAGCGCTGCGTAGCTTTGTTCACAGTGCACGCCTCTTTCGATGTTTTGCTCAAAACCAACTTGGGTGCGCCAACTGGCGTAGGGGTTTCGCTCTTTGGTTTGCTGTTGTCCGGCAAGGTGATCCCCTCGCAGACGTTTCCAATCACCGACGCATCACTGCGCAAACGTGCATCGACACAGTTTTCGAGCTGCGCGCCCTGCTCCCAAGGATCAATCAGGATCGTGCCAGAAAATTCAAACGGATCCCCATTCGCCATTCCAGCGGTCACAGGAATAACGCAGGTCGTTTCTGCGTTCGCATCATCCGCGATGCAAGGCATGGTGTTCAGCGTGCCATCAAACCATGGGCTTGCCTCTAGGCTCGCGACGGTGCCAATGCCAGACAGGCTATCAGTCAGATCAATCTGATCGCCCTCAGCCACGCCTGTCAGCGTCATGCTAACTTCGCAGAAGATTTCTGCATTCGGGCCCTCTGGTCCTTCCAGAACTTCGCAGGATTTGACCAGATCAATGCTTGGTGCGTCCTCTACAAGTGATTTGACCACGCAGCTCATCTCATTCCCGCCTTTGCGCACCGCGCCACTTTCGCGCACGCCGCCCAACGCCGCTGCTTTGTTCATCGCTGTCTGCGCGGGCAATCCGCGGATTTGCAGATAAGCGCTCAGCTCATTTACGCCGTAACCTTGCGCTCGCGCAAACAAGGATGCAGGCCCCCTGATCGCCGCTTTCTCAGCCGAACGTTTTGCATTTGCAGGCGTCGCATCACCGGGGAAACCAACGCAGTTGGTGATGTCAGTGCCGTCAACATCATCAGGGATTTGCACATCAATCTCGAAAGACGTCACATCCCCCGGAGAGAGCGTTGTCACCGGATGCACACATTGCGCCATATGATCAGAAGACGGCGCGCCACAAGACCACGGCGACGCGCGCACAGCGGCAATCGTCGCATTGAGCGGCAAATGCTCATTCACCGCAATCATGCCCGTCACATCGCCATCGCTTAGATTGGCGACTTCAATTTTATATGTGCAAATCGCACCGGGCAGACATGTTTCGCTGTTCAGCAAACTCTTTGTTAGCGTCAGGTTTTCAATCACCTCAGGATCACTGTGGCAAGCATAGGCGCAATAGGCGACTTCGGCGCAATGCGCACTTTCTTTGCTAAACAGATCATCGCTAAAATCAGACACTAAACTGCCTGTTAGTGCCGATTGCACACAATTTTCAATCACTCTAGGCGCTTCGGGGTCAACCGCGACCGCAGGCATAGAAGCACTGAACGTGAGCACTTGGCTGCTACCTGCGGGCACACTGACATTGGCGCTGCAATCAAACGGCGTTGCCGTTGGCACTGGCAAGCACACAGGCGGTGTAACCGAGGTGATAAGCATGCCCCCCGGCGTATCCGTATCACGGATCGCAACAGGGCCAGTGTAGGGTGCGCCGCCGTCATTATAGATTGTAATAGTGAAATCACAGGCACTGCCAAAAGAACATTCCTCGATCCCCTCAGCGAACTCTTTTTCAACCCTGATTTTCGGCTCAGCCACACTAAAGGGCGCGCAGGCGAAATGGCCCTCGATATCCTGTGGGTCGTCAAACGGCGCCATCGTGGCATCCGTCAGCGCAACACAGTTTTGCCCTCCGCTGACATCCGCTCCAAGCGTCGCAGGCACGTTGTAGTCCACGCTAAAGCTGGTGCTTTGCGCAGCGCTTAGACTGACCCCTGTGGTGCATCCTGTGCTGGTCAGATCGGTGATGCTGCACACAGGCGGGGTGATGCCCGTGAGCGCGCCAGAATTGGACGCGCCGGTCAGCGTCACCTCATCGCTTAGCGTGATATCGCCGACAAAGGGATCGGGGCCAAGGTTGGTCACTGTGATTTCAAATGTACAAGTCTCACCCGGCAAGCAAAGGCCACCATGTTCCTCTGCCAACACCTTTTCGATGACCAGATCAAAATCGCCCTCTTGGTGGCAATCCTCATCGCTCACGCTGTTGCCGCCAGCGGTTTCAATCCCGGCGTTGGCGCAATTGCGATAGGGCTCAGGCATCGCCGCTTGCACCGTAAAGCTGGTGGTGTAGGCGTTCCAATATCCAGCTGTATTTGTCGTATCGATGCCATTGTGCATTTCGCAGCTGTAAGGCCCAGAGCTTGGCTCAGGCGTGCAGGCCCACGCGTTGTTACCAGAAGGGGGCCAGTGCGAGTTGATCGTCATCGGCCCGCCAGAGACAAGCGTATCTGTGACGGTGATCGGGTTCTGAGGCGTTGGCGCAGGGCCAGAATAATTGACGGTAAAGGTACACTCTACGTTAGAGCCAAAGTTATCCGTATAGCCAAGGGGCGCGCAGACCTTGCTGACCTCAAGCGTGCGATCGGGGGGTGGCGCTTCGCAAGTCTGGCCCTCGGGGATCACCACATCGATATCGCCCATGCAGCACAGATCTAGCCCATCAGCGCCCCCTGCCCCGTCTTGAATACCATTCACCGAAAGCGTCAGCGTATCGCCCGGATTGGCCCCTTCAATGGCGACATTCAGCGGATCATTCGGATCGCTGTGCAGCGTCAGATTCGGATCAGCGCTGCTGATCTGCAAACTATTGGGCGCAAACAGGCTTTGCGCAGTATTACTAAACATAACATTCCAGCGACCGGTTTCAGCATCGCATGTGACCTCTGTTTCAAAGGCGGTGCATTGCTGCTGCGCTTGCGCGGCAGTGACGTTTGAAAGCGTGAAAGCAAGGACCGCCAACAAAGTGTTCAAGAAAATCCGCATCAGTTCGCTCCCACCACACAGGCCACGTTTGGCACATCAACCACCAGCGTCGCCTTGCAACATGGGAAGGGTTGCCCCGTGGCTTTAAGCGCCGATGAATAGCCGCAGACATTCACCTGCGCGCGCTGTCCGGCGGCGAGCCCGCGAAGCGCCGCCACAAACGGAGCGCTCATCGCTTGATCCACAGGAAAGCCCGTCAAAGCACTCGCCGGATCGCTTAACGTGATGTGATCCAGCCCATGCCCCACAGCGTCGCTTGCTTGACCCACTAGCTCGTATTCTCCGCTTACGGGGTTGCACAGGGGCGTCGCTGCAATCTCCATACAATCGGTCTTCGGCGGCGGGCAAAGCCATGGTGTTTGCGCGCAATTCGCAGTGCCGCTGCCGTCGTCTTCAAACTCGGCGTAATGCGTGCTCAGCCCCCCTGCCCCGCGGCAGCCAACAACTTCTACATCGCCAATATGACCCGAGCGCAACGTCGCATCATAGCTGCGATCATAATCTACGAAATACGATTGCCATGGCGGTGCATTGCCCGACAGCGGCAAAACAGACGATTGCGCTTGTAGCCCATCAACCAAATGCGCGCCGCCGATCTCAAGCGCCTTTTGCAACTTAGGGTTGCTTCTCAGCACTTCCCCCGTCGACCAAAGCGTGCCGCCACAATGGGCCTCATCCCAGTTGCCGTCAAAATCATAGGCAGGCCCCATCGCAATCCCGCCCAGCCCTTGCTTGGCACGTTGCTCAAAACCGACAGGCATTTGCTGCGGCTCGCTGATCCATTTCAAATCACCGCTTTGCGGGTCTTTCGTTTTCACGTAGCGCAGCACTGCGCCTTTGTTGGGACGCGTCAGCAGCGTGAAGTCGAACGCCCCAATGCGCGCACCGCGCTGCGCCAGCATCAACGCGCCATCGCCAGCAAAAGCCATGTCGCTGATCTGCGTTCGCGCATAGGCACGCGGCAATTCGAACTCTAACCGCGCATCGCCAAGGATAGCCCCTGTGCTTTGATCAAGCCCGACAGAGAAAACACTAGGCCCATCCGCAACCGCATAGAACAATCGCCCCGCCTGCGCGGCAAGGCCCCAAACGCGGCGCTCTTCAGGGGCGAACCCCCAAGTGTTTGCATCTTCGATATCAAACCCATCAGAGGTCATATCCATCGCGCCGCTTGGATCATAGGCAACATCAGACACAGTCAGCCCATGGTCAAAATGCCCCTGCGTTTGCCCGTTCATATCAAGCCGATGGATCATCCCGCTCTGCAAATCAGAAACGAACAACTGATCGTGCAGCGCATCATATGCGATATTGCCAAGCGCCGCGCCTGTGTTCTCGAACCCGTCAAACGCGATGTTCGCAAACAGACTGATTTGCCCCGTTGCACCATCCACTTTCCAGACACTACCGGGACCTGCGCCAATGTCGCTGCCCCATTGCCCCGCCATCCAAGTGGCGTTTTCATCCCCCAGATAAAGCCGTTCAGGCACGCCATCGCGATCCGCATCAGGCGCAATGATTTGCAAGCCATAAGCAGAGCTTGCGCTGAGATAAAGATTGCGAAATTCAGCGTTATCAATCGCTGCGCCAAAGACCTGACCAATATCGCGCGCAAGCAGGCGATCATAGGGCAGGCGGGTCAGCTCGGCGCCGTTCATCGCAAAGCCAAGCCCGTCCATGTTTTGCAGCGTTACAGATGCGCCGTTAAGATTGATGAAGCGATATTTCAGATCGCTTTGGTCCGGCTCCGGCTGATCCTTTCGCCAAATAGGCTTGCGTTGCGTGGTGCCCGCGAAGCCTGTGGTGACGACTGTCCCTTTGGTGAACAAAACCTGCTCTGGTCGTTGAACTGGCGCGACAGTGCTGCCCCCAGCGGCGTTAAGTTTGAGCGGCGCGCGCGTTGGCAAGGTCCATCCTTGGCGCGCTTTCGGGGCCTCGGCTTCGGCTTGGCTTTGTATGTCCGTTGGCAGTAACCATGTGCTTTGCGCCGTCGCGCCAAAGGGAACTGCAAAAGCGATTAGAAAAGGTAGTGCAAGCCGCAAAGCCATGACGGATTTCTCCTATTGATTTGCGAAGAGCATAGGCGTTTCGAGGATGAAGGCTATCACCAGTATTGGTGAAAACCGGTCTTTGAGTGGCGCGAGTTGACTGCTGTCAACTTTCACAGCAAAGCCATGACCATCGGCGCGGGAGAAAAGGTTCCAGCTTCTGCCTTTCGACTCAATGCTCTTAGATAACCACCGGGGGAGCGAATGGTATCAACATTTTGTAAGATCCCAGCGATACAGATCGCAGCTGCTTCTGCGCCCATTGTTCTTATCGCGTCGTTCCAAGCACTGTTTGTTATGCCCATCATTCCCCTAACGATTCCAGCCAAAGCAATCAGATCCCGCCAGTTGCGGGGTGTATGCTGCGCATAGGGGAGGATATCTGGACAGGCTTTTAGAACCAACGTCAGAGGTATGGCTGGCTCGATGTCTTGTGGCGTGTCTTGTTGTTTGTCAGTGCTCGCTTCTTCTAAGATTTCAATTTCATAAGAGTCTTTATTTGAATTCTGATAGTGCCGCTCAGTTTGTCGGTCAGTGCCGCTCATTCCCTCTG
>CAYQZI010000008.1:8794-12725 GCA_964421835.1 uncultured Planktotalea sp.
CAATCTCGCCTGCGCGTTCTAGCAAAGGACGCAGATCAAAGCCAAAGGCGCGGGTGATGGTCCCATCAGGGTTGCGCGCGGCGTAACGTTTGCCATTGGGGCTGTCGTGGCGACGGATCAAACCGGCGTTCACCAAAGCAGCAACATGTCGTCGCAGCGTGCTTTCCGGCATCCCATGCGCGCGCTCACTTAAGGCGACGTTAGAGGGGAAGACGATAAGCGATGCTGTGTCTGTCAGCGTCTTTTCGGGAAAGAAACTAAGCAGCGCATTAAGAACGGTCAAATCGCGGTCTGTCACACCAAGTGCTGCGCGCGCAGTGCAGACCTCGCGGTAAAGACCCCATTTATCTGCTTCGGGGATTTGCACTGGGGCAGGGCCGTCTAGCATATGTTTCGCGAGGCAAGCCGATATCGGCCGCGCCCCGAAAGGCGTCGTTGTGATCATCTCCATGGTATTTTTCACGAGGCAAAACTTATTTGCCCGCTCAAGCAGAACGCCAGTTGACAGCTGTCAACAATGAGCCTTAAAATCGGAGTTGCTAAACATGATCTAAGGCCTCTCGGGAACTTTCCTGGGGGGCTTTTTCTTTAAGTGACTGCCTTGGTCGTGCTCCTTTTCTGCTGCTCTATCTCAATTTATTCACTGCGTTCGGACCGTTTGGCCCAGTCACGATGAAGGCGTTCAAGGTTCTCAACGAGCCAGTCGTCGAAGCCCTTGTTTGTCTTTTGATCAAAGCTTAGCAGCGTTTTTCCGCCTTTGCGTTTGACCTCTGCAATCTGCGTACCGTCGATGTTTTTGAGCTCTTGCGGCGGGGCGGCTTGCTTTGGCTCTTTAAGAGCACCGAGGACTTCATTGAGCACCGCATCAAAGCGCGCGTCAGAATTTGCACCAATCGCCGCTTTGACCAGATCGCGTCCTTTGATCTTGTCGGCTAAAGCGATCCAACGTTCGCGGCCAACACTTGGTGCGGCGCCGATTGCCTCTATCAAGGCAAGCGGGATCTTGTCCGCGACGCTGAGCATACGCGAGATCACCGTCTTATCGACATGAAGCGCATCGCAAATAATCTTACGTTCATAGCCACCATCGCGCAGCGTGCGGGCAAAGTTGGCTTTCTCGATAAAGGTCAAATCGCGCCGCGCCGCGTTTTCTTGGCCCTGTGCCATCAAAAGTTCGGCGTCGCTCAGGACCCTGACAAGAGCCTTCACAGGGATATTCAAAGCGCGCAGCGCCGCAATGCGGCGGCGTCCATACACCACTTGATATCGCTCTGGGTAATTGGGATTGGGGCGTAGCAGAACAGGAACCTGTTGACCATATTCAAGCAACGAGGCCTTGAGCGCTTCGAACTCTGCCACCGGTTCCTCTAGGCGATCTTTAGCACCGCCATCATCGATCATGCGCGCATCGACCTCGATCATAGAACGCGACTTGAGATCAGCGATGGATTGGCTCACAGCACCAATTGCGCCTTTGGTATAGCGCGGTTTTTCCACATCAACACGGCTATCCTCGGGCGCGGGAGGCGTCGGGGTAGGGGCCTCCATCAGCCCTTTCAAAAGATCCTTGCGGGCCATTTACGTCCTCCCCCAAGCGGTTTGCACCAAAGCTTCGATCTCTTGGTTCACGTTGTTCAGGCTCTCCATCGCGCGCTCATAGGTGGCACGGGTGAATTGGCCCTTCTCGACCTCATAGAGGGTTTGCTTGGTGATCCCTGCGTCAGAGATTGCGGTGGATTTAAGGGCTGTGTGATTGAGCACATGTTCGCCAAAAAGCGAGCGCATAAAGCTCACCATCTGGTTTTGCGGACCATCACCCGGCTCGTAACGGGTTACAAGGTAACGCATCCAATCATAGGACATGTTGCCGCCCGCCTCTGATACGACGCCAAGCAGGTTAGAGGTCATCAGCAAGAACTGACACATGGACATCAGGTCAAGCATTTGCGGATGCACAGTGACCAGCACTGCCGTAGCAGCAGAGAGCGCGGACATGGTCAGAAAGCCAAGCTGCGGCGGACAATCAAGCACGACAACATCGTAATCTTGCTCGACCGTGGAGAGCGCTTGACCCACGCGGGTAAAGAACAGATTGCCATCGCGCTGTTGAATGGCGCGCGGGGTTTCGTGTTCAAACTCCATCAGGTCCAGATTGCCGGGAACGATATCAAGATTGGTGAAATAGGTTTGCTGGATCACCTCGCGCAGGGGCACAGGATCGTCATAGCGGATCGCATCATATAGCGTGCCGCCATCAAGCAGGTCGAACTCCGGTTGAAACCCATGCAACGCCGAAAGGCTGGCTTGCGGGTCAAGATCAATCGCAAGGACGCGGTAGCCATCAAGCGCCATTTTCTGCGCCAGATGTGCGGCGGTGGTGGTCTTGCCAGAACCGCCTTTGAAGTTGATCACAGAGATAACCTGAAGATGATCATCTCCCTTGCGGCCAGGCAGATAAGTGCCGGGGGTCTTGGCACCTTTCTCCAACATCTCTCGCAACGCCATGATATCGGCAGGCGAGTAAAAGCGCCGCCCACCCGCGCGAATCTCGGGCGAGGGGCCTTTGCCATCAAGGTGTAGTTTGCGCAGATAGGCGTCCTTCACCCCAAGCAGGTCGGCAACATCCCCAGAGGTGAATTTGCGCAACTGTTTACTGGCATTGGGCGGGAAAAGCTGCGCACGATGGGCTTGCAGCCGCTCACTTAATGCGCGCGCGTGATCACCGACCAGTTGATCGATGCGGGTTCTGTCTTGGGTCATGCTGCCCCCAATTAATGACCGTTTGTTACGGTGTTATTCGTTATTATGTCTTTTAGCGTATATATCTGCCGCACAGCCGAGATTCGAGCAAGAGATATTTTCAATATCTTGCGGCAGGCGCTCTGCGAGACACAACAACCAATTCTATCAATTGGCCTTATTAGGGTCTATTTCAACAAAAAGGGCGCAAATCTGGAGGTTTTCGAGCAAACCTATACACGTTCACGTAGGACCACTTGGAATTGTCACGAAACCCGTTCTTCGCGTGAAAAATGACGAAAACCCGCATGCAGCAGCACGCTTACAAAGCGCGCTGCCCAGATTCTTTTGCCTTAAGCTGCTTACAAACAGCCCTTGCCGGGGACAAGTTTGCTGCCTGCGGGGCAAGAACATTGCGAGCGCGAGGTTTGACGCATGTCTTGGTAACGGCAGGCACATGTGTCGCCGCGTTTCACAGTCGTAAGGTCATCGCAGCGCGCCGGCGCTTGCGAGACAGTTGCGCATTCGCCGTTCACCATCGTCAAACCCGCAGCGCAAGAGCGCGGCAAATCGCGGGGTTGATCAACGCAGCCCGTGCCCGATTTGAACACTTTGCTAGCGGTGCAGGAACAACTGGTTTTCGAGGATTTTGTCATGCTTTTGTAAATGCAAGCACACTCTGAGTCTGAGACGTTCTTGGCCGTGCGCCCATCACATTGCAATGGGGGCGGGGGCATCTTGGGAAGCTGCACGCAAACAGGCTCTGATTGGGCGTTTTGAGCCGTTGGAACACCCAAAGCCAAGAGCAAAGCCTCATCAATTTGACCTGTTTGCGGCAGGCCAAGATTGTTTTGCAGCGCGCGTACGCCGCGCTGTGTTTGGGGCCCATCGATCCCATCTGCCGTGCCATCAAAAACACCCAGCAGGCGCATGGCTTCTTGCACAACGATGGTGCGCAGGAATGCGCCCTCGCCCAGACCCAAATCAGTGCGACTACAGAATTGACCGCCATCGCGCAGGCCCGGCAAGGTCACTTGCATCCTAAAGCGATCCGTTCCACCAACGTCGATCGCGCCAACCCCTTTGAGACAGGACGCGGCATCTGCGTTATTGCCGGGGCAGGACCAACCCTCGCCCTCGAGAAGTTTAACAGAGCGCGGCGGAGGGCCATCAGTAAAGCTGTCAGACACGA
>CAYQZI010000008.1:12825-35790 GCA_964421835.1 uncultured Planktotalea sp.
GTCATGAAATCACCAAACTCAATCACCTCGCCGGGGGTCAGATTTTGACCGGAGATTGTGTATTGGCAATCGAGATAGCCGGGGTAGCCCGCATCAGGGATCACCAAAGGATTAGGCGCGCATGTTTTGGTGAAGGTTATGGGGCTGTCTTTGCACATCAATGCATTGCGCACACGCACAGAAGGGCGCGGCGCAAAGGCCGTCGCGATAACGCTAAGCGGAGCGCCGGACCATGTGGCACCGTTATCGTTGGAATAGAGCGGCTTGTCCCATTCGCAGCCCTCGGGGATTTGCCCAACAGGCGCGCGCTCGCTCACGGTGCAGGGCGCATTGCCAGAGACGTTCAGGGTTTGGCTTGCGAAACCTGTGCCAAAGTCGGCTGGGTGTTCGAAATTAACCATCGTTTGCGAAGCAGAGCAGCCTGTGACGTCAAACAAGAACTCTGTGCTTGCGGGGATGGGCGCGCTTGCCTCGTCGATCTCTTTGATCACATCGAAGGATTTTTCCAAAACCGGCGCAAGGCGACAGCTATAGGTATTTGCGATTTCAACCGTGACACTAGTTCCAGCGGGCACAGATACACCAGCAGCGGGAGAGATATTCGTGTCCCAGCGGCAATTCACACCTAAAGGCAGAAAGCCTTCGCT
This sequence comes from uncultured Planktotalea sp., assembly GCA_964421835.1. GTDB lineage: Bacteria > Pseudomonadota > Alphaproteobacteria > Rhodobacterales > Rhodobacteraceae > Planktotalea. The sequence goes on from CAYQZI010000008.1 coordinate 13,473, forward strand.
TGCGACACAAGTGGCGCCCGCAGGAACCGCGTAGCTGACGGCACCGCCAGTTGAGGGGAAGGTGTGGTTGTAGTTGGCCACAGCATTGCCATTGCTGTCAGTGCAAGACAGGGACACCGGATACTGAACCGAGCTAGAGGGGGTGGTCACGGAGTATGCTGCATTTGCAGGCGGGTTGCTGTCTGGGTTTACGCGTTTGATAAGCCGCACCTCGCCGTCTTTTTCTTCTTTTGGCTTACGGCAACTGAAGACGTTGGTCACAGTGACGCCGACGCCTGCACCTGCAAGAACGGTGACGCCTGTAGCGGGGCTGATGCTGGTCTCCCATTTGCAGAATTTTTGCAGCGCAAGCGTGCCTTCACTGGCAACACAAGTCGTGCCCGCAGGGATGCCAAAGTAATCCTCTGCGCCGCCTGTAGAGGGGAACGTGTGATTATAAGTCGCCACAACAGCGCCATTGCTATCGCGGCAGGTCAGATTGACAGGGTATTGCACAGAGCTTGGCGGCGTCGCGAGCACGTAGTTTGAGGCCGCAGGCACGCTGCCCGCTGGGTTCACTTGCTTGATCAAGCGAACTTGGGTCTTCTTTGGCTCATAAGGCGTGGTGACGCAGCTAGAGTTGTTGTCGCCGTTCATGTCGTTGAAATCCGGATCCATCTCTTCGGTGACGACAGAAGCGCAGTTTTCCACGCCCGGCTCGAAGCGTGCTTTGAATTCAATCGGGGCAAGATCACCTGCGGAGATCGGGTAGTTGCCGCCGATGTATTCACACACCACTTGCGCAGGGCCTTGCACGGATGTGGGGCTGCAGGCCCAATCGGAAGAGCCGCCAAAGACCAGCTCCATACCTGCAGGGACATCATCGGTCACATAAAGCGGGCCATTTTGCAGGGTGCCAAGGGTCACATCTGGGCGAAGGGTAAAGAGGCCCTCGCCATTGCCAATCGGCTCTAGCGTTTTGACGATTTCAATGTCGCTTTCTGTGGGAGTAATCTCTTCATCTGGGAGTTTGATATCGACGCAATCATGGGGGTAATCGCCCAAGATTTGCTTGACGATGGGGGGAATGCTCGACTTGCTTCTCGGGTGTTTGCCATCCTGCACAGGGGTCATAAAGGCACAGTTTTGCGCGATGTCGGCGTCCTCTGGGTTGTTGAAGGTAACAGAGGCGTCGAAACTCAATGTGCCGCCCGCCGCTTGCAGATCAGAGGTGTTGAGCCCGCAGATGCCAAGTCCGTTTTGCCCAGTGCCATATTGGCAGCCGATCAGAGGCGGCTGGGGCGACATAGACATTGCCGTCACATCCAGATTGGTGAAAGTATTGGGCGCCGTGACGCCGTAGAACAGATCACCAAGATCGAACCATCCGGGAACAGGGAAGTCGTTGCCCGACACGGTGATCTCGCATTCAAGCGTGATGGGGTAGCTCGCATCGGCGGAAATCTCGCCGCAGGTTTTTTCGATGCGGATGGGCGTGGCCAAACACTCGTAGGTGTTTTGCACATAGGCGGTGTTGATATCGCCGCCAATGGTCACATCCGTCATCTGTTGCTGCCAGCGGCAGCCTGGCTCTGCGGGGGTCGAAATGGTTTCTGTGATAACGCAGGAAGACCCAATTGGAACGTTGCCAACATTGGCACTGCCACCGCTAAAGGGGAAGGATTGCGTAAAGCTCGTGCCATTGCCGCAATCAGCGGTCACTTCGTAAATCGTGTTCGCAGGCGCGGTGGTCAGGATGTAGCCAGCCGAAGCAGTGCCTTGGTTGACCTCTTTGATGATCTCAAGCTCGGCGGTTTGTGTTTCAACAGGCAGATCCACAAGGACGCAGGACATTTCTGGCGTGTTGGGGAAGGGCGAGTCGCTCTTTTGTTGCGCATTTGGGAAGGTATTTAGCAGATCACGCAGAACATCCGGCTGGCTGGATTTAAGACCGCCGAGATTGGGAAAATCCCCATCAACCACGTCTGAGATCATAGCGCAGTTCACTGCTTGCTCTGCGTCATTTGGGTTGGTGAAGGTCGCTGTGCCTGTGAACGTCAGCGACCCACCCGCGTTTTGCAGCGCTGTGGTGTTGACGATGCAATAGGCGGCGTCAGGCGCGCCAAGCACGGTGTTGCAAATGAAGGGCGGCGGCGCAGGCGTAAGGGTCAACGCGCTTGTTGTCAGATCAACCACTGTGCTGGGCGGGGTGTAGCCTGTGAACATATCAACAAGGGCGAACCAACCCGGCACGGGAACCATGTTGCCGGATACAGTGATGTCGCATTCAAGTGTGATTGGATAGCTCGCATCTGCAGGAATATCGCCGCAGGATTTGACCACGTTCAAGGGCTCTTGCACGCACTCATATGTGTTTTGCACCAGCGCTGTGTTAACGCCTGCGGTTGTTGTCAGGTTCGAGATGTTTTGCTGCCAACGGCAGTTTGGATCGCTTGGCGCATTGATGGTTTCAGCGATGATGCAGTTGGCTCCGACAGAGACGGGCGCAAGGGGCGCCGTGCCGCCATTTGCAGGGAAGGACATGGTGGCAGCGACGGTGCCATCGCAATTGGCGCTGATATCGTAGGTCGCACTCGCGGGGGGCGCAGTGACGACGTAACCGGGGGCGGCGGTGCCTTGGTTCACGTTCTTGATGAGTCGCAGCTCGGCCAAACACTCATAGCGGTTTTCAACGATCAGCTCTGCGCCAGTTGGTGTGACGACGCCATCAGAGATAAGGGTCTGCCAGCGACACAGATCATTGGGGATGATTGGTGTGATTGTCTCGCTGGCAGTGCAGGTCACGCCGACAGGCGCGCCTGTGAGGGTTTGCTCGCCGCCAGATGCAGGGAAAGTGGCGGTGGCAAGCGTGCTGGTGCCGCATATGGGCGTGATATCAAAGCTCGCGCCAGCTGGGGGCGTGGCAAGCGCATAGCCAAGCGAAGGCGCGCTGGTGTTGACGGTTTTGACAACGCTCAGATCGACTTCGGTTATAGGGGGCACAGGCACATCGACGCAGCTGAGCAGCGGGCTGGCGCTGGTATCGATCCACGAACCGCTTAGCGAGAGGCTTTTGTTCAAGCTGCGTTCGCCAGAGGGGATTGGCATCGCGCCCTCATTGACTTCGCCCAGCATGGCGCAATTGGTGACAAAGGCGATATCTTCGCTGCCATCAAATGTCACTTGAGCGTTAACGATTGCGCGTCCGCCTGCGGCTTGAAGCTCGGCTGTATCTATCGTGCAGGTGTCCATCGTTTGACCCGGCACAGCGGTGCAGGGCGTGCTGAGTGAAGGCAGATCGCCAGAGGTCATGCTGATGCTGCCTGTCGTCGTCTGCGGGCTGGTGTTGCTGTCCAAACCAACCATCATATCGGTTAGGGTGAACCAGCTGGGCACAGGCAAGCCATTGCCGCCGGAAATCTCGATCTCGCAGTCGAGGGTGTAGGGCGCAGTTGCATCGCTTGGGATCGGATCGCAGGTTTTGACGACCTCTAGCTCTGCTGCGCACTCATAGCGGTTCTCGACTGTGAGTGTGTTAGGACCTGTTTCAGAAATTTGTGGTTCATTTACAATGGTTTGCCAGCGACAATCGACACCGAAGATCAGGTGCGAGATCTCTTCCGTCGCGGTGCAGTTAGACCCGATTGGCGCGCTATGGGTCGTCTGCGTTCCGCCATTCTCTGCAAAGGTCAACGTGGCAAGTGTGATCCCGCCGCAGACAGGTGTAATATCAAACGTAATGCCCGCAGGCGGAGTTGTGATTTCATACCCGACGCTTGCGGCGCTGGTGTTGACGGTTTTAACGACAGTCAGATCAACGCTTGGAGGCACAGGCAGATTGATATCGACGCAATCGACATTGTTGGGTTGAACACCATCGAACTCAGACGTGCTGAGCGAGAGGCTTTTGGCTTGCGCGCGCGGCGGCGGCGAGAGTCTAGCCTCGCCGACGAAGCTTTGAGAAATCGCTGCGCAATTGGTGCCATTGGCCAGCGCATCCTCGTTAGAGAATATGGTTTGCGACGTTATAAGGGTCGATCCGCCAGCGGCGATCAGATCATCAGAGGCAAACATGCAAAACCCAACGGCATAGGGCGGATAACCGTCGCACTGCATTGAGAGATTGCTTGAGGAAAAGCTCGCGGAGCCATCAAAGACATCGTCATCAAAGAAATACCCCGGCCCGAGTGAATCCCAAAAGCCAAGCGTTTGACCGGGGATCAAAGAGGTGCCACCATTGATCTCGATCTCGCAGGTCAGCGTATAGGGGGCTGTAGCATTCGCGGGGATCGGATCGCAGCTTTTCTCGATGCTAAAGGCGGTGTCGCACTCGTAGTTGTTCTCGACCAGCACGGTATTGGGGCCATCGGCTGTGATCACCGCATCGGTGATCTCTGTGCGCCAACGACAAGCGATCGCATCTTGGCCACCCCCGTAAATCGTTTCGGTTGCGGTGCAGGTCTCGCCAATATGCGCGCTTAAGTGGGTCCATGTATGGCCGCTCCCCATGGTTCCGAGATTGGCGATGGGGCCAGCTCCGCAATCAGGGTGGATCCTGAATTCCAGCTCTTCGGTGTTATCCGTCAAAACAAAGCCCGGCGCAGCAGGGCCCTGGTTTACCGATTTAACAACGGTGATGCCGACTGAATCGCCCTCCTCATGCGCAAGGGCGGTGCCGGGATGGATCATGACAAGCAGAAGGCTGGCAAAACATGCACCCCGCGAAACGCGTGAAAGAGCCTGAGAAATGCGCATCATAAGATATCCTTCCACGGAACGGCTGTGTCCAAGGAAGAAAGTGGCGCTGCGCGCGCGTCAAAGATATCACCCAAAATGGTGAAAAGTGATCACAGGCGCATTGGTTTAGGCGGGCTCAAGCGAGAGGCTCTGCCTCTGCGGGCTTTTGCAACGCCAAAGCAAAGAAGCGAAACGGGGTAAAGGCTCGCGAATCCGTAAGCGGGCGAAACACCAGATTTTTGACGTGGTGAATGTCAGGGCCTATCGCCTCTTCCAGCATCGCATGGCTATAGGCCAGATGGGGCAACGCGGGTTTTTGCAAGAACGGCAACACGGCACCCGAGAGGATATGAAAAGAGGCGGTGTCCAAAGGGGAATAGCTTTCATCGAAGTTCAGCATGTCACCAAGGGTCTGAAGCTTTGTTTGAAACCCGATCTGCTGCGCGATGGCGTTCAGATGCTCGAACTGCACAGAAAATTCGAGGTGATTGAGAAAATGCACAGCGCGTGGGCTTCGATCAAGCGTGCCATATTCGGTCAAAATGGCGTTGCCCTCTGGGCTGAGACACTGGGCCAAGGATTCAACAAAGCGAATAGCGCCAAGGTTCAGCAAGGCGCTGGCGTGTGCGCCCTTTACGCTTTGCGGCAGCGCAAGATCGTATTTGAGCGCGAGGCGCGCAGCCTCTGTGCTCGGCGTATTTGCATGCACCTCTGCGACGCTGAAACGCGCGACGCTCAGATCGGCGATGACTTCGTTGCTGATCACCAGATCAAACTGTTCATCGCCAAAATCATAGGTTTCGATATTGCCATGCACGGCGCGAATTTTGCCGAGATGCGCGGCGCAGGTTTGCCTTTGCGCGCTGGCCAGCTCAGGCGAGAGGTCGAACATAGTGTAGCTGATGGTGTCGTATAGATCGGGGCGCTTTTGTGATAGGGCGGTTAAAACGGCTTCGGCGAAATAGCCGATCCCGCAGCCAACTTCCATGAGCTTGGCATGAGGTTTGATCCAGCCGTGTTGCAGCAGCCAATCGCAAAATGCAGCGCCGTAGCTTTGATTGCTTAAAGCTGTCGTTGGAACGCGGTAGCTGTGCGAAAGCGTGGTTTCCACCGAATCAAATTGGGTCTGCGCATCGTCTAGGCCGGTTTTGTGAAAGCCCTCATTCTCGTCTTGGCCTGCGGACATGGCAGCCCAGATATCGCGCAGCTCAACCGCGGCAGAGATCGATTTGTGACGCTTCAAAGCGAGCTCAGGATCGCCGCTGCGCACGCCAAACGACTTTGGAGCAAAGCTGACAAAACGCGCAAAGATCTCGTCAAAATGATCTGCGCTGATGTCGAGCTTTGCGAGGATGTCCGACTTGGACCTTGATCCGTCCAAACACTCTAAGAACCGGACGTCGAGCGCGCTGATGGCTTGGCTTTTACAGGTGCCATCTGGAGCGCGATAAAAGGCATAGGCTTGATCACCGTCTTCGGGGTGCAGCCACACCACCTCTGGCCGGACTTCGATGAGCGAGGACAGTTCAACGGGAGCGGTGTTCAATTTGGGTTCTCAAAATATAGTTTTGCGTGTTTGAACAGGGACTTATGTGCACTGTCCATACTTTCATAGCGCTCTTGGGAAAGATCGAGCGGCGCGAGTTTGGCGAAGTTGGCCATATCCATAAACCAACAGCGGCTATAGGCAATCGTAAGGATTGGCCGCATATGCGCCGAGCGATTGGCTGTGCCGCGATGCTGAACGCGGTAATCCATAAGCATGGCAGAGCCAAGCGGGACATGTGGAATAATGCCAACATGGTCTTCGGGCACGGCATGGGGCTTTTTATGGGTTCCAGGCCACATTTGCGTGCTGCCACTGAGCGCGTCCAAGGCAATGAGGGGCACAAAGAGGTTAATAGCATAGCTCGGGGCGAGGTAATCCAAGGGCGATCCGAACAGACCATGATAATCCGTATGCGTGTGCTGGTCCTTTGCACCGGGTTTGGACACAACGCACCCAAAAACGTTGATCACAGGGTTTGGCCCGAGCAAGGTCTCAAAGCAAGCGAGCAAAGCGGGCGGCGCATAGAGCCGCGCATCGTCAAAGACGCCCTGCACGGGCAAGGTGATCATGCGCCGCTTGTCACCCACCTTAAGAACAGCGCCTGCGCGAGCGCGGCTTTCAAAACACTGCTCTGTTTCGGCCTGAAGTGTCTCGATGACCTCGGGGGGCAGAAAACCATCGATCTGAAGACAGCCATTTTTCTGAAAGCTTTGCAAAGCTTCATCGCTGGCCATTTGATCAAGCCTGAAACGGGGTAGTTGCGCGGATGAGCTTTGGTCTGTCATCGTTAATTCATCCCAATAAACTGAATGGCTAGCAAGAGCCGCGCGACCCCTGATCGTTTGCGCAACGTGGTTTCTTCTAACGCGTTGGCAAGCCTTTCGCGATCAATATATTTGAGCCGAGGCGATTGGATATCACCCTTGCGAAGGCGGTTGCCAAATTCGATCAACGCGTCATGCCCTGCTTGCCGACCTGCGCCTGCTCTTGCCTCTTCTGTGCCTTTGGGAACAGTGCAAATCAGCTCGGGCAAAATCGGTGCCATGGCTTGGCGAAAGAAGGCTCTTTGATGCTGGGTGTCTTGGAACGCATGCTCGGGCAGGGCAAAGCACAATTCCAAGATACGTTTGTCGAGCAAAGGGTATTCATAGCGCATCCCATGTTTCGCGCCATCGCTGGCCCAGCCTTCGATTCGCTCAAAGATATGACCGCGCTCGAATGAATCGCGCATGGCGCGCCGCGCGCTGCTTTTGCGCACATCGCGCTGGTTTGGCAGCGGCGTCACGCCTTGGAACACGCTTTGATCAAGATAGCTGATGACATGGCTCAGCTCGATTTTTTCAGCTGGGGTTAACAAGAACTCCGTTTGGGTCTTTCGCGCCATAACGCGCAGGCAGGTCTTCCATTTTGCGATGCCAAAAGAGGTTTCGCGGATGAAACCGTGCAGCAATGCCTCTGGGGTGAAAAGCGCATAGAGACCTGTGCGCAGCTCTGATGCGATGGCTTTGAAGCCGTTCCTGCCTGTTGCTTTCGCGAACTTATAAAGCGCGATCCATTTCAAGCGCAGCGCAAGCCCGGGCAAGTAGCCGCGACCATTGAACGAGGCAACTTCGTCGCCGCCCACGCCGGTGAGAATGGTTTTGACGCCAAGCGCTTTAGCGCGTTTCTGGACCGGCCATTCGCCATAAATAGCCCCTGTTGCGCGTGCAATCACGTCGTCGCGCTGCCAAATCTCAAGGCAATCTTGCTTGGTTATCGGGCAATAGTGCGGCGTCAATCCAGAGCGTTCTATGGCGCTGGTGATGAGCTTGTATTCATCGGGGTAGGCGGCTTGCCAAGTTTCTTTCGCAGCGCCGCTTAGAGTTTCGATCTCATCTGGCGGGGGTTGCCACGCGAAGGTGGTTGGATCCGGGCGATTGGCCGCGCGCAAGACCTCGGCGGCAAGAATAGCCACAGACGTGCAATCCATTCCACCGCTTAGATGCACACCGATGTTGTCGTGTTTGGGCAAACGGTCTTGCACAGCTTGTTTGAAGAGCGCGCGAAAGCGGCGATGAACCTCGTCTGGCTTGGAATAATCCATCACAGCGATGTTGCGGGGATCCCAATAGCGCGCAAGTGTATTCCCTTCGCGGGTGATGGTTGCGATATGCGCCGGCGGGATCTTTCTGACAGCTTTGAGATAGGTGCGTTCGGGATGATAATAAGGGTGCGATAGGGCTTTGAACACAAAGGCTTTGTCAAGCGCGCGGTCAATGTCGCCCGTGGCAAGAACGTCTTCGATTGTTTCAGCAATGACGAAATATTCGTTGTTTGCGCTATAGTACGCAAGGCCGCAGCCGCTTACATCGCGAAAGCAAACGACTGCCTGCTTGCTTGGATCCCAAAGGGCGATGACGAAGTCGCCAAGGATCAGGTCGGGCGTTAACCCCGCGAATTTTTCATAGAGTGCAGGCAGCACTGTCGCGAGCGTCGCATCGCTTTGCACGTCGCATCGCTGCGCCAATGCATCGAGATTGTCGATGCGGCCAGTAAAGAACAGAAGTTTGGTTTCTTTGGGCGCTACATCACCCGCAGAAGGCCATGTGAAACGGCAAGTCTGTGGCAAACCGTCTAAATTTAGGACGGACGGTAGTCAAAAAAGCCCTCGAGCGGGTCTAGTCGCCGTGTACCTGTCATAGTCGCTGAAGGCACATCAAGCACTTTCAACTCAAGGGTTTGCCAAGGCTTTTTGTCCATCGTCTCAGAAGAGGGTGTGTTTGTTTTGGTCATTTATTTTCTCCATTCGGGAGGACTATTAGTTCACGTTCAAGCAAGGTGTCGATAAAGGGGCGCACTTCGGCTTCGCAGGCTTCGGCGCTTACGTCATATTCTTTAACAAGGGCCTGCGACAGCGATTGAACAGTTTGCTCTGTCTCAAGCAAGTGCCAAATGCGCCCCGACGGACCGGGCATACTGAAATAGGACCCATTTTCGACGTCCATCATAACCACTTCGTCATCGAGTTCCGATGCCAAAATATGCGGAGATCGCACTATGGGGGTGGTCGTATCGATGGTCATCTTAGGCTCCGATTAATGGGGAAAGGCTATCAGCTAAGCGTGTACCCTTCAAGATTGTAAATGACTACCTTGGCGGGATTTACGGCAAATAATGAAAGCGCGTCATCATGTCGAAATGATCGCGCTGCAACCTGTCGCGTTGCTTGCTTGAAAGCTGATGCTGCCAGTTGTTTTTCTTGCCTGCGCGAAAGAAAGCACTGGCCCCTGTTTGCATGGCTGCAAAGCCGTTTTGGGCTTCTTGTTTCTTCAATCCATCAAAGCTGGTGAAGGCGATGGATTTTCGCAATCGCGCCGTGTCATGCGGGGCGTTCAGGAATTTCAGAACGCCTGAAAATGTCGCTTCGGGGTGATCGAGCATGTCTTCATAGCGCAGCTGATGAAAGGGCAGGGATCCGTTTATCCATGAGTGTGCAAAGCTGCTCCAAGAACCTGTTTCATGGGGGATCGCTTCGGTCAGCGTTCTTGCGCCCGCGTCCGCATCAGGCCCCGCCATTCTGGTGATTGCATCATCAACGCTGATGCGCAGGAAGTGAGACAAAGAGACAGCCACATCAAAGGGATGGCGCACAATCACGATAGCGCCCGCAGAGCTGGCAGCAGAAAACACAGGCTCGCCCGAAGCGGTGCGCGTGAAACATTCGTGGGTTTTCACAAAGCTAAAATTGTCGCCCTGCGCCATAAGATCATAACAGCGGGGTCGGAGATTGCTCAGCAGCTCTGGAGGGAAATCTGCGGTTTCCAGCCCCAAAAGCTCATCGAAATGCCGCCTTAGATAAGCGGTCGAGCCGCTGGGCAGACTGTTGATCGACAAAGGCGTTTTCGGGTTGTCGTAGTAGGTTTTGAGAAACAGCCGAAGCCAAGTATTGCCGGATTTTGGGTAAGAGGCGATCCAATAGGTGCCTGCGCTCTGCGGGGTATCGGCGCTCATGTGCGGTGGCTTTCGCTTGTGGCGCAGGGAGGGGATATGCCAAGCCCGTCCTCCAAACGATCAACGACGCGCTCTAACGCGCCAAGATCATGAGGACGCGTAAGCGAGCTGAAACGCGCCTGCGCTGCGACGTGATTGAGGGATTTGAAATGGCCCTCGAGCAGCCCCATGCCCTTTAAGAAGGTCCGGCGATAGACATTGCTTGAAAGCTTGGACAAGGCGGCAACGCCTTGTTCGGGCGCGATGGTGATTTCTGAATGGGGCGTCCAATGCAAAAACACGATTCGATTGAGCTGCGTGCTTTGCACGGCAAAGGGCGCGATGGGAACATTTTGCTTACCATCTTGCTGCGGCGAGGTTGCGTTTGGCGGCTCTATGCCAAGCGGCGCAAAGGCATCCGGCATCAAGCGCAGGCAGGGCCAAGCGGGATCAACTGAAAGGCCGTTTGAGGTGGCTGTAACAGCCGTGATGTCATCGGCAATAACCGGGTAGCCGCGCTTGTTAAGTGCCCCCAGCAACAGCGATTTGCCGGAGCCAGACACGCCCGCCAGCGCCACTGCGCCTGCGCTTGTTTCAAAGGTGGCGGCGTGCAAAAGGAATGCGCCGCGTTGCTGCATCGCTGCGCCAAGCCCCGCGCTTAAGATCAGCGTTTCGATCTGCATTTGCGCCGCTCCACGCGCGGCAGTGATGCAGACATCATCGCCATTTCGCACTGTGATCGTCGCGACATCTGGCAGCGTAAGCGCGAATGTGGCGGGCGCGCTTTTCCACAAAAGGCCGCGATCCTGCGGCTCGAATTCAACCGGTGCCTCTGCGCTTGATCTGACGGTGATCGCCGGGGCTTGGCTCGTTGCATCAACTGCCAATGTGCAAAGCGGGATGTCTGACACCAGCACCAAGCCAAACACGCGATAGCGATGCAAGCGGGGCTGCGGCGTGGGTCCAGTGTTCAAATCGAAAGCGGGGGTCATGGGGTCTAAGATGTCCTAGGGATGCGAGATTTTTAGAGCCTAGCCAAAAAGATGGCCAGAGGATTCCTGCCAATATAGACTTGGGTTTGTATCGTCTCTAAGCAGACGCGACAGAGATAGCAAAATCACGCGTATTTGGGACGTGTTAATATGATTGTAGTGCTCACGCTTGGACGATCAGGCTCATCGCTGATGATGCAAACCCTTGAGATTTTGGGCGCTGACCCTTTTGGTCGTCGGTTTGATCGCGATCCAAGCCAGCAGCATATCGATGCCAACCCAAAAGGCTTTTTCGAGTTTGGCCCGCTTTATGCAAAGGGGCTGCGCTCTCCCGAGTTCAAGTATTTGAAGACGCATGGGCATTCGAAATCTGCGTTTAAGACCGATCTTCGCAATTTCGTTGACGGCGATGCAGGCGCGCTTTGGCAAGAGGTGAGCGCGCAAATCACATGCGTTTTCGTCTCTATCCGTATTCCGTGCGAGCAGACGGTCTCTGAAGTCGCCAATTTTTCAGAAGCGTCTCAAAGCGACCCTGCGAAACGCCTTGAAGAGCTTCAGATGTCAGGCTTGTTTTTGCAAACCTACCAACAGTCGTTTGACGCTTTGGAATCGCGTCTCGCAGGCGATTTGTCGAACTACCGCTCGCGCGTTCATGCGGTGGATTATGCACAAGCGCGCACGCAGCCAAAGGCCTATGTCGCGCGCATTGCGCAATGTGCTAAGCTTGCGCCGACAGAGGACATGTTTAAGCGGGCGGCCGCGAATATCGAAGCGGGGCTGTATCGCAACAAGCAAGAGGATTTGCGAGAGTCTCAGGGCAAGTGGGCCAAGCAAACAGGTGCGCAGGCCTCATATGAGCGGATTAAAGCGCTGCTTGGTTAAAGGGGCGCTGAATTTTGGTGCTGAAGCGATAAGGCAGAGTGAATGTACGCAACGTTTCGTCAATATTTGCAAGATTTTCTGAACTATGCGCGCGCGCGCTTGATGCGTGCGGTGGGGCTGAGTTTTGCAGGTGCATTGACAGAGGGGATCGGGCTTTTGCTGCTGCTGCCGATCCTGCAAATCGTTGCCGGAAGCAGCGATGCGCCTTTTGCCCTATGGCTGCAAAGCACGCTTGTTTCGCTTGGATTGGAAACGCCTCAGACCCAGATCATTGCAATGGTGATCGGGTTTGTCATACTAATCGCGTTGCGCAATTTGGTGGCCTATCGGCGCACGGTGCTTTTGGCGCAAATCTCGCAGGGTTTCATCGATCAATGGCGCTCTCGTGTGTTTCAAGCGGTTGCACGCGCGCAGTGGCAAACCTTGCTTGGCGTGCAACAACACGAAGGGCAGCACGCGATTTTGCAAGACGTCAATCGGCTTGCGGGTGGCACTCATCAAATACTCTATGGCAGCGTGGCTGTTGCATTGATTGCTGTGCAGCTTGCGATTTCGTTTATCGTCTCGCCCGCTTTGACAAGCCTTGTCCTGCTGCTGCTTGCCACGTCAGCCCTTGTTCTGCCGCGTCTTGCCGGGCGCGCTCAGTCGCTTGGTCAACGACAAACATTGGCGGGCCAAAAGCTTCAGCAGAACCTGCTGCAATTCTTTGCGGGCTTGAAACTGGCCAAAGTGTATCGCGCCGAAGCAGACCATGTTGCGCGCTTTGATGGCAATGTCGCCGCGGTGCGCCATGAGGTTTTGCAATTTGGCGCAGATCAAGCGAAAGCGCAGGCGCTGTTTCAGATTGCCAGCGCAGTCATGCTTAGCGCGACGGTTTTGCTGGGATTGTTCGTGCTGGGCACTGAGCCGGTGACGCTAATCGCGGTTGTTGTGATTATGGCGCGCATTTCAGGGCCGATCTTTGGATTGTTCAAAGGGGTGCAACATATCGCGAATATGCTGCCTGCCTATAGCGCTTTAAAAGCATTGCTCGCGCGTTTAGAAGCCCATCCTGAGCCAGAATATAAATTGGGGCAGAAACCCATGGGCCCTTTGTCGATCACCTTTCAGGATGTTTCATTTACCTACGCTGGCGCGCAGGCACCTCAAGTTGTTGATCTGCAGATCGCTGTCGAAGCAGGGCAGATGGTTGCTTTGCTTGGACCGTCTGGTGTCGGGAAAAGCACGGTTTTGGATATGATGACAGGTTTGCTCATGCCCTCGGCCGGGACTGTTCAGATCGCGGGTTTGCCGACCCATGATGCCGACGCGCGCGTGCAGATTGCGCAAAGCATTGCTTATGTTCCTCAGGATGCGTTCCTGATCGATCTGCCGCTGAGAGAGGCGATTGCGGCAAACACAGCAGATGTTTCTGAGGAAGCGGTTCAGCGCGCGTTGCAGATGACGGGCGCGGACAAAGTTGTTGCGCGTTTACTGGAGGGTCTAAACACGTTTGCAGGCGAGCGCGGTCAGCGGCTTTCGGGCGGCGAGCGCCAGCGCTTTGGGCTTGCAGGGGCGATTTTACGCGCGCCGGGTCTGCTGATCCTGGATGAGGCGACCTCTGCTTTGGATCGTGCGTCCGAGCTTCAAATCTTGCACGCGCTTCGGCGTTTGCGTCCACAGATGACCATTGTTGTCGTCACGCACCGCGCGGTTGATCCTGCGCTTTTTGATCAGATCATTTCTTTGCCGCCAAACGCGTCGCGCTGAGCGCGCGGCCTAGCCAACGGGGCAGGCGTAGCACCGGATAAAGCCAATCCCACCGTGCGGGCAAAGGCATGGCGATGATGTCATCCACCGAGGCACGGTGCACTTTGAGCAGATCAAGCGCAGCAAAGGAGTTGGGATAGAAGTGCCGCTGCATCCACCATTGACGGGCGATGAACCGGAGCTTTTCCCAAAGCCTGCGGCGGGTATAGGGTTGCTCGATCCGTTGTAAGGCATAGGCGCAGAGCTGTCGGGTGCGCGGGGAAATCACGCTTGGCGCAGGGGTTGCAAACAGCTGATGACACAATAGCTGGGCCTGCTCAGCCGCAACGCCCGCGCCTTTTTGATGGGCCGCCTTTAGCAACGGGGCGATGACGCTTGGACCTTTTGCAAAGTACAACGCGGCCACATCGACAAGCCATCTAAGGCGCTCCCAGTCATGCAAAGCGCCATGCTGGCAAAGATAGATGAACAAATCGCTTTGGCTTAGCGTCGTGACTACGCCCTGCGCACCGAGCGTGACTTGCTGCGTCGAAAGCTGTTTTTCGATGTCAGGCAAAAGGCCGGAAGCGCTGGCGAGTTGCCAGTGCAGCTCGACGATCATGTTTTGCGGATTGATAAGTTCGATCTGATTGCGATGGCGCAAAAGTGCGTCGCTTAGCTCGCGTGGAATAGGATAGGTGCCACCTTCGATCCGATACCCGAGCGCGCCAAGCCTTGCGATTGCAGCGGGGACATCCGCGGCGCTGACAAGAATATCAAGGTCCTTGCTGCGCTTGATACCAAGCGATCCATAGGCAAGTTGCGACAATGCCGGTCCTTTGAACTGGATTGAACTTATCCCGCTTTCGTGCAACTGCGTTTCAAGGCGCACAGCCTCTTGCGCTTGCAGTTTCGCGTAGACCGAGGTTTTCTGCGCGGCGCGTTTCACCCTGTCAATGAAGGGCTGCGGAACACCCGCTTGATGCTGGATGGCGCGGTGCACAAAGCCAAAGACCCGGTGACGTTGGCAGGCTTGCAGCAGCGCCTCCCAATCCGTGATATCACAGATCGCCGCGCGCACAGATGCCTGAGCTTCCGCATCATGCGGCCATCTGCAACACGCGGCAATGAACAGCGTTTGCGCAGATAAAGAGGAAGACGGCTTCGATATCATTTTCGCTCTTTAGCAGGTCGCGTAACATGACGCTACGGGCACTCTAAGATAGGCTGTGGCCTAACAAAAAAATCCCGTCAGAGGTGTATTTCTTAGAGACAGGACGGAAAAAATTATTAAAGTGTTAACAAGCCGAGGGGATTTAAGCGGTTGCATCATTTTTCATAGTTCAGTGGCTCTTCATCTCTCGGACTGTGCCATTGAATTGATATTTAAAAACTTGGAGACTCATTTTGGAACCTTTTCTAGCTCAGATAGTTATGTTTGGTGGCAACTTTGCGCCGCGCGGTTGGGCCTATTGTGACGGGCAGCTTTTGCCAATCTCGCAGTACAGCGCGTTGTTTTCGCTCCTAGGAACCATTTATGGTGGCGATGGGCGGACAACCTTTGCATTGCCCGATCTTCGCGGTCGATTTCCGCTGCACCCGGGCAATGGCCCTGGACTTCCGTCCTACCGATTGGGCGAAAGAGGCGGCACACCGCAGGTCAACATTCTGGCAGCCAACTTGCCGAGCCACAACCATGGTGTAAAAATGCGGGCAGCACGTGCTCAGGCGACAGTCCAAAACCCGAATGGCAATGTCCTTGGCGGTGCGCTTTCCTATGAAGCTTCGCCTGGTTCTGGCTCGCTTGTAGACATGTCAGCAGATTCCATTCAGGAGTTTAATGTTGGCAACAACATTCCTTTGCAAATTGAAAACCCGTTTCTTGGTGTGAACTTCATTATTGCATTGCAGGGTACATTCCCAAGCCGCAGCTAAAGTAAAGATCAAGTGTCATCCCATCTGCATGGGGTGACACGTTCATGCATGACAGAATGTCGCGACAACCGTGTATTTTTCATGCTCCTCAGCGCCCGTGGGAATATTAGGGCCTGCCTTCACCCAAACATGCGCCAAAAGTGGATCGCTAAGATCAGGGTTTTCGTTTGGCATAACGCCGAAACGGACTTTGAACGGTACGCGGTAAATCCGCAGCAGGACACAGGCGCAAATCGCTTGGGGCAAGCATACGGATTGCCACGGGGTTACTTTTGCAACCATGCGAATTGTATTGCCAATAACCCGCGTACGTTTTTGTTGTTTGCTGTTGAGCAGAGGCGTGTCATCGCTTGATCTTTGCCCAAAGATCCAAACGTATCTGCGAAAAGCAAGGCAAAGCACCATGGCCCTTGCGAGGCCCAAAAGACAAAACACGGGTATCAAGAGCAGCCGTTCTTGCCATCCGTAGCGCCAAAGTGCCCGCCATTTTCGCAAGAACGTTGAAATCAGGCTCATTGATCCCTCAAATCGGCCAAGATTTCCCTTTGGCGTTTGGCTTTAATTTCCTGCGCGCATGCAAACGACGACAATGGTTTGCCAGACGATGCGCAGTTCTTGCATGTATCCCAAGTTCTGAATGTACTCAAGATCAGCCGAGACTTTCAGTTTGGTGCCGGCAATGCTTTGGACATACCCGATTTCAGTTTGCGCCAAGCCGCTTATACCGGGCCGGATGATATGACGGTCCGAATAACCCGGAACGCTTTCGATATATTCAGAAGCGTAGAGAAAATAATCGGGGCGTGGGCCGATCATGCTCATTTCGCCGCGCCAAACGTTTAGGATTTGCGGCAGCTCATCGATGCGCAGCTTGCGCAGATGGTAGCCAAGCTTTGTAATGCGCTCTGCCTCTAGCGGGCTATCTGAGCTGCGCTGGACCTCGACGTTATCGGACATTGTGCGAAACTTATACGCAAGAAACGGTTTGCAATCTTGCCCCATTCGACTTTGAACAAAGATCAATTTGCCTCTGTTTGCGAAAGGGTTAAGCACCAAAAGGGCAAGTCCGCTGAGCAGCAAGATTGGCAAAAGGATGATGCAAGACACAATATCAAAGACCCGCTTGAAAAAGAAGAAACGTGCCTTGTTTGGACCTTGATGCGAAGGGTCTGGGTTATGTAGTTGCAGGTTTGAAAAATCATGAACACTCATAGTAGCGCAGATCCTCAGAGGTATTTGAAAGTAACTTCTAAAATGTACCTACGCCTACCATCTCTCCTTATGCGGGTCAATGAAGTGGGCAGGGTTGTAGCACGTAAAAGTTGATCTGATGAATGATTAGTCAACGTCGCGTTCAACACATGTTTGATGCTTTGCACTTAAGGGCCAAAAGCGATGACTTTGCACTGTTGGGCTCAGAGTTCTGAATATTTCAGCCTTTAAGAAAAAGTTTTCAAGAAATGCGCATAGGCATCTTTGATCCCATCTTCCAAGGGACGTGCGCGATCCCAGCCCAATTGGGTTAAGCGTTCGCAATCAATGTATTTTCGCGGTGTTCCATCGGGTTTTGACGTTTCAAAAACCAGCTCAGCGCTGTGTCCTACAACGTCCATTATCGTTTCTGCGAGCGCCTTGATAGAGACCTCTTGGCCAGATCCGACATTGATGTGTTCGTCGCCAGAGTAGCGCATAAGCAAGAACACCAAAGCATCAGCCAAATCATCGCAATGCAAAAATTCTCTGAGCGGCTTGCCAGAGCCCCAAAGCGTCAATTGCGGCGCTTGGTTTTCCTTGGCTTCATGCGCCTTGCGCAATAGCGCAGGCAGAACATGGCTCGAGGTTAGATCGTAGTTATCCCCCGGTCCGTAAAGATTGGTTGGCATCGCGGAGATCCAATCGCGGCCATATTGCTTACGATAGGCTTGCACCAATTTGATGCCAGCGATCTTGGCAATCGCATAGGGTTCATTGGTTGGCTCAAGAGGACCGGTCAGAAGACTGTCCTCGGGAATGGGTTGCGGCGCTTCGCGCGGATAAATGCACGACGAGCCAAGGAACAACACACGCGCCACATCGGCGCGGTGCGCGGCGCTTAGGATGTTGGTTTGGATCTGTAGGTTTTCGAGCAAGAAATCGACGGGCTGAGTATCATTGGCAAGAATGCCGCCAACTTTTGCTGCGGCAAGCACGATGGCGTCGGGGCGGTGCTCGGCCATCCAGGCCTCGACCTGCGTTTGTTGGGTAAGATCAAGGCGATCGCGTCCGGCAGTGATCACTGAGCAGTCTTCTTGCGCAAGGCGGCGCACCACGGCGCTGCCAACCATCCCACGATGCCCTGCCACCCAAACACGTTTGCCCGTAAGATCGAAAGTCATTGCGCTATCCTTCTTGGCTCACTGGTAGATCAAGCCCGTGCTCGATCAGAAGCGCCTGGCGCTGCGCTGCTTTCAGATCAGCGGCAAGCATTTCGCCGCACATCTCGCGCGCGGTAATCTCGGGTTCCCAATCCAGCAATCGCTTTGCCTTTGACGCATCGCCCAGCAAGGATTGCACTTCAGCGGGGCGGAAATAGCGTGGATCAATCCGCAAGATCACATCGCCCACAGAGATCTTTGGCGCAATACTGTTATCGACCGAAGTAACAGTCGCGATTTCATCAACGCCGCTGCCAGAGAACGCTAGCTCGATTGACAGATCCTCGGCTGCCCAACGGATAAAATCGCGTACTGAGTGCTGCTTGCCCGAGGCGATGACAAAGTCCTCCGGGGTGTCTTGCTGCAACATCAACCACTGCATTTTGACATAGTCTTTTGCATGGCCCCAATCGCGCAGCGCGTCGATATTGCCCATGTACAAACAATCCTCGAGACCCATCGCGATATTCGCCAAACCGCGTGTGATCTTGCGCGTTACAAAGGTTTCGCCACGGCGCGGGCTTTCGTGATTGAACAGAATGCCGTTGCAGGCAAACATCCCATAGCTTTCGCGGTAATTCACGGTGATCCAATAGGCATAAAGCTTGGCCGCCGCGTAAGGCGAGCGCGGATAAAATGGTGTTGTTTCGCTTTGCGGGCTTTCCTGCACAAGGCCATAAAGCTCGGAAGTCGAGGCTTGATAGAACCGTGTTTTCTTTTCAAGCCCAAGGAAGCGGATCGCTTCAAGCATGCGCAACGTGCCCATACCATCGACATCACTGGTATACTCAGGCGCTTCAAAACTGACCGCGACATGTGACTGCGCACCGAGATTATAGATTTCATCAGGCTTGATTTCAGAAATGATCCGCGTCAGGCTAAGCGCATCGCTTAGATCACCGTAGTGCAGCTTGAAACGCTGGGTCTGCAAATGCGGGTCCTCGTAGATATGATCGATCCGGCCCGTGTTAAAAAGCGACGCGCGCCGCTTGATGCCATGCACCTCATAGCCTTTTTCCAGCAGCAGCTCTGCCAAATAAGAGCCATCTTGACCCGTCACGCCTGTAATAAGGGCTTTTTTCATGTACTCACCTAGTCCGATTTGTCGAAATAATGTTTCTTGGAAAAGAGATTGGATGACTGCTACTCAAGATTATCCGCGAAGGCCAGTGCTGCATCAATGGGGTGCCGCATTCACGCTTGCCGTGTATCTATATAGCATTGAACAACTCTGGCCATCTTTTAAGCCTTTGTTTGCACATTGATATCGGTTAGACGTCTCGCGCGCATGCAGGGTATCGGATATTTTACCGTGGTCTCCTTGCGACGCTTGAAAGCGCTGGATTACAGGGCAAAACAAGAATGAAAACTCTCGCTTGGGTGACTTGGAACGCTTGATGACGGCTGCGTGGCGCACAATTTTAAACAACTTCAGCAAAGTGCTTTCGGGCCAAGTTGTCATAACGGTGCTTGGCTTTTTCGCGCTTGCGATGAACACACGCGCGCTAGGGATCGAAGATCTGGGCAAGTTGTTCTTGGTGCAAGCCACATGCGAGTTGGTGTCAAAGCTTGTCAGTTTTCAGAACTGGCAGAGCTTTGCTAAGGTCGGCGCTGATATTGAAGGACGCGGAAGCCTGAAAGCCTTGTGGCTTTATGGCGTTGGGCTTGATTTCGCTGCTGCCAGTGTGTCCGCGTTGATAGTCGCGGCTCTGCTACTTGGCGCTCCGTCCTTGCTCGGGCTTGATCCTGAGACGGCCAAGCTTGGCCTCTATTTTGCGATGTCTTTGATCTTCTTAGGGCGGGGGACCTCTATTGGAGCGCTGCGCTTGCTGGGGGCCTTTGGCCTCGCGGTGTCGATCGAGGTGATGCAAGCCACCCTTTTGTTGCTCAATGCTGCGGTGCTGTTTTGGATCGGCGCTGAGTTGCACATCTACCTGATCACAATTCCGGCTGTGTCGACTGTGGCCTCTTTTGCGCTGTTTTACGTGGCATACGCGAAAATCAACGCCCAAAAGGATGACAACCCAAACCCCCGATTTGACCGGATCGCGCGCAAAAGGTTCTTGAACTTTGCATTTGGGGTCAGTGCCTCGAGCGCGCTGAATGCCGTTCGCCAGCGCGGCGAAATTTTGATCGTTGGCGCGCTTCTTGGACCTTCTGCTGCGGCCTTGTTTGGTGTGGCTTATCGCTTGGCTGCGCTGCTGTCGCGGTTTTCCGAGGCGGCGCGCATTTCGGTCTATCCTGAATTTAGCCGTATGGCCTCTTCAGGGCAGTTCGTGCTTGCGGCTCGATTGGCATTCAAAATCACCAAAATGGCGGCGCTTATCTCGGCGCTGGCTTTTGCAGTGTTGATCTTTTTCGGAGCGGATTTGTTGTCGGCGTTCTTTGGCGCAGAGTTCCGCGCAGCGCAGCCCATCTTGCTGCTGTTGGCTTCAGGCACGGCGATATACGCAAGCGCGTTTTCTTTGGCCTCTCTGACGCAAATCGCTTTTGGCAGCTGGCGCTTTTTCGCGTTTAACTTGATCGCGTTTGCCGGGTTTGCGCTTGGGGCGGTCTTGGGACCTTTCGTCTTTGGCTTAAGCGGAGCGGGGACCGGCGCGCTTGCCTATGCGAGCATTTTGGTCGCGCTGTGCAGCTTCGCCATTTTGCGGCGCATTCAAACTCTTAAGGCCGCGTAATATGAGCAAGCTTATTCTTCATCTCGGGTATCCGAAAACAGGCACAAGCACGCTGCAAAATGCAGTGTTCGAAACGCTCTATCAAGCGAGGCATATTCGCTATCTTGGCATGGGTGGTTTCCCGCGTGATACATCGCCCGCCCGCCGCGATTTCTTTGTGGCATTGACCGCTGCGCTCTACATCGAGGATGAGGCTGATTTCCAAGCGAAGCTTCCAGCGCTTCGAGCAGACTATGTCAAGCTTGTTTCGAGTTTGGCGGGCAATGGGCCAATTGTGCTGTCGAATGAGCACTTCTTATACTCTAGCTGGTCAAGTCGGCAGGTGAACGCGCGCATTTTCCCAGAGCGCAGCGCCGCGCGCTTGGGGCAGGTGTTTGAGCGCGCGCAGGTGTCTTTGATGATTGGAACGCGCGATCTGCCAGAGTTGATGCGCTCTGTTTATGTTCAGATCCGCTCGAACAAATCGCATGTGAACCATCGCCTGATCGATAAAACGCTGGCAGATTTCGTGCATCGCATCTGCGCGCGGCAAGATTTCCAAAGCGAGATGTTTCTGTTCAAAAAAAATGAAGCGCATTTTAAAGACGCCTTCCCCGATGCGCCTTTGCTCACGCTGGCTTTTGATGATTTTGTTTCCCGCCAGCGCGACAGCGTCGCTGACATTTTGGCCTTTATCGGCCTGCCTGAAACGGCGCTTGAAGCGTTTGACTTTCCTTTGCAGCACAGCAATGCGAAAGTGAAAACAGATCAGGGAACTGTTGTTGAAAACATCCCACCTTATTTAAGGGCCTTTGCGCGCAATGATTTTATGTCGCCGCTGCTTCGGCGTATGAGCAAAGCAGGCCCATTTAAAGCGCTTCGGCGCGTGCTTTTGCGAAAAGAGGAACTACCAAATTTAACAGACGCGCAGCGCCGCGAGATAGAAAAGTCATTTGAAACCGATTAGATATTTGAACGATTTCGACAAAAGGAGATGCGTTTGTCGATCCATTTTGTAATTCCTCCTGCCTTTGCCGAGCAGGTCGCGGCTTTGCCGGACCGCGTGTTGGGCGAGAGCTATCCCTATTGGCTGGGCGGACGCTTTAATTGGGTGGCACAGTCGTGGCTGGTGCTGCGGCAGTTTCGCGAAGGTCTTAGCGTTGGCACAAGCGCGCGCAGCGGTGCGATTAACTTTGCCCATGTGATGGGATGGCGCAGCATTGGCGCGCGCGCGGGCGAGTTTCGGGTCAGTATGCGTGCAGATTACCCACGGCTGTTCGATGTGGATTTCGAGATTTTGCAGAATCCGACGGTGAAAACGACGCCTGCGCAAGCCTATCTGCCCTATTGGCCTGTCCCCGGCCTTATCCCCCGTGCGCACACGCGCTCAGGTTTGAAGACGCTGGCCTATGCGGGGCGCATTGGGCCGCTTAATCTGGCGGGGGATTTGCGCGACAAAGCTGGCGCGTTGAATGC
>CAYQZI010000009.1:0-33795 GCA_964421835.1 uncultured Planktotalea sp.
TATATGAGAAACGTTCTGTCATAGCGCGCTGCCTACTCTTAGGGATGGCATTTGAAAAGACGTTTGGCCCTATTTTATGCCCTCGAAGGTCTTAGCGGCAGGATATGCCGCGAGCAAAGCGCCTGCACAAGTCAATGTTATCAACAGACAAAAGAGCCAATCGCCGTTCTGAGCGGTGATCAACACCCCTGTAATTGCGCTAAAGACGGCGCCCATTGCGGTGCCAATAGCACCCGAAAGACCCGCAGCACTGCCTGCAAGATCAGGTCGCACGCTCATCGCGCCAGTATTGGCCGCCGCAAGGCTAATGCCGTTCGCCATGCCAACTGTGGCCATCAAAGCGAACACCAAATAGGCATTGTCGACCGCCAAGAGCACGCTGATCAGAGCCAAGACAGGGCCGATCACGCCAACCCATCGCCCCCAAATCATCATCCCGCCCAGCGATACATGTTCAGCGATACGTCCTGTGATAAAGCTGCCAAGGAAATAGCCAACGGCGGTTGTTCCCATCACGAAACCTACGAAACTCGGGCTTAACTCGTAAATATCGCTCGCAAGCAAGGGCGCACCGGCCAGGAACACAAAGAACGAAGAGATAGAAAATCCAAGCACCAAAGTGTTGCTCCAGAAGGCCCAAGAGCGCGTGACATCCTTATACCCTTGGATCTGCTCTGCTGCGGTTTTGACCTTTCCTTTGGCGGTTTCACCTAGATCGAGCCAGATCAAGACAACGCTGAAGACACCCAAAAGCGCAAAAACCCAAAAGACGGATCGCCAGCCCAGCGTCTCTTCAAGCACGCCACCCGCCAAAGGTCCAATCATCGGGGCCACGGCCATGGCCATTGCGATATAGCCCAATACGGAAGTGCCTTTGCCGGGCGGATACATGTCACGCACAATCGCCCGTGATAGGGTTGAGCCAGTCGCACAGACCGCTTGCAGCATGCGAAACACCAAAAACATGGTGAAATCTTGCGTCATCGCCGCCCCTGCAGAGGCAAACGCGAAGACTGCAAAGCTGATCAACAAAACCGGGCGGCGTCCAAAACGATCGGCCATTGGTCCTAGAAAAAGCGCGAGGATCGCAGAGAGGAACAAATAGCCCGCAATTGCGATGCTCATCGCGCCGTAGCTGACGTTGAAATCCGCAGACATCGACGGCAAGGAGGGCAAGAATAGGTTGAGCGTCAGAACGGAAACCGCTGTTATCAATATCAAAGTTGCTCGCGACGGCGGGGTACGCGCTGGCATAATTGGGAGTGTGCTCATCAGGGAACCTCTTGGCGCTCGCGATAGCCGGCATCGCCACCCATACAATGCGCCGCGTCATTGCACCACCACCCTTTACGTGCAGGCGGGCAATCCCTATATAAACACTCAAGTACATGAATGAGGCAGACCATGAACGACGCAACTCCGCTTGAAGGCACTCCGCTGATCGCTCCCTCGAGCACGGATCATCCGCTCTATGAGGGCTTGGTAGAGGCGTGCCGCACAGTTTATGATCCTGAAATTCCAGTGAATATTTATGACCTTGGGCTGATTTACACGATTGATGTGAGCCCTGAAAACGAGGTTAAGGTCTTGATGTCCCTGACCGCGCCGGGATGCCCTGTTGCTGGTGAAATGCCCGGCTGGGTCGCTGAAGCGATAGAGCCGATGGCAGGCGTCAAAACCGTCAATGTCGAGCTGGTCTGGGAGCCCCCCTGGGGCATGGAAATGATGAGCGACGAGGCCCGCCTCGAGCTTGGTTTTATGTAGCGCGCAGGCAAAGCTTGTACGCACAGGCAGCTGCGCTTATCTTTGATCGACGTTAACACGCGGAGACGCCCATGTTCGGCATACCTGGCAAACAAGCAGTGACCATCACCCAAAAAGCAGAGGCGCAGATCGCCAAGCTGATGGCGAAAGAGGGTCACATGGGCTTGCGCATTGGCGTCAAAAAGGGCGGCTGCGCGGGCATGGAATACACCATGGACTACGTCGATGAGGTCGATAAAAACGATGAGTTGGTCGAGCAAAATGGCGCGCGTGTGATGATTGCGCCCATGGCGCAAATGTTCCTGTTTGGCACTGAAATCGATTACGAAACATCGCTGCTTGAATCCGGGTTTAAGTTCCGCAATCCCAATGTGACAGATGCTTGCGGCTGTGGCGAATCCATAAAATTCAAAGACGTAGAAGAGCTTCAGGCCGAAGCAGCAGCTGCAAAGCCTTGACCTTGCCCGCGAATTGGCTGACCTAAGGGCAAACAAAACTGCGGAGAGTGATATGCGGCGCAAATTGGCAGCAGGCAACTGGAAAATGAACGGAAAAAGCGCGGATCTGGCACAGATCGAAGCGCTGGCGCAGACACACACGGGCGCGCTGTCCGAAATCATGATCGCCCCGCCAGATACGCTTTTGCATCGCGCCGCTGCATTTACGCAAACCGGGCCAATCACCCTTGGTGCGCAATCCTGTCATCACAAGCAAAGCGGCGCGCATACGGGCGATATTTCTGCTGAAATGCTGATCGATGCGGGCGCAAGCTATGTGATTCTTGGCCATTCAGAGCGCCGCGCCGATCACAGTGAACAAGACGCAGACGTGCGCGGCAAAGCGCAGAGCGCCCTAGAAGCCGGACTGCGCGTCATTATTTGCATGGGTGAAGCACTAACAGAGCGCGAGGCAGGTAGCACGCTTGATATCATCGCGGGTCAGCTTGCAGGATCTGTTCCTGACGACATATCCGGCGAAACGCTGGTCATCGCTTACGAGCCGATTTGGGCGATTGGCACGGGAAAAGTGCCCAGCATCGCGCAAATTTCAGAGGTGCATGATTTCATCCGTCTGCGTCTTGAGCAACGCTTTGGCCCTGCGATCGCGCGCAGCATTCGCCTGCTTTACGGCGGTTCGGTCAAGCCAGGGAATGCCGCCGAAATCTTTGCTGTTGAAAATGTGGATGGCGCGCTTGTAGGCGGCGCGAGCCTTAAGGCAGCGGATTTCTCGCCCATCATCGAAGCATTGGACGCGAGCTAAATGCGCTAGCCCAAACGTTCGATAAGCGCTGCATTCACTTCAGGCGAGACGAAATGAGAGACATCGCCGCCAAGGCGCGCGATTTCTTTCACCAGCTTTGACGCAATCGCCTGATGCTGAGCCTCTGCCATGAGAAAGACCGTTTCAATCGAATTGTCCAGAACACGGTTCATGCCAACCATTTGATATTCATACTCAAAATCAGCAACCGCGCGCAATCCGCGCACAATGATCTGCGCGCCCACATCGCGCGCGCAATCGATCAGCAGGTTCTCGAATGGATGCGCGACAATCTCGACGCCGGTTTGCGCGCTCAGCTCTGCACAGGTACGCTCGATCATCGCAACCCTCTCTTCGAGCGAAAACATAGGGCCCTTGTCGCGATTGATTGCAACGCCTATCACCAGTTTATCGACCAAAGCGCAGGCGCGGCGAATGATATCGATGTGACCTAGGGTGACAGGGTCAAAAGTGCCGGGATAAAGACCAACGCGCATAGAGGTGCTCCAGTATTTCTTGCGGTGCACGCAACAATATTGCGCGCGCGGGTGCAAGTCAGAACCTGCGTTTGGGGCAAATTAATGCCCCATGATCATCCCTTCCAGCGCGTCTTTCTCCATCGCCAGCTCGCTCAGGCGGGCTTTGACCGTGTCGCCAAGCGTGATCAAGCCTACCAATTTACCCTCTTCCACAACCGGCATGTGGCGAAAACGCCCCTCGGTCATTTGGCGCAGCACCTCATCCGCTGTATCGGCGCGCGTGCAGGTCACCAGCTTTGTCGTCATGTAATCATCGACCTTTTGCGCAAGGCACCCTGCCCCATGCGCCGCCAGTTCGCGCACGATATCACGCTCTGACAAAATCCCATCAGCGCTTTCACCCGAGCGCGAAATCACCACTGTTCCGATGCGTTTTTCGGCCAAAATTTGCGCCGCATCGCGCACCAAAGTACCAGGCGCAACAGTCATAACGTCTGTGCTTGCCTTGGCATTAAGGATTTGCTGAACCAACATAGGCAGGTCTCCTTTGATTTTTAGAATATCCCCAGAGTTCCCGCAAAGCTGGTCTCTGTCAAGTTCACGATACATCCTTTTGCGTGCACCATGCCTCGAGCTTTGCAATCTCTACGCGAAGTCCAGTAGCCAATGCCTCGGCAAATCGGTTCAAGCGCTGCAAACGACGATCTGAGCTGTGGCGCACCAAGTAAAAGCTGCGCGTCAGGCTAACTTTGTCGATCAGCACGCGCTGCAGCTCGGGCGCGGCAGGTAGCGCGAAATCATGCACAATGCCCAAACCTGCCCCTTGGCGGATGGCGTTGAATTGCACCGAGATCGAGTTAGAGGCAAGCGGCACACGCTGCACACCGAGTGCGCTCAGATAGTCGAGTTCTTTGTCGAAAATCATGTCAGGTATATAGCCAATCATGCGGTGCTGGCTTAGATCGCTGAGCGCACGCAGCGGCGCACTCGCGCCGAGATAATCTGGCGTTGCGGCCAAGTGCAGCTTGTAATCGCTCAGTTTTTGCACGCTTAGACGCCCCGCCGTCGGCGCGCTTACAGTAATCGCCATGTCGGCCTCGCGCTTGCTTAGATTCACAACACGCGGCAAAGCGACGATCTGAATATCAAGCTCAGGGTTCTTTTCGACGATCTTCGCGCAGACCTGCGGCAAAAGGAAATTCGCGCAACCATCGGGCGCACCGATGCGAATACTGCCGCTGATCTCTTGTCCTGTGATGCCCTGCGCACCAAGCAAATCGCTCGCCGCGCCCATAGTTTGCTCCGCCTGCTCAGCCAAAGGCACAAGGCGCGCGCCCGCTGCGCTCAGCTCATATCCTAGGGGAGATTTCGCAAACAAGGCCGTACCCATTGCCTGCTCTAAGCGCGCGATGCGGCGGCCAACTGTAGCAGGGTCGATTTTCAACTGTTTTCCGGCAGCAGACAGGCTCTGTCCTCGCGCTACGCCAAGAAAGACGCGCAAATCATCCCAATTGTCTGCCACGGCGCACCTCTTGCAATTTCGCAAAACCTTTTGGGATATTTGCATCTTTTCAAAGCATTTTTGCAAGATTAAACTTGCATCCAATCATTAGGAGGATTCCATGCAAGAACTCACACACTACATTGGCGGCGCGCATGTCAAAGGCACGTCTGGCCGTTTCGCAGATGTCTTCAACCCTGCGACGGGCGAAGTCCAAGCCAAGGTGCCGCTTGCCAACGCTGATGAAATGGCCAAGGCCGTTGCTATCGCAGCAGAGGCGCAGGTTGGCTGGGCCGCGACCAATCCACAGCGCCGCGCGCGCGTGTTGATGGCCTTTGTTGGCCTGCTTAACCGCGATATGGACAAGCTCGCAGAGGCGCTAAGCCGCGAGCATGGCAAAACAATCCCCGACGCCAAAGGCGATGTGCAGCGCGGCCTTGAAGTGGTGGAATATTGCATCGGCGCGCCCGAATTGCTTAAGGGTGAATACACCGACGGCGCTGGCCCTGGCATTGACATGTATTCGATGCGCCAAGCGCTTGGCGTGACCGCTGGCATCACCCCATTCAACTTCCCCGCGATGATCCCCATGTGGATGTGCGCTCCTGCGATCGCCTGCGGCAATGCGTTTATCCTGAAGCCATCCGAGCGTGACCCCTCTGTGCCGCTAATGCTTGCAGAGCTGCTCGAGGAAGCGGGCCTGCCCAAAGGCATCATGCAGGTGGTGAACGGCGATAAAGAAGCGGTCGATGCGATCTTGCACGACGAAATCATCCAATCAGTCGGCTTCGTTGGCTCGACGCCCATT
Organism: uncultured Planktotalea sp.; assembly: GCA_964421835.1. Classification (GTDB taxonomy): domain Bacteria; phylum Pseudomonadota; class Alphaproteobacteria; order Rhodobacterales; family Rhodobacteraceae; genus Planktotalea. Next base: position 5,813 of record CAYQZI010000009.1, read on the forward strand.
GCAGAGTACATCTACGCCACTGGCTGCGCCAACGGCAAACGCGTGCAATGCTTCGGCGGTGCGAAGAACCATATGATCATCATGCCCGATGCGGATATGGAGCAAGCCGCCGATGCGCTTGTGGGCGCAGGGTATGGCGCTGCGGGCGAGCGCTGCATGGCGATCTCCGTCGCTGTTCCCGTGGGCGAAGAAACCGCTGATCGCTTGATCGAGGCGCTTGTGCCCAAGATCGAGAAACTAAAGGTCGGCCCGTACACGTCTGGCAATGATGTGGATTATGGCCCTGTTGTCACTGCTGCGGCGAAAGCCAATATCGAACGGCTTGTGCAAACAGGCGTTGATCAAGGTGCGGAGCTGGTCATTGATGGACGTGGTTTCAATCTGCAAGGCTACGAGAAAGGCTTTTTCGTCGGCCCGCATTTGTTTGACCGCGTCACGCCCGATATGGATATCTACAAATACGAGATTTTCGGCCCTGTGCTGTCAACCGTGCGTGCGGGATCCTATGAGGAAGCCCTGAAGCTCGCGATGGATCATGAGTATGGCAACGGCACTGCGATCTTTACCCGCGATGGCGATGCAGCGCGTGACTTTGCCAGCCGCGTGAATGTGGGCATGATTGGCATCAACGTGCCGATCCCTGTGCCGCTGGCCTATCACACTTTTGGCGGTTGGAAAAAATCGGTGTTTGGCGATCTGAACCAGCACGGACCCGATGCGTTCAAATTCTACACACGCACCAAAACCGTCACATCGCGCTGGCCCTCTGGCATCAAGCAAGGCGGCGAATTCAACTTCAAAGCGATGGACTAACCAAAGAACACGGCGCGCATCTCGCGAGCAGCTGCGCGCCGCTCCGCCTCTTCATCTTGCCCTTAAACTCATCTCTTGGGACCGCGAACTCACTCGCCTGTCACATGTGAATAGCGCGCCTGACCTTCGCCGCGCAGCCCCGCAATAAACCCCTGCGCAATACCAAGCGCGCGCACTCCGCGATAATAGGAATAACGCCCCAAGATGGGTGAAAGCGCAATGCGCAGAGCGCCGGACATCCCTTTCGCAATGATTTGCGCCACAGCGCGCGGTTTGGCCGCGCCCGGCTTTTCTGCCAGCATCATTTGAAACTTGGTAATGCTCTGCGCGCGCGCGCGATCCGCTATGTATGCGGCGCTAAGCCGCTCGTTTGGCACTTCTTCCAAAACGATAGCTTTAGGTGCCCAAGCCAATGTCAAACCCGCTTTATATGCGCGCCGCGAAAAATCCGTATCTTCACCGCCGCTCAGACCAAACTCTGGATCAAACCGTAATCCAGCCATTTCAATCGCAGACAGGTCCGCCATCCAATTGTTCGTTTCAAGATCAAAACGGCGATTGGCGAGCATCGCCGCTTCCTTGCGCGCATCATTCACCGATGCGGCTTTTTCGTAATACTTTAACACTTCGTTTTGCATATCCGAGGAGCCCATCACAGGCGCAATCGGCACCACCGGCCCCCCAACAAGCTGCGCGCCAGCCTCTTTCGCGGCGGACCAAAGGATGCGCAGCCAATCATGGCGCACTTGCTCGTCGTCATCGACAAAAGCAAGCCAATCCGCGCCATTTGCCAAAGCCACCTCGATCGCGCGGTTGCGCGCTTCCGAGATGCCAAGCTGTGGCTCGAGAATTGCAATGGCTGGCCAGCCCGTGCGTTTGTGAAACTCATCCACAACCGCCTCGATGCTAAGGGCGGTATCATTTTCGACAAAAACGAAAGAGATCTCTGCTCCTTGCGGCACATCCAAGGCCTGCAAAGATTGAAGAAGATCAGCCAACATACGCGGCCTTTGCCGTGTCGCAGCTGCGATTGTGATGCGCGTGGCAGTGCGCTCCATGTTAATCGCCCCAGTGTGTTAGGCGATCCTATCGCCTGCGCGCCCTTGATCACAACGCAGGGCGCACCCTTGCTGGCTAATTTGCGCTCAATGTGTTGCCCTTACGCCTCCAAAGCGTCAATAAACGTTAACAAATCCAGATCTATTTGAAGAAGTGAGCAGTTCATGAGCGACATTCACGTCCGCATCAACGGCCAAGCAGGTCATATCACGCTAAATCGCCCAAGCGCACTGAACGCGCTGACATATGATATGGTGCGCGCAATCGATAGCGCGCTTCAGAGCTGGGCACGCGATCCAAAGGTTGCTTTGATTGTGATCGATGCTATCGGCGAAAAAGCGTTTTGTGCAGGCGGCGATATTGCCGATCTCTATGCAAGCGGGCGCGCGGGTGATTTCACATTTGGTCAAACCTTTTGGCGCGATGAATATCGCCTCAACGCGCGTTTGGCCAATTTTGGCAAACCGATTGTCAGCTTTTTGCAAGGGTTCACCATGGGCGGCGGTGTTGGCGTGGGCTGTCATGCCTCGCATCGCGTTGTTGGCGAGCGCAGCCGCATTGCTATGCCGGAGTGCGGCATCGGCTTGGTGCCAGATGTGGGCGGATCGCTGTTATTGGCACATGCGCCGCAAAGGCTAGGTGAATACTTTGCGCTGACCACTGCACGCATGGGTCCGGGCGATGCGATTTTATGCGGCTTTGCGGATCATTTCATCGCGGAAGCTGATTGGGAGGCCCTGAAAGCGGATCTGTTTGAAACCGGCAGCCTCGAGGGCCTTTTGAACGCCGAGCAGAGCGCGCCCGCGCCCAGCATCGCGCCAGAATTAGAACGGATTGAGAGCTGTTTCTGCGGTGAAAGCCTGAATGATATTTGCCGCAATCTGCAAAATGACGGGTCGGAATTCGCACTCAAAGCCCATAAAGCCATCGCGCGCAATGCGCCGCTGGCAATGGCGGTGGCCGTCGAAATGATCCACCGTTTGCGCGGTGCCTCTGATATCGAGCGCGCACTGGAACTTGAGTACCGCTATACCTACCGCGCCATGGAGCACGGCGATTTTCTTGAAGGTATTCGCGCCGCGATAATCGACAAGGATCGCGCGCCGAAATGGAAACATACTCTGGACAAAGTGCCTGCGGTTGATGTCTCTTTCATGTTGCGCCCATTGGGGCGAGACAAGCTGACATTTGAAGAGGAAAGCACAGCGATGAAAATCGGATTTATCGGGCTTGGAAATATGGGCGGGCCGATGTCGGCCAATTTGGCCGCGGCGGGCCATAGTGTGACGGGCTTTGACGTGGCTGGCACCACTGCACCGCGCGTTGCGAGCGCGCCAAGCGCTGCTGCTGCGGCTGAGGGCGCAGATGTGGTCATCACAATGCTGCCCAATGGCGCGATTTTGCGCGCTGTTGCCGATGAGCTGATCCCCGCGATGCGCGCTGGCGCTGCGCTGCTTGATTGCTCAACCGTCGATGTCGAAAGCGCCCGCGCGGTGGCCGATAAATGCACCGCCGCGGGGCTTTTTGCGCTAGATGCGCCTGTGTCGGGCGGCATTGGGGGCGCATCGGGTGGCACTTTGACGTTCATGGTGGGCGGCAGCGACGAGGGCTATGCAAAAGCGCTGCCACTGTTCGAGATTATGGGGCAAAAAAGCGTGCATTGCGGGGCCTCTGGCAATGGTCAAGCGGCGAAAATTTGCAACAACATGATCCTTGGTGCGACGATGATCGCCACCTGCGAGAGCTTTGCGTTGGCGGATAAGCTGGGGCTGGATCGTCAGAAAATGTTCGATGTTGTCAGCACGTCCTCTGGGTATAGCTGGTCAATGAATACTTACTGCCCTGCGCCTGGTGTTGGCCCTGAAAGCCCTGCGGATAATGATTACGCACCGGGGTTTGCGGCTGAATTGATGTTGAAAGATTTGCGGCTGTCACAAGAAGCGGCGATTTCGGTCAAGGCAGACACGCCGATGGGCGCGATGGCGCAAGCGCTTTATGCGCAGTTTGTTGAGGATGAAGATGGGCTTGGCAAAGACTTTAGCGCCATGCTGCCGAAATTTGAGAAAAGCGAGCGTCCGTAGTGTGCTGCGCGCGTAGGGTGCGTGAAATCACGCACCCTACTCTTAAGTGGGGGCCAGCCCCCACACCCCCGGGATATTTGTGGACCAAAGAAGTCTATAGAGGTGATTTAGGCGCGAAGGCGGGTGCCAGCCGGGTCAAAGGGCGGCGCGCTTAGGATTGTTGCGCGATGCGGTTGACCGAGGACCATGACCTCGACCTGATCACCGGGACCTGCGTCTTTCACGAAGCCAAGCGCGAGGCTCATGCCAACGGTGTAGCCATAGGTGCCGGACGTCACACGGCCAATGCCAACGCCCTCTTTGAAGATCGGCTCGCCGCCTGTGGCATCGGCGTTTGACGCGCTCACATCCGTCTCATCAAGGTGCAACAAGACCATATGTTCGCGCGCGTCGTGTTCCAAAGTTTGTTGAACCGCCTCTTTGTTCAGAAAATCCTTCTCCATTTTGCACAAACGATCCAGACCCACCTCTTGTGGGAAATATTCGGGACTGTACTCGCGGCTCCACGATCCATAACCTTTTTCAACTCGCAAGCTCATCAATGCACGCCCGCCCACAGGGCCAGCGCCAAACGCCGCGCCCGCCTGCAAAAGCGCATCGTAAAGCCGCGCTTGATCTGCTTCAGCGCAATGAAGCTCCCAACCCAGATCGCCCGTAAAGCTCACGCGCAAAGCTAAAGCACGCACCCCAGCAAGCTCGATCCATTTGGAACGCATGAAAGGGAAATCCTCTGTCGCCAGCGACGTATTCGTCAGGCGCTGCAACATTTCGCGCGATTTTGGACCCGCCACATTGAAGCCGCACATCGCATCTGTTTTGCTCTCGAATGTGGTGCCCATAGGAAGCGCCACCTGCTTGAAAAAGCGTTTGTGATAGCGTTCAGCCATGCCGGATCCGATGATCCAGAACTCGTCGTCAGCCAGTTTGGTGACGGTAAAATCCCCGGCAATTCCGCCGCGCTTGCCGATAAGCGGCGTTAAGCAAGAACGGCCAATCGCCTGTGGCATATTATTGGCGAACACTGCGTTGAGCCACTCAGCTGCGCCGGGGCCTTTGCACAGATATTTCGCGAAATTAGAGATATCGATGATCCCCGCGCGATCGCGGAGCATTTTGCATTCCTCGCCCACTGGGCCCCACCAGTTTTGACGGGTGAAGCCGTTGGTGTCGCGCGTGCCCTGTTGCGGCGCGAACCACAATGGATGCTCCCACCCTGCGTTTAGGCCAAATACGGCCCCAAGCTCTGCTTGTTTTGCATAGGCAGGGCGCATGCGCGCGGGGCGGCCAGCGGCGCGTTCCTCATTGGGGAAATGAATTGCGAAACGGTGCGCATAGCTGTCCTCGACCCGCGCTTTCGTAAAGGCTTTGTCGGCCCAAGTGTCAAAGCGCGCCACGTCCCAGCCGAACATATCGTATTGTGTTTCGCCCTCGATCATCCACTGCGCCGCCATCAAGCCCATGCCGCCGGATTGCGAGAAACCCGGGATAATTCCGTTACAACAGAAGTAGTTATCAAGTTCTGGGACAGGGCCGAAGAGAACGTTGGAATCGGGAGACCAGATCATCGGGCCATTGATCACACGTTTGATCCCTGCCTCTGCCACCGCAGGAACCCGTTCAATCGCGTTCATCATGTTCTCTTCGATACGCTCGAGATCATCGGGGAAAAGGTCATGCGCGAAATCAAGCGGCGTGCCCTCTTCTGCCCAGAACTTCATGTCTTTCTCGTAGGCCCCAACCAACAAGCCCTGCCCTTCTTGACGCAAATAATACTCGCCGTCGCGATCAGACACAGAGGGCAAACGCGTCGCACGCGCCTCTACGTCTGGCATCGCTTCGGTGACGAAATACTGATGCTCGGTAGGTTGCAGCGGCAAACTCAGACCGGCCATCGCGGCGACTTCACGGCCCCAAAGACCTGCGGCATTCACCACCCATTGCGTGTGAATGTCGCCATTAGGAGTCTTGACGATCCAAGAGCCATCCGCCTGCGGCTCTGTCGCGGTGACGGGGGTAAAACGGTTAATTTCCGCGCCGCGCTGGCGCGCGCCAACCGCATATGCGTTGGTCACACCAGAAGGGTCCACATTGCCGCCATCGGGCTCATACATCACGCATTTGATGCCGTCGTAATTCACCATCGGGTTCAGCTCGCGCGCTTCTTCGATGCTGATTTCATAGAAATTCATGCCGTAAAGCTTGGCTTTCGCCGCTTGCAGGCGCAGCTGATGCACGCGCTCTTCGGTCTGGGCAAGATAAAGCGAACCGGGCTGGAAGACACCGCAGGACTGGCCTGTTTCTTCCTCTAAGGCATTGTAAAGGTTCATAGTATAGTGCTGAATACGGCTGATATTCGTGCTGTCATGCAAGCCGTGAATGTTCGCCGCTGCGTGCCACGTCGAGCCTGATGTCAGTTCGTTGCGTTCCAAAAGAACGACGTCGGACCAGCCAAGCTTGGCGAGGTGATAAAGGATCGAGCAGCCGATCACACCGCCCCCGATGACGACGGCTTGTGCTGTGGTGCGCATGAGAGAACTCCTGAAAGCGGCGGATTTGATCTAAACCTATCGCTCCAAACATGCTTCATATGGCTCAAGGCGACAATACATGTCGCAACCTGACAACGAGCACTGCGATTTTTCTAGAAAAATCGTCCCCAAGCAATGCGAAGGAATGACTTGATGAAAACAACCACCAGAGTAGCCGTGATCGGCGGCGGCGTTGTCGGATGCAGCGTGCTTTATCACCTCACCAAGCTCGGATGGTCGGATGTGATGCTGATCGAGCGCTCTGAGTTGACCTCTGGCTCGACGTGGCATGCAGCAGGCGGGTTTCACACGCTCAATGGCGACACCAATATGGCGGCGCTGCAGGGCTATACGATCAAGCTTTATAAAGAGCTTGAAGCGCTGACCGGCATGTCCTGCGGGCTGCATCACGTGGGCGGGGTCACGCTCGCCGACAATCAAGAGCGCTTTGATATGCTGCTCGCAGAGCGCGCAAAGCATCGCTATATGGGGCTTGAGACAGAGATCGTCGGCCCTGAAGAGATCAAAAAGATCGCGCCTGTCACCAACACGGATGGCATTCTTGGCGCGCTTTATGATCCGCTGGACGGGCATTTGGACCCCTCTGGCACCACCCACGCATATGCCAAGGCGGCGCGCATGGGCGGCGCGGTGATAGAGACCCATACGAAAGTGATAGAAACCAACCAGCGCCCTGACGGCACATGGGATGTGGTGACGGACAAGGGCACGATCCACGCAGAACATGTGGTGAATGCAGGGGGGCTTTGGGCACGCGAAGTGGCTGAAATGGCAGGCGTTTACTTGCCGCTGCACCCGATGGAGCACCAATATATTGTCACCGACGACATCCCCGAAATCTACAACATGGGCAGCGAACACCCTCATGTCATGGACCCCGCAGGCGAGAGTTATTTGCGTCAAGAAGGGCGTGGCCTATGCATCGGGTTTTACGAGCAACCCTGTCGCCCTTGGGCCGTGGATGGCACGCCTTGGGACTTTGGGCACGAACTATTGCCCGACGATTATGACAAGATCGAAGACAGCATCGCCTTTGCCTACAAACGCTTTCCCGTGCTGGAAACCGCTGGCATCAAATCGGTGATCCACGGGCCGTTCACTTTCGCGCCCGATGGCAATCCATTGGTCGGCCCTGTTCCGGGCCTTCGCAACTACTGGAGCGCCTGCGGCGTGATGGCGGGCTTTAGTCAAGGTGGCGGCGTCGGGTTGATGCTGGCGCAGTGGATGATCGAGGGCGAGACGGAGCGCGATACATTCGCGATGGATGTGGCGCGTTTTGGCAAAGATGTAATCACGCCGGGCTACACGCTACCCAAGGTGATCGAAAACTATCAAAAGCGCTTTTCCGTCGCTTATCCGAACGAAGAACTGCCTGCCGCACGCCCTTTCCGCACAACTCCGATGTACGATGTTTTCTCCGATATGGGCGCGGTTTGGGGGCAGCAATTCGGGCTTGAGGTTGCCAATTACTTCGCCCGCGCAAAGGGCGAGCCAAGCTTCGAGACGCCCTCTTTCCGCCGCTCGGATGCCTTCGGCGCAACCGCGCGCGAAGTCAAAGCCGTGCGCGAGGCTGTTGGAATCAATGAGGTGCATAACTTTGGTAAGTATCTGATTACAGGTCCTAATGCGCGCGCTTGGCTGGATCGCATCATGGCGGGGCGCATCCCAAAACAAGGGCGGTTGAGCCTGACGCCCATGCTCTCGCCCAAGGGGCGTTTGATCGGGGATTTCACCGTCTCTTGCCTTGGCGAGCAGGAATTCCAGCTGACCGCAAGCTATGGCAGCCAGGCGTTTCATACGCGCTGGTTTGAACAGAACATGAGCGAAGGCGTGCGGCTTGAGAATATCTCGGACAGGCGCAATGGATTTCAGATTGCAGGCCCCAATGCGCGCGCGGTTTTGGCCGCCTGTACGCGCAGCGACATCAGCGACATGCGCTTTATGGACGTGCGCCGCATGTGCGTTGGGATGACCGACTGTATCGTGCAGCGCGTCAGCTACACAGGTGATCTTGGTTTCGAGATTTATTGCGATCCTATGGCGCAGCGTCAGTTGTGGGACACGCTTTGGAGCGAGGGGCAGAACCACGGCATGCAACCGTTTGGCATGCGCGCGATGATGAGCCTACGGCTGGATAAGTTCTTTGGCTCTTGGCTGTCGGAATTTTCACCCGATTATACCGCTGCGGAAACGGGAATGGACCGCTTTATCAGCTTCAAGAAAAACGTCGATTTCATTGGCCGCGCCGCCGCAGAGGCGGAGCGCGACGCGCCCCCTGCCCGCCAGCTTTGTGCGTTTGAGGTGGAGGCGGACAACGCCGATGTGGTGGGCTACGAGCCGATCTGGATCGACGGCACAGTGCAGGGCTTTTGCACCTCTGGCGGCTATTCACACCATGCAGGCAAAAGCATCGCGCAAGCGCTGATCCCGCGCGCCATGGCAAAACCAGGTCTGGCGGTAGAGATTGAAATTCTCGGCCAAATGCGAAAAGCAACCCTTATCACCGAACCGTTGTTTGATGCTGATGGAGCGCGGATGCGCGGATGAGAGTTGTTTTGATCCCTGCCGCAGGGGCGTCATCGCGCATGCGCGGCGGGGATAAATTGCTTGAGGACGTAGATGGCGCGCCTTGTTTGCGGGTTTTGGTAGATCGCGCGGCGCAGGTTTGCGAGCGTGTGTGTGTCACCCTGCCCGCGCCAGATCATCCGCGCGCCGCTGCGCTTGAGACAAGCCGCGCACAAATTGTCATCGCCGCAAATGCGCATCGCGGGATGGCCCATTCCTTGCGCGCAGGCGTCGCGGCAGTTCCATCGCACGCTAGCGGTCTGATGATTTTGCCCGGCGATATGCCGCAAATTACAGCGCAGGATATGAGGCAGGCTTGGGAGGTCTATGAGGCACAAAAACCAATCGCGCTGCAATGTACCACTGAGGATGGCGCGTTGGGGCATCCGATCATTTTCTCGCGCAAGCTTTTTGCTGGGTTCGACACCCTATCGGGGGATCGCGGGGCCTTTGCGCTTTTGCCAAAACCAAACGAAGGACTCGCTGTTTTGCAGCTTAAAGGCAATCGCGCACGCCTCGATCTGGATACGCCAGAGGATTGGGCGGCGTGGCGCGCGTCACGCTTGCTCTAACAGCAAGGCGCGGCTCATATCATCCCGGCTGACGCTGCGCCGCGCAGCAGGGTATTTTTTCCGCGTCTCTTCAGCAAGTTCTGGGAAAATCGCGATCAGTTCTTCGCGGTGGCGTTCATCCATCGCGCCAAGGCGCATATCAGCGGGCTGGAAACTTTCCGACCATGCGCCATCCGCAAGCACGATTTCATGTTGCTCAAACATGAAGTGAATATAGGTAACCTGCGGCACGGGGGTGCGCGCTACGCCCTCAAAACAGGTCAACAAATGCGCGGCGACAAGCACTTCGTCTGCATCGAACCAATCGCGAATCTGAGCATTGCTTAAGAGCATTCTGTGCTGCGGGGAAACGCATGTGTCGCGCTCTGGCAATTCATGCCCGAGCGCGCCCTTTGCGATGCGAATGGGCTGCAAAAGTGGCTGCGCCGCAAGCATATCACCCTCCAGCACACGCGTACCGACCCACATCACTTTTTGATACCCGTTGTCGCGAGTGAGAACATCCATACCAACCGCCAGCTCTTCAACGAGAACTTCGCCATTGCTGGTTTTGATTTTGGTGCCGGGGGTAAAACAAGGACAATATGCCGACTCTTGATGCGGTGTTTGGGGCACCGCATCAAGGTCTGCGCACATAACTGGCTCGCACACATCGCGAAGAACCAAATTGTTACCAAACTCACTCATTAAAACTGTCTTTCGCGTGGCAGCGGACCGTGGTCTCTCGTTATGGGGTTACCTTTGGTCACGTAAGGTGTCGCAAATGTGGCAGGTTGGTGGTTCACTCACGGCAATTGGGAAAAACATTTTCATTTTACAACCCAAAAGTGTGACCTTCGAAAGTTACAACTCGGCGATAAGAAGTTGCGACTCAAATCCTTTCAAAGACCGTCGAACAGCCGCGTAATTTTCCAAGCCTTCAATCGTTTGAAGCTCGGGAAAGAGCGTCAAAAGTTCGTCCCTTTGCTCTGATTCTACGCCTTTCAGGGCATATTCAGCGGGTTGGAAGCTTTCGCTCCATGCTCCGTCGGACATGATCAACTCGTGATTCTCAAACATCAGGTGCAGATAGGTCACCGTATTTGGCGCGGTTTGTATGATTCCGGGGCGCCCGACAAGATGCTTGGCGGCCAGCAAAACTTCGGGCGTATCGAACAACAAATTGTTCACATCCTCGCGGATCAAAATGCGGTGATTTGGAGACAGGCTCAAAGCGCGCTCGGGCAAGCCATTGCCCAAAGCCCCCGCTTGAATGTGCACAGGCGCTAGATCCGCACGCGCGTATAAATCTCTTTGCTGAAGCGTTTTGCGCCCGATCCACACAAGCTCTTGCGCGCCACTGTCACGCGTGACCAGCTTATCGCCGACACGCAGCTGATCTGCACGCACCTGACCAAGTGGCGTCATCATCAACGCATGGGGCGTGAAGCAGATGACCTGCTCAATCTGCGAATAAAAGGCGGTGTTAATCACTGCACCGCCCGCATCAAGGAATTCGATCAGACCGCTTTCAGGGCCCGATTGGATCACGCGTGCGTCGATCCCACTCAGGTCAATAACGTCGATGTCAGACCCATCGGCATCCTCGCCGCCGACAATGACATGATCACCCGCGCCATCGAACATGAACAGATCAGAGTTGTTTCCGCCATCCAGCGTGTCCGTCCCAGTGCCGCCGATGATGGTATCCATACCATCGCCGCCCTCGACACTGTCATCGCCTGCACCAGCGACAAGGCTGTCATTACCGCCCTGCCCTAAGATTACATCATTGCCAGCGCCGCCAAGCAGCGTGTCATCGCCCGTTTCCACTTCTGTGATCACCGGATCGGGGATCAAATCGCCGCTCATGGTAAAGCCAGAGGGCGAGGAACGTGCTTCTAGTGTGAATTCGATGAATTCACGATTTTCAAAGCCCGCGCTGAACCAAGCATCTGTATCTGCGGGGCTATTGCCCTCGGTGCCAGCGGCGTTCACAAACCCGGGCCCCGTGCTCACATCAAGCGATGTGTCACTTGTGACCGAAAAGTTTGTAAAGCTGTTGGTATCGAGCGTGACAGATTCCTGATCGCCGGGGCCATTGCGATCAAGGTCATTGAAGGTGGCGACCGAATTCAGCGCGACCGGATCACCTGTGAGGGGGTCGAAGAATTCCAAGCGGAACGTGGCTTCTGCCCCCGCCCCCACACGGCCAAATCCGCTGTTCAACAAGATTTCCGCGCCGTTAAAGCCGGACATATCAACGTTTAGATTTGCATTCGTTGTCGATACATAAACCAGCCGTGCTGAAACCGAGCCCCCATTGGATAGCTCTGCGACGTCCGCGTAGATCGCAACATCCCCGGGCTGCGAATTGTTGTTGCCAGACGAGCTATCGGAAACGAGATTACTGAGCGAAAGATCGATGGGCGAAGCATCAATGCCGGGCGCAGTGCCGACACCGGCATCGCCAAACAGCGTATCATCGCCAGCGCCGCCATCGATTATATCATCGAGGCCCTCGCCTGAAAGGATGTCATCACCGGCAAGGCCGTTTATCGTATCATCCGTCGCGCTGCCCTGAATCGGATCAGGGCCGAGCGTTCCGTTAAAAACTGGCATCTTTTGTCCCCCAAGACAAAACCAAACAGCGTGAGCGATCGCTGATTACAATGATATAGGTTCCCACATGTTGTGCAAACAGGGGAAAAACCTACAGAACACGCCATTCTATGCCATTGAACAATGCGCGTTTCGCATAAGAAAAGGGGCGATTGCCCGCCCCTTTTCATTTCTGATGAACAGCCCCCTGTTCATCAGAGCTGCATATACATTTGAGACGTCAGCCCCGACAGGGGGGCTTTACCCGAGTAGCAGGGCCGCCTCGTATTTCTTGAGCGTACGTCGCGCGGACTGATAGGCGTCCGAGCCGACCTGCGTGGCGAGTTCTGGGAACAGTTCCAGAATTTCGTCGCGCTGCTCTTTGCCGATCCCATCAAGCGAGTAATCGCCCGGCTGGAAGCTTTCAGACCAAGTTCCGTTGGACAGAACAACCTCGTGCTGATCGAACATGATGTGGATATATGTGGTGCCAGAGCTTTCCACACGGTCCACGCCATCCAGCATCGTCAAGTGCTTTGCCGCCACGAGAACTTCGCGCTCTTCAAAGTACATTGTCGCCTGATCTGTCGTCAGCAACATACGGTGCTGCGGAGACACAAGGATGTCGCGCTCTGGCAAGTTGTCCCCGAGCGCACCCGCTTGGATCAGAACCGGCTGCAAGTGATCGTTGGCTGCAAGCTGAGCACCGGAGAGCTCTTTTGCACCCGCCCAGCGAATTTCCTGAATGCCGTTGTCTCGTGTAATCACACGGTCGCCAACTTTGAGGTCTTCTACTGCACGTTCACCTGTTGGTGTCGCGATCATCGTTCCAGGAGTGAAGCACGGAATGACGTTTTCGATATTATCGAAACGTGCCGTTCCTGTGACCACATCGCCAGCATCGAGGAAGTTAACAACACCGCCCTCCGAGCCCGGCGCATCGTAGGTCACCGTCACACGGCCACCAACGTTTTCAGCTGCGCCTGCACCCGTTAGATCAAGAACGTCGAAGTCTACGGGGCCTTCACCACCGTCGATCGTATCACCCGCTGTCGCGCCAATGATGCTGTCTTCGCCAGCGCCGCCAAAGATGCTGTCCGCATCGTCACCGCCAGTGATCGTATCGTTGCCGGTACCACCATCAATCGTATCCGAGCCTTCGTCGCCGGTGATCGAATCTGTGCCAGCGCCACCCAAGATCGAGTCATCGCCCGCGCCACCCTCAAGGGTGTCGTTGCCGTTTTGACCATCAATCGTGTCTTCGTCGATACCGCCGTCAATGCTGTCTTGACCGTTGCCGCCCGAGAGACTGTCATCGTCGTCGCCGCCGATGATCGTGTCATCGCCTGCGCCGCCCGTGACAACATCGCGGTCGTTTAGCTCAAGGCCAACAGGCTCTGTCGCATCGGGTTCATCTTCGAACAGAGTGACCGTGCTGGTATGACCTGCATCAATGTAGTCGTTGCCGTCACCACCTGCGATGGTGTCTGCACCGTGGCCACCTTCGATACTGTCATCGCCATCGCCGCCGCGCACCGTATCGTCATCGATACCCGCAAAGATCGTGTCATTATCATCGCCGCCGTCGATGCTGTCTGCATCATCGCCAGTAAAGATAAGGTCGTCCCCTGCGCCGCCAAAGACAGTGTCCTTGCCATCGTCTTGGCTTGGATCAGTGACAAAGGTAATGCCGCTATCTGTGATCGGAAGGTTCGGATCATCGCCGACATAGTCCGTGAAGAAATCAGTGCCAGCATTAATGGTGTCATTTCCATTTCCGCCGTCAATGAAGTCCGCACCTTGGACATCGTTGATCAGGTCATCGCCGCCATCACCAATGACAGAGTCGTCATCGATACCAGAGTTGATCGTATCGTTGCCCTCGCCGCCGATGATTGTATCATCGTCGTCGCCCGTCGTGATCGAGTCATCACCATCATCGCCATCAACGAAGTCTTTGTCATCGTTTGGATCTGAATCCTCTGGGATAGAAGGCAGTGGTGAATCATCGATCAGCGGGAACGGAGTGGTAGAGCTTGTGTCAATGACGTCATCGCCCAGACCGCCGCCAACTGTATCGCTGCCGTCCCCTGTGGTGATCGTGTCGTTGCCAAAGCCAAGCGAACCGCCATCATCCGCAAGCACCGAGTCGTTGCCATCGCCTGTGTCGATGCTATCAGAGCCGTCACCGCCAAGAACCGTATCGTCGCCTTCGCCAGCGTCGATAATGTCATCGCCTTCTTCGCCTTCAACAAAGTCGTTGCCTTCGCCGGCTTCAATCGTGTCGTTGCCGCCGCCAGCGAGGATCACATCATCATCTGCGCCTGCCTCTGGAGCAATCGCATCAGAATTGTCCACCTGATCTCCGTCAGGATCGCCAAGATATGGATCAACGGGGACTGTTGTCGGATCATCTTCACCGATGAATTCGCCCGCGCCAGTGCCCTGAACAATGCCATCAAGTGGCGGCGTGCCAACAAGAACTTGGATCGTCGTCGTATCCGTGCCGCCGTTACCATCAGAAATGGTGTAGGTGATTGTATCCACGTCATCCACAAAACCGGGGTCCGGCGTATAGGTGACAGAGGTGCCATCTGGCGAAACAACAGCCGTGCCATCGGGCGCGCTTGCTGAGATAATCGTCAGCGGATCGCCCTCGGGATCGGTGTCATTGCCAAGCGGGAAGACTGTTACAGGCGTGCCAGGCAGCGTGCTTGTTGTGTCAGGATCCGCATCTGGATCGGTGTTAGGCGTACCGACGATAACCGTTAGCTCAGCAGTGTCATTGCCGCTGATGTTGTCGGTAATCTGATAGGTGATCGTGTCTTCACCCTCAAAGCCCGGATCAGGCTGGTAATCCAGCGTGCCATCTGGGTTAATCGTGACTGTGCCGTTCGGCGCAATCGCATCGATCACTTCAAGCGGATCCCCATCGGGGTCGCTGTCGTTGCCCAGAACATTGATGTCCTCAAGCAGCGTGTTGATCGGCGTCGTCTCTTGCGGATCGTCAACCGCTGTGGGCGGCGCGTTGCTTGGCGCTGTGCCAACCGTGACGATCACCTCAGCAGGCGCCGTGTTGCCATTACCGTCATCCACCACATAGGTGATGATGTCGGTGCCCTCAAAGCCCGGCGCTGGATCGTAATCAAGCGTGCCATCTGGATTGATCGTTACAACGCCATTTGGCGCAGTGGCAGACGTCACCGTAAGCGGATCGCTATCTGGATCGCTGTCGTTGCCCAAAACATCGATATCTTCGAGCAGCGTGTCCACTGGCGTCGAGGCGATATCGTTGTTCGGCTCTGGTGGCTGGTTGCCGACCACGTTGATCGTCAGCGTGCCCACATCCGTGCCACCTGATCCGTCCGTAACGGTGTAGGTGACTGTTGCGGGACCTTCAAAGCCAGGGTTTGGCAAGAAATCAACCGTGCCATCTGGGTTTTCCGTGACCGTGCCATCCGCAGAAGATGTAGAGCCCGGCACCAAGGAAACAGTGTCGCCATCCGTGTCGAAATCATTGCCGATAATGTCGATATCTTCGATCAACGTATCCACCGGCGTCTCTGCGAAATCGTCAATCGCAACAGGATCACTGTTGTCCGTGCCGATGATGTTTTCGATGTTCTCGAAGGTCATCGTATCGGTGATCGCGCCAAAGCTATCGCGGAATTCCACGGTGCCATCTTCGCCATCAAGAGATGTGATGTTTACGGTCAGCGAGCCACCAAGGCCAAGCTGATCTGCTGTCGCGGTGGTCAGATCGAGCGTGTCAAAGTCGTCGCCGCCTTCGCCGCCGTCAACACTGTCACCGGCAGTTGCACCAAGGATAAGGTCGCGATCATCACCTGTGTCGATGGTGTCCGCACCCTCGCCGCCTGTAACCGTATCGCTGTCAGCGCCGCCTTCGATAGAGTCGTCGCCATCCCCGCCTTCGATGCTGTCAGCGCCATCTTCGCCAAGGATCAGGTCATCGCCTTCGTCACCCAAAAGCGTGTCATCCCCAGTGTCGCCTGCGATATCGTCATCGCCTTCGCCACCTTCGACAAAGTCATTGCCCGCGCCGCCATCAAGTTGGTCGTCGTCAATGCCGCCGTCGATGCTGTCATCATCCGCGCCGCCTTCAAGAATATCTTGATCGTCGCCGCCTAGGATCGTGTCGTTTCCGGCACCACCCTCTACGACGTCGCGGTCATTGAACTCTAGTCCAGCAGGCTCCGTCGCATCAGGTTCGCCTTCGAACAGCAAGGTCGAAGAGCTTGCGTCGATAAAGTCGTCGCCCGCGCCGCCAAGAATGCTGTCAGAGCCGTGATCACCGATGATACTGTCATCGCCGTCGTTGCCTTCAATGCTGTCGTCGTCAATGCCACCATCAATCGTGTCATTGTCCGCGCCACCAAGGATCGTGTCCGCGTCATCGCCACCAAAGATGCTGTCGTTTCCATCGCCACCAACAAGTGAATCGCGATCATCGTTGATGTTCGGATCAGAGTTGAAGACTGTGCCACTGACCGTGACAGGGAAGTTCAGATCATCCCCGTCGTAGTCGGACAGACCAAAGTTACCGCCAATGATGGTGTCATCACCTGCGCCACCTTCAATGGTGTCTGCACCTTGACCACCCACAAGCGAGTCGAGGCCAGCGCCACCGTCAACACTGTCGTCGTCGATACCCGCGATAACAGTGTCATCGCCAATACCTGCGTCAATCGTGTCGGCGTCGTCACCCGTTGTGATGCTGTCATTGCCTTCACCACCCAGAACGCTGTCGCGATCATCGTCAGGTGTTGCATCAAACGGATCTGTCGGGAACAGCGGATCATCCACCTCAGGCGCTGTGCCGCTGGTGTCGATGATATCATCGCCAATGCCGCCATCAACTGTATCACTACCGTCTTCAGTTGTGATTTCGTCAGCGCCTTCTTCGCCAATGACTTCGTCATCGCCAAGACCGGTGTTGACTGTGTCATCACCAGAGCCCGCGCGCACATCATCATCGCCAAAGAACGTATCAATGCTGTCATTGCCTGCGCCTGCTTCAACGATATCATCGTTGGGGCCTTCGCCGGGCAAGATTTCGTCGCCCGCATCGATGCTATCGCCTTCAGGATCGCCCAAATAGGCCAGATCAATCGTGTCGTCACCCGGCGTGCCATCTACGATACCATCAGGCGCGCCTGGAACAGTCACAGAGACCGGAACAATCGCCGTATCTGTGCCGCTGATGCTATCCGTGATCGCGTAGGTGATTGTGTCATCGCCAGAAAAACCTGGATCAGGCGTGTAGGACAGCGTGTTATCGCCGTTCACAATGACTGTTCCGTTCAGCGCAGTTGCACCCGTAACCGTCAGCGCATCGCCATCAGGGTCGCTGTCGTTGCCGAGAACGTCGATTGCAAGAACGGCTGTATCGACCGTGGTCGTCACAAGCGCATCATCATTCGCAACGGGCGGGTCGTTGGTGCCAACCGTTATCGCCACAGAGCCTGTGTCCGTGTTGCCATTACCATCATCGATCACATAAGTGATCGTATCTGGCCCGCTGAAACCGGGATCAGGCAAGTAATCAAGCGTACCATCGCCATTGATCGTCACTGTACCGTTTGGTGCAGTCGCAGAGGTCACCGTGAGCGGATCACCCTCTGGATCGCTGTCGTTGCCAAGGATGTCGATATCCTCAAGCAGCGTGTCCTCGGGCGTCGAGGCTGTATCATCATTCGCAGTCGGCGCTTGGTTGCCCGGCGCATCATCGCGCACAGACACACGCACGATGCCCTCATCAGTGCCGCCATTGCCATCATCGATGGTGTAACGGATCAGGTCTGTGCCCTCAAAGCCAAGCGGCGATGTGTAATCGAGCGTGCCATCTGGATTGATAACCACCGTGCCGCCATTGTCAGACGTGGCAGCTGTGACTGTCAGCGGGTCGCCATTCGGATCGCTGTCGTTGCCAAGAACATCGATGTCCTCAAGCAGAACGTCCGTCGATGCGTCAACTGCATCGTTCAGCGCAATCGGATCGTCGTTTGGCGGAGGCGTTCCAACAATAACCGGTACAGTCGCCGTATCCGTGCCACTGATGCTATCCGTGATCGTGTAAGTGATCGTATCGGTGCCCGTGAAGCCAAGGTCAGGTTGGTAATCGAGCGTACCGTCACCATTGATCGTGACAGTGCCGTTCGGCGCAGTCGCCGTTGTCACCGTCAGAGGATCGCCATCCGGATCGCTGTCGTTGCCAAGCACGTTGATGTCTTCAAGCAGCGTGTCTTCTGGCGTCGTTTGCGTTGCATCATCAACAGCTACAGGCGGATCATTCGTCACCACGCCAACTGTTACGGCAACAGAACCCGTGTCGGTATTCCCATTACCATCGTCGATCACATAAGTGATCGTATCTGGCCCGCTGAAACCGGGATCGGGCAGATAATCTAGCGTACCATCGCCATTGATCGTCACCGTGCCATTCGGCGCAGTCGCAGAGGTCACCGTGAGCGGATCACCTTCTGGATCGCTGTCATTGCCGAGGATATCGATATCCTCAAGCAGCGTGTCCTCTGGCGTAGAGGCGGTGTCATCATTCGCTGTCGGCGCTTGATTGCCCGGCGCATCATCACGCACAGAGACACGCAGAATGCCCGTATCGGTGCCGCCATTGCCATCGTCGATGGTGTAGGTGACCAGGTCTGTGCCCTCAAAGCCAAGCGGTGATGTGTAATCGAGCGTACCATCTGGATTGATCGTGACAATGCCACCATTGGCAGACGTGGCAGATGTGACCGTCAGCGGATCGCCATTCGGATCACTGTCGTTGCCAAGAACGTCGATGTCCTCAAGAGTTACGTCCGTCGATGCGTCCACCGCGTCGTTTAACGCGACAGGTGGGTCATTCGGACCGGGCACAAACACGTTAATCGCAACCGAGCCTGTGTCGGTGTTACCGTTACCATCGTCGATCACATAAGTGATCGTATCCGGACCGCTAAAGCCGGGATCAGGTTGGTAATCAAGTGTACCGTCGCCGTTGATCGTCACTGTGCCGTTTGGTGCAGTCGCAGATGTGACTGTGAGCGGGTCGCCCTCTGGATCAGTGTCGTTGCCAAGGATATCGATATCCTCGAGCAGCGTATCAACAGGGGTTGTGCCCGCGTCATCATTCGCAACTGGCGGATCGTTCGGCGTGCCAACCGTGATCACAACCGAACCTGTGTCCGTGTTGCTGTTGCCATCGTCGATCACATAAGTGATCGTATCGACGCCGTTGAAACCGGGATCAGGCAGGTAATCAAGCGTACCATCGCCATTGATCGTGACGGTACCGTTTGGCGCAGTCGCAGAGGTCACCGTGAGCGGATCACCCTCTGGATCGCTGTCATTGCCAAGGATGTCGATATCCTCAAGCAGAGTATCCTCTGGCGTTGCGCCAGTGTCGTCATTTGCAACAGGGGGATCGTTTGGCGTGCCTGTCACATTGACAATCACGTCAGCCGTATCTGTGCCACTGATCGCGTCATCAATCGTGTAGGTGATCGTATCCTGACCTGTAAAGCCGATATCGGACGTGTAGTTCAGCGTGCCATCGGGGTTCACTGTGACAGTACCGTTCGCAGCGACTGCGCCGGTGACTGTGAACGGATCGCCATCAGGATCACTGTCATTGCCAATGACAAAGATATCATCAAGCAATACGCCCGTTTCCGCCGCGATGGGCCCATCATCATTCGCAATAGGTGCCGAGTTACCGCCCGGTGCGGTCACCGTCACAATAACTTCAGCTGTTGCGGTGCCGCTGATGCCGTCGTCGATCACGTAGGTGATCGTGTCTTCGCCAACAAAGCCAACGTCTGATGTGTAGTTCAGCGTGCCATCTGGGTTGATTGTAACCGTGCCGCTTGGCGCTGTCGCGCTCGTCACAGTCAACGGATCACCATCGGGATCGCTGTCGTTGCCAAGAATATCAATGTTGGCGATCAGCGCTTCGCTGACGCCAGAGGCCGCGTCGTCATTCGCGATTGGCAGATCGTTAAGACCTGGCGAAACCGTAACGATAACCTGCGCAATGTCCGTGCCGCCTGCGCCGTCACTGATCTCGTAGGAAATCGTGTCTTCACCGATAAAACCAGGGTCTGGCAAATAATCCAGCGTGCCATCGCCATTGATCGTCACCGTGCCGCTTGGGGCAAATGCGTCTGTCACAGTCAGCGGATCACCATTTGGATCCGTGTCATTGCCCAGCACGTTGATATCTTCGATCAGCGTGTCCACGTCTGTTGACGCAGTGTCATCGACAGCGGTCGGATCATTCAGCGGGTCCACATCGATTGTGGTGAACAACAGATCGCTGACCAGAACCTCGTGCGAGCCAACGTCGCCATTATCATAGTCAATCTCTACGCGGCCAACAGGGCCTGCGATTTCAAAAAGTGCAGATTGTGCGCCATCTGTCGCCAGGCCTTGAGTGGTGCCTGTGAGCGTCTGCCCTGCCTGAGACATTCCGCCGCCAGCTGTAATCGTAACGGGGATTTCATTTCCGAGAACATCAAAGGCGCGCACGTTCACGATGTCGATGTGAGGATCGAGACCCATCGTGGAGGCGTCTACATCATTGGCTGCACCAGCGTCGATATCATCGATGCGGAAGGATAGATCCGTAACACCATCCTCAAACGCAGCATCAGCCGAAGTGAAGGTCAGCGTTGTCGTTGACGTGTCATTAAGGCCAGCCGTGCCAGAGTCGCCAAGCAACTTGAGCTGCGAATCCGGCGGAAGATCATCGCCCGGATCATCGAACGTGGGCAGGTTCAAAGCAAAGGATACAGACGAGGCGATCTCGTCGTTGATATCAACAGTAACGTTGACACCGCCGGTGTCGATTGTCTGCGGTCCCGTAACTTGCGTTCCGTATCCGCCGGGATAGTCGGCCCATGTCAATCTTAGATCTGGCATTACAGCACCCTTCAATTCAACTCGCCACTCACACGAGCCGGCCCCGAAAACCCGGGGCCATGTAAAAACACACGTCCCATACGCAAAGCGAACCCTAAATAGCGGGCCTAACGCACGAACTGATCTATGTTCAGGATCACTTCGACAGCTTCACGTCTTAACGACGTAACTTAGGTCGGCCACCCCCATGGCCTACAGACTGTCCCCCAGACGGACATCTACAGTCATACTGCGCAATCAGCGCGCAGCAAATACTAATTTGGTGTTTAAACGATTTGAATCCGGTAAACATGGGAAAAATCGCAACGTAGCGTCAACTTTCGGTCAAATCACCGCCATATTAGCGCTAGTACAGGTTGCAATTTTGGTGCTTTTTCGCACTCACGGCGACAATACGCTTTAAAATCAGAAATGTCGCCGAAGTCGAAACAATCAACCATTGCATTGAGACGCATGACATTTTTAGAAAAGACACTGATGAAATATGTTCAAATTGTTTCTTGACCGAACGCAAACGTTGAAATTGCGCCGGATTGTTCCCGCAACGCGTGTGAAGCAACGCTGAGGGCGATAGAATCACTCGCGAATTGACGCAAAATTAACGACGATTTGATCCCCTTTGAGGGATCGAAACCAGCAAGATATACAGCATTCATTGCCGCACTGCAAAAGGCGCGTCAACAGCAATTAAATTGCGGAAACTTGCAAATGCAAGTGGTACCCAAGGCCGGACTCGAACCGGCACGCCCGTTAAGGCGGGGGATTTTGAATCCCCTGCGTCTACCATTCCGCCACTTGGGCACAATGAAGTCTCTTTAGCGTTGCTCTGCGGCAGGGTCCAGAGCTTGCATGCGCTTCTTTTAAAGAAAATGCATCCCCCTGCCCCTTGACCGCTCCGCGCGCGCGTGATCACTGCAAATCAAGCAAAGGATCCGAAATGCTCAGAAAACTCTATGACCTGACGCTCTCATGGGCCGAACATCGACACGCGATTTGGCTGCTGGCTTTGGTGGCCTTTGTGGAAAGTTCGTTCTTTCCGATTCCACCTGACATTCTGATGATCCCGATGATTCTGGCCCGCCCTTCGCGTGCTTGGTTGATTGCAAGCGTGGCTTTGGTTGCTTCGGTGCTTGGTGGTCTCCTTGGCTATGCGATTGGTGCATTGGCCTATGAGCAAATCGGAGCGCCGATACTAGAAAGCCTGGGCAAAGCAGAGTCTATGGCCGAGTTCAGCACGCGCTTTAATGACATGGGCTTCGTGGCGGTTCTAACGGCGGGGCTCACGCCCTTGCCGTTCAAAGTGATCACAATCATGTCTGGCTGGACGGGCATGTCACTGGGCACATTCATTGTCACATCCATCATTGCACGCGGATTGCGGTTCTATATTGTTGCTTTGCTTTTGTGGAAATACGGCAAGCCCATTCGTGACTTTATCGAAAAGCGATTGCCGCTTTTGTTCGTTCTCTTCATTGTCTTGCTGGTGGGTGGTTTCGCTGCCTTCAAAGTTCTATGAGCCAAAAAACATCCCTCCTTCTCGCTGCAGGCGGCTCTGTCGCCTTGATGCTCGGCGCTTTGGCGTTTCAATACATCGGCGAAATGCCGCCCTGTAAATTGTGTTATTGGCAGCGCTATCCACACATCGCCGCAATTGTGATTGCTGGCCTTGCCCTGGTCACTGGCGCGCGCCTCCTCATCGCTTTGGGCGCGCTTGCTGCATTGAGCACCGCTTTGATAGGCGCTTATCACACAGGCGTAGAGCGCGGATGGTGGGAAGGGCCAAGCTCATGCACATCCGGTTCCATCAGCGATTTAAGCCCCGAAGACCTTATGGCACACATCATGTCCGCCCCGCTTGTTCGCTGCGACGAGGTGCCTTGGGAGCTTTTCACACTCTCGATGGCCAGCTGGAATATGCTCGTGTCACTGGCTCTTTTCGCGCTTTGGATAATTGCCTTCAAACGTTCTTGACGTTCGACAGGCCGGACTGGGGCCAGCCCCAGACCCTGGGATATTTTAAGACCAAAGAAGCGTTAATTTAAAATTCATTTTCAGCTTGTAGGATTTGGGTGCGGTACAGGCGGGGACGCCGATGGCCGTGACCAGAGAAGCCCTGAGCCAAGTGCTCAGGGTGGACTGCTTCTTTGGTCTAGAAATATCCCGGGGAATTTCAGCTTTGCTGAAAGGGGGCAGCGCCCCACACCACTCAAACAAGAACGGCGCAGCCGTGCATTTCGCTCAAAGATAATCCGAGCGCTGCAATCCGTATTTAGCCATTTTCTCGTTCAAGGTGCGCCGTGGCAAGCAGAGCTCATCCATGACAGCCGCGATAGAGCCCTTATGACGGCGCATCGTGTTGTCGATCAACATACGCTCGAACGCTTCAACATATTCTTTCAGCGGTTTGCCCTCTGTGGTCATCACCGGCGTCATTTCATCGTGGTCATTCATCAAAAGCGACGCAATCGTTCCCGACCCACGGCGCGTTTGTAGCACCGCCCGCTCGGCGATGTTGATCAACTGGCGCACATTGCCCGGCCAGGGCGCTTGCAGCAGTTGCGCTGCCTCTTGAGCAGAGACTTCTGGTGCGGCGCATCCGTATTCTTCGGCGAATTGCTCGGACAGGCGCGTGAACAGCGATAAGATGTCCTCGCCGCGCGCGCGCAGTGGGGGGATCGTGATGCGTAGCGCTGCGAGGCGATAGAAGAGGTCAGAGCGCAGCGCGTCCTCACAGGTGCGATCCTGCTCTTGCAGGTTTGAAATCGCGATGATGCGCGTTTCCGCGGGCGTGCCTTGCTCGTTGATCACACTCAACAAACGCGCTTGCAACGGATCGCTCAGCGCTTCGATATCCTCGAGAACCAGCGTACCGCCGCGCGCCTCTTCGATCGCAGGCAAGTATGGATCCTCTGGCGCGACAGGACCAAACAAGCGTTTCGCCAAGGCGTCCTCATCCATCGCAGCACAAGACACGAGCACAAAGCGCTTGCCTGCGCGGCTGCCAACGGCGTGCAAAGCATGCGCGATCAACGTTTTGCCCGTCCCCGTTTCCCCATCAATCAGCACATGCCCGTCGGCTTGTCCCAAATCGAGGATGTCCTCCTTAAGGCGCTCCATTACGGGAGAGGCCCCAATTAATTTCTTCATTAATTGGCCGCCGTCAGACAGCTCGCGCCGCAGGGCACGATTGTCCAAAGTCAACCGGCGCGCATTCGCCGCCTTCTTCGCCAATTCAGACATGCGGTCAGGATTGAACGGCTTTTCCAGAAAATCAAAAGCACCAATACGCATCGCATTCACAGCCATCGGCACATCGCCATGCCCAGTGATCATAATCACCGGCAGTGCACTGTCCGCACTCATCAGCTTTCGTAGAAATTGCATCCCATCCATGCCCGGCATCTTGATGTCGGAAATCACAATTCCGGGGTAGTCCGAGCTAATCCCCGCAAGCGCATCTTCCGCAGAGGCAAAGGTCTCCGTGTCGTAGCCAGACAATGCCAGCCACTGCGAGATAGACTGACGCATATCCTTTTCATCATCCACGATGGCGATCTTCATTGCATTTGCCATAGTCTCTACTCCGCTGCGGGTTTGGCGATCTCTGCCTCATCCTCATGTAATATCGGCAAACGGATTTCAAAGACCGCGCCGCCTTGAACGGCATTGCGCGCCGTCATTCGTCCGCCCAAGTCGTTGACGATGCCCGAGGAAATGGCAAGGCCAAGCCCCACACCGTCACCCGGCTGCTTGGTGGTGTAGAAAGGCTCAAACAACGCATCAAGGTCCTCGATCCCCTGCCCGTTGTCGCGCACCGTCAGAATCGCTGTGTCGCCCGCTGCAAGCAAAACATCTAACTGAGGATCCTCGACCGACTTTGTCGCATCCAATGCATTGCGCAAAAGGTTGATCATCACCTGCTCGACGCGCACACGATCCCCCAACACCAGCACCGGTTCTTGCGGCAGGGTTTTGTTAATCTGAACAAGCCGCTGGCGCAGTTGCCGCTCCATCATCGACAGGCTTGAAGCCAGCGCATCCCCAAGGTTTACAGGCGCAAAGACGTCGCCGCCCTTGCGCGCATAGCTCTTAAGTTGCCGCGTGATCGCGCCCATGCGGCCAATCAAATCATCGATCCGCTGGAAACTTGCCAAGGCTTCGTCAGGACGCCCGCGTCCGACCAAAAGTTTCGCTCCCGCAAGATAGGTTTTCATCGCTGCAAGCGGCTGGTTCAGCTCATGGCTGACGGCGGCTGACATTTCACCCAACGCCGCGAGTTTCGAGCTTTGCGCAAGCGTCTGCTCGGCCACGGCGAGGTTCTCTTGCACCTTCTGGCGCTCGGCGACTTCCCGCTGCAAGCGTATGTTCAACTGGCGAAGTTCTGCCGACTCGCGCTGAAAGAGCGCCATGCGCACCGCGGTCTTGCGGTTCAAAAAGTAAAACGCGAAGGCAAGAAGGATGGCGAATCCCATGATCTCGAGCGCCAGAACGCCATTCACCCGCTCGCGCACAGAGGCATAAGAGGTGAAGCTGGCAATCTGCCAGCCGCGAAACGGCACGCGCGCTTGCGAGCGCATCAAGGCTTCGCCGCGCAGGTATGCATCGCCCGGCACAGCGCCCCAATCGGCCGTCGCTTGGATCGCACGGCTGATCGCGCCAGAGGGGGGCTGACGGCGCAGCGCCTCTTCCTCTTTCAAACCGCGCCAACGCGGCTCTGTGGCGAGCACAATTGTTCCTTCGGAATTGGTGATCAGAACCGCATCGGAAATACCCGCCCAAGCCCGCTCAAACTTTTGCAAATCCACCTCGACCAGAACGACGCCAAGCACATCACCGTTGGCTTCCACGCGGCGCGAATAGGTGAAAGAATAACCGCCAGAATCGCGCTCCATCACGGTAAAAACCGTGTCTTTTGAACGCAGTGCATCCACAAAATAAGGATCCGCGCGATGCAAAGACTGAAGGCGGTTTCGATCTGTCGCCGCCACAGAGCGCCCATCGCGATCAAGCAGCATAAGTGACGCCGCACCGATCTCTTCAACAAAGCCAATCAAGCGCTGGGTCGAGTTGGTAAAATCGCTAGAATTGAGCGCGCCGATCAAGGCTGGATCACGCGCAAGGAGCTGGGGCACAATCGAGTTTCGACGCAGCTCGGAAAGGATATTGCCACTATAGAGCGCAAGCCGCAGCTCGGCGCGATTGCGGGTGGTCTCTGTGAAACGATCGGTCAAAAAGCGATTGCTCATCAAGACCGTCACAGCCGCGAGCACAATAAGTCCAAACAGCAAAAACCGCACACGCCATGGATTATACCGCACGCTTGCGCGCGGGCGAGGTCGGGGTTTAATGGTTTGCGGCAAAGATGTCGGCGCGTCGCTCATGGGCATAACTGTAGTGCGCGGATCAGGCGCGCTCAAGATCTCATGCTCACGCGGTTGCCATGGCTCCGATCAAACCCGCAAAAAGCCGCGCGCCATCAACAGAGCCATGCGCGTCTTCCATTGCGCGCTCTGGATGCGGCATCATGCCAAGCACACGCCCATTCGCAGAGGTGATCCCCGCAATATCGCGATCAGAGCCGTTGGGATTGTCCGTATAGCGAAACGCCACGCGCCCCTCGCCAATCAGTCGATCCAGCTCATCTGCGCTTGCGGAATAATTGCCCTCGTGATGCGCAATTGGCACTTGGATGGTTTGGCCTGCCTCGTAACTACTAAGGAAATCGCTCTCGCAGGCAGCGACCTCAAGACCAACAGTTTTGCAGATGTATTTCAGCCCCGCATTGCGCATAAGTGCGCCCGGCAGGAGCCGCGTCTCTGTCAGCACCTGAAAGCCGTTACAAACGCCAAAGACATAGCCGCCGCGTTCTGCATGGCTCTTTACCGCAGCGCAAATCGGCGAGTTCGCAGCAATCGCCCCGCAGCGCAGATAATCGCCGTAAGAAAAACCGCCAGGGATGCCAACAAGGTCAATGCCATCTGGCAAAGTGCTGTCCTTGTGCCAAACGCGCGTGACCTCAGCGCCCGCCATCTCAAGACCAACGGCAAGGTCGCGATCACAATTAGAACCCGGGAACGTAATGACCGCTGCACGCATCAGCTTAGCTCCACCGTGTAGGATTCGATCACTGTGTTGGCGAGCAGCTTTTCGCACATGTCATTCACTTGCGCTTCAGAGGTGCCCTCAGCAAGCTCAAGCTCGATCACTTTGCCTTGGCGCACACCGTCTACACCCTCAAACCCAAGCGCACCAAGCGCGTGGCGCACAGCTTCGCCTTGCGGGTCGAGAACACCATTTTTCAACATGACATGTACACGAGCTTTCATCGATAAGTCCTTTATGGCGCGAAGAAATTTAACTTAATTGATCAGCGTCGGTTTTGTCACCGGCTGTTGGTTTTTTGGCAGCACACCAAGGCGGCGCGCGACTTCGGTATAAGCGTCTGTCAGCGAGCCAAGATCGCGGCGGAACACGTCCTTGTCGAGCTTTTGATTGGTCTCGATATCCCACAAACGGCAGCTGTCAGGACTGATCTCATCCGCAAGGATCAAACGCTGGTAATCGCCCTCATAAACGCGGCCTATCTCGATTTTGAAATCGATCAGCTTGATGCCGACGCCATACATAATACCAGACAGAAAATCGTTCACGCGCAAAGTCAAAGACAGGATATCTTCCATGTCTTGCTGGGAAGCCCAGCCAAAGGCGGCGATATGCTCTTCGGACACCAGCGGGTCGCCAAGTTTGTCGTCTTTCAGGCAGTATTCAATGATCGGGCGCGGCAATTGCGTGCCCTCTTCGATGCCAAGACGTTTGGACATCGT
>CAYQZI010000010.1:0-13701 GCA_964421835.1 uncultured Planktotalea sp.
CGCGCCCAAGTGCCTGTGTGATCCACGTATGTTTGGCGCGGTCCGATCACATGGCATGCAATCTCTAACCCCACAGCATCGCCGACGGCTTTCGCAGCCTCGCACCATGCCTCGCCGCCAAGCCCTGTGAGCAACGTAAATTTACCGCCACCGACCAGATCAAGCGTCGAGTGTTTGCCGCCAATCGCATCAAAGACCCAAGCATGTGGGATACGCGCCCCAGGCCAAGTTGTCGGCTGATAGTGCAGCTCTGCATCCTTCTCAAACGCAGGTTCGATCTGCCCATCGGTCACAATCGCATTTGATGTGTAGCGCTGGTTCATCTCTACGCCATGCGCGTCAAATTCGTAATTCTTGAACGCAATCGCCGCATTCAAAGCCGCGCGCTGCGCTTCTGCTTTCGCGTCGGTTCCACAGCGCGCATCCATGTTGGCTTTGATATTGTCGATGTCTTTGCCACCGGTCATGCCCAGCGCTTCAAAAATGGGTCCAAACTCACCAATGGATTGGTTCGCACGGGTCACGATCTGTTTGGCGATTGGCGCGCGCTCGGTGTTGTAGCTGTCTAGCAACGCCTCACCCGCCTGCCCTTTTAGAACGCTCGCGAGCTTCCAGCACAGGTTGAAACTATCTTGAATAGAGGTGTTAGAGCCAAGCCCGTTCGAGGGAGGATGGCGATGCGCGGCGTCGCCCATGATAAAGACACGCCCCTTGGACATTTGTTCTGCGTAGGCGTCGTTTACCGTCCATGTATTCGCGCTGAGCAACTCGATCTCAAGCTCAGGATCACCCACCAACTGACGCGCAACATCAGTGGCCATCTGCTGATCCACCACTGGCGCAGGTTCGTTGATGTCATAACCCCAAACGATCAGCCATTCATTCCAAGGGCGGATCATCCGCACAAGACCCATACCGATGCCACCAACATCAGCACCCGGCTGCATGACCCAATACAAAACAGACGGACGATGCGCGACGTATTTGCTCAGGTCGGCTTTGAACAGAATGTTCATCGAGCCGCCAACGCCCATTTTGCCCGCAATCGGCAGATCTTCATGCTCGGCGACCAGCGAGTTACCGCCATCTGCGCCGATCAGATATTTCGAGCGGATGGTGATTTCCTTGCCTGTCATACGATCAAGGCATGTCGTCGTCACCCCATCCGCGTCCTGCACATGGCTTTTGTACTCTGTGCTCATACGCGCTTTTGAGCCGCGACTACAGGCGGTTTTGAACAGCAAAGGTTCCATAAAAGTCTGTGGCAGATCGTTCATGAAGGTTGGGCTGCTGAGCAAATGCTCAGCCTTAGAATTGGGGTGCGTGCCCCAGGAATTCATTCGGCCAATCTCTTCCCCTGCAAGGCTTTCGCAAAAGACGTTTTCGCCCATCAATTCTTGCTCAGTTGCGAACAAATAGGCTTCTGCTTCTACGTCGCGGCCCAGATCGCGCAGCACCTCCATCGTGCGTTGGTTGGTGATATGCGCGCGCGGCGTATTGGCAAGCCAACTGTAGCGGTTGATTACCACATTCTCGATTCCATAGCTCGACAAAAGGGCGGCAGAAGATGACCCCGCGGGGCCTGTGCCGATGATCAGAACGTCAGTTGTAATATCAACCATGAAAAAGGTCCTTTGGTGCAGTGCCGCGCGTTAGGCCGCCGGAGCGAGTGTTACATCAAATTCAACGTGCAGGAAGTTTTCTGTCACCTTGCCAGACACTTCCATGCCGCCGGGAAACTCCGACGCAGGCTTTTCCACATAGGTCATCACCAAGTCTTTGCGCACGCCAAAGACAGTGTCTTGGTCGAGGTAGGGATCATCATCGGGGAAAATTTCGGTGACCAGCGGCCTATAGCCCGGCGCCGTGACGATGTAGTGCAAATGCGATGGACGCCACGGATGACGGCCACAGGCGCGCAGAATATCGCCCACAGGACCATCAGAGGGCACAGTGTATTCCACAGGTTTTACCGTGGTGAAGGCGTATTTTCCATCCTCGCCAACAGTCATCAGACCGTGGAAAGAAAACGTGTCCTGCTCGTCGTCTTGGCTTGCGTAAAGCCCATTCGGCGCAGTCTGCCAAATGTCAATTTCTGCGCCTTCGATCGGGTTGCCGCTTGTGTCCTTAATCACGCCTTCCGCCAACAACAACGGCCCACCATAGTGACGCTTCATATCACCACCATAAGCCAGCGCAGGAGCACCTGAAACGTGGAAAGGTCCAAGCACAGAAGAGCTGGTCGCGTCATCGCTTGAGTTGATCATATCCACCAGCGACGACATGCCAAGCACATCAGAGGCGAGTACAAATTCATGGCGGTCTTCGGTTTCAATCGCGGCGCAGCCTTCCAAGAACGCGATGCCCGCGCGCCACTCTTCGTGGGTGAGTTTTGTTTCGCGCGCGAAATCATGCAGGTGCTGGACAAGGGAACCCATGATTTCACGCATACGCGGAGTGGTTTCTTCGGAAACATAGCCCATGAAAACATCGGTGATATTGTCTTTGGTGACAGTGCGCATGAGATGGCTCCTTACGTAGTCGCGGGCGGTTTCAATACGCCGGCGCGGCCTAGATGAAAAAATCGATATTTGTTAAATGGACGATCATCGCTTCGCACGCAAAATGCAAGAGCGTCGTGAAAATCTTCTGCGGATAGACAGGGAAATATTCTGCCCATCCGCCAAAACGGATCTCGCAATGCCCGGTTTGGCTGGCTCTTTTTGGGTGACTTTAATCAGATCATCGCGATCCTTGGAGTGGACTATCCCGCAATGTGGGGCGGCATTTTGAGGCCCTCTGCTTCCAGCTCGGCTTGATCGAAATGCGCAATATAGATGCCCTCGGGTTCGCGATCATCGGTCATCGCTTCGACGATTTCAGCCGTCCGCGTGATGCGGTTGTGATGCTGGCGCGCCCAATCGAAATGCAGTGCTTTCAGCCTCTCGATCTGCTCTGCATAAACTGGATCAGCGCCAAGATCGTGCAGCTCGTCCGGGTCCGTTTCGAGATCAAAAAGCATTGCCCGCATGGTTTCCACATGCACGTATTTCCAGCGCCCATCAAAGACCATCACAAGTCGCGCATCGTTTTGATCCACACCCACCATCCTTCGCGCATCGCGCGTGGCGTAGTCATATTCGGAGATGCAATGATCGCGCCAAACCACATCTTGCCCATGCAAAAGCGGCTGCAGTGAGCGCCCTTCGTAGATATGCGGTTTCGCGGGGCCACCAAAGAAATCCTGAAAAGTCGGAGCCAGATCGATCCCTTCGACCAACTTATCTGACACGGTGCCGCGCGTGCCATCAGCCGCTGCGCGCGGATCATAAACGATCAGTGGCACACGCGCCGAGCAGTCGTAGAACAGGTCTTTCTCGCCTAGCCAATGATCGCCCATATTGTCGCCGTGATCTGAGCAGAAGACGATCATCGTATCGTCCATGCGCCCAGTTGTTTCCAAATATTCGAAAAGCCGACCAAGATTGTCATCAAGTTCTTTGATCAACCCCATATAGACAGGTGCCACGATGTCGCGCACATCTTGGCGCGAAAAGCTCTCGCAAATGCGGGTCTTTTCCCAAGTCTGCATAAGCGGGTGATCATGCTCGCCCGCGCGGCGGTTCACCTCGGGCAGATCCTTGGCACCATACATGTCATTATAGGGCGCAGGGGCAAGATAGGGCCAATGCGGCTTGATATAGCTTAAGTGGCACAGCCATGGTTCATCGCCCTGTTGCTCGATATACTCAATGCCGCGCGTGGTGAGCCAAGCCGTCTCTGAATGCTCTTTGGGCACGCGCGCAGGCAAAGGCGCTGTTTCCAAAAGCCAGCCGGATTTCTTCTCCCCATCCGGTCCAATCGCGGTGTTGGCCCATTCCTCCCATGGGGCATCGCCATCCATGCCATGTGCGCGCAAATAGGCGTCATAATCCTCCGCATGGCGGTTCTTGTAACTCACCGCATTTGTGCCATCATCGCGCACGAAAACCTCAAAGCCGCACTCACTGACACGCGCACCCACTTTGCTGTCCGGCGCAATCCCAAGGCGGCGCATCCCCTCGACATCGGCTGTCATATGCGTTTTGCCCACAAGCGAACTGGTCACACCAATCTCGCGCAGATGGTCCCCTAAGGTTGGCGCACCGATGGGCAAGGGAAAGCCATTCCACGTCGCCCCATGCGAGCGCACATAGCGCCCTGTGTAAAAGCTCATCCGAGAGGGGCCACAGATGGGCGATTGCACATAGGTTTTGTTGAAACGCACGCCCTTGGCCGCAAGACGATCGATGTTTGGCGTGTCGATATGCTCTGCACCATAGCAGCTTAGATAGTCCCAGCGCAGTTGATCCGCCATGATCCAGAGTACGTTCATGTCTTCTGCCTTTTCTTTAAAATCGACTTGGATGAAGCGCCGCAGGATCAAGTCCTTCGGCCAAAATATGCGTTGGCACGGGCTGCCCAAGGATTTCAGCCGCCGCAAACTCCGCCAAAGCAGGAGCCGACTGAATGCCATAGCCGCCCTGCCCTGCAAGCCAATAAAAGCTCTCGGCTTGCTTGGCAAAACCCGCGACTGGGGCTTTGTCGGCAACAAAACTGCGTAAGCCCGCCCAAGATCGCTCTATCCGGCGCACAGAGATCTCAAACGCGCGCTCGATACGATCGACACAATGCGCGATATCCATCTCGTCTGGCTGCACATCGCTTGGCACATCTGGGTCTTCGTTCGCAGGCGAAATCAGCAGCTTGCCTGCCTCTGGCTTCAGGTAGAATTGCTCTTGCACATCCACGATCAACGGTAGCGCGTTAACGTCATATCCTGCTGGCGCATCGACGATCAAAGCAGTGCGGCGTTTTGGAACCAATCCAACTGGATCGATCCGCGCCAGCACCGCGATTTCATCCGCCCACGCGCCCGCTGCGTTGAGCACAATGCCAGCTTCAAGCGTGCCGCTGGTCGTTTCTATCGCCCAGCCCAGTGCCACTTGCGAAAGCGCGCGCACGGCGGAATTGGTCCGCACAACGCCGCCCGCCTGTTTGAACTGCCGCAAATATCCTTGGTGCAACGCGGAGACATCAATTTCAGACGTGCCATCATCCCAAAGCGCCGCCGCGCCATAGCTGCCTCGCAAAAGCGGGATACGGGACCTCAAGGCGTCTTTGTCGATCTCAGAGGTGCTTTTAGCCTCGCCAAGCTCGCGCTTAAGCACTGCCAAATGCTCAAGCTGATCATCGCGCGCCACGAAACACGCGCTTCGCGGTGTGAGCAGCGGGTGCGCGGCAAATTCTTCTGGCGGTCTGTCGAAAAAAGCAAACGACGCACGCGTCAGCGCGCGGATCGGCGCAGGACCGTACACAGGCGAAAAGATCGCGGCAGAGCGCCCCGTTGTGTGATATCCGGGCTGCGGCTCCATCTCGAGCAAGGCGGTACGCGCACCGCTCATGGCAAGCTGTGCGGCCACAGATGCACCAGCAATCCCCGCGCCAATCACCGCTATGTCATAGGTTTCGCTCATACCGGCCATCCGAAGTCTTCGCGCGCATTAAGTCGCTCGCATCGGTGAATTGCAATGACCAACTCGCGCGCGTCGCACAAAACTGCCCTTGATATTGCGCGGCGCGACGTCTCTATTCGCCCTCGGGATCAACAGGAGACAAAACATGCGCATTCTTTTCACTGGCGGCGCCGGAAAAGCAGGCAAACATGCGATTGCCTATCTTCTGGCGCAGGGGCACCGCGTTCTGAATGTGGACAAAGTTCTGCTTGACAATCCAGACGTGGACAACCGCATTGCGGATATCACAGATGCAGGTCAAGTCTTTGATATTATGGCGAGTTACGCTGGATTTGACGAGCTGGTGCCGGGCACAGGCGTGCCAAGTTTCGACGCTGTCGTCCACTTTGCAGCGGTGCCGCGCATCTTGGTGACCTCTGACAATGAATGCTACCGCGTGAACACTTTGGGCACTTATAATGTCATTGATGCGGCGATCAAATTTGGTGTGCGCAAGATTATTTTCGCCTCCTCTGAGACAACCTACGGCATGTGTTTTGCTGATGGCGAGCGTAAGCCAGAATATCTCCCCATCAACGAAGAACACCCCGTCATTCCAGAGGACAGCTATGCAATGTCCAAGGTTGTGAACGAAGTAACGGCGCGCAGTTTTCAGCGGCGCACCGGCTTTGATATTTATGGCATTCGTATCAATAACGTCATCGAGCCACATGAGTACGAACAGGATTTCCCCGGCTACATCGCCAACCCTGTAACGCGACTGCGCAACATTTTCGCCTATATCGACGCGCGCGATTTGGGGCAGTTGGTGAATAGATGCTTGTCTACGGACGGGCTTGGTTTTCAGATTTTCAACGCCTCGAACGACAATCATTCGGTCGCCAATTCAACCGCCGATTTGATGGCGCAGTATTATGAGGGCGTGCCCGCCGCGCCAATGGGCGAGGACGAGACATTCTATTCCAACAAGAAGGCGAAAGAGCTGCTTGGCTTCGCGCCAGAGCACAATTGGCGGATGTATGTGAAGAGCTAATCCTGAAGCAAAGTGATATCAGCGGGCGCGGAATTTTCCAGCATAAAGAGCGCATTAGGCAAATCATTGCCGCGCGCGCGCGCGAGTGCCTCTGCCGCGCTATGACCGTGCTCAAGCCATCGCGACACAAGCCGGCGCTCTAACTCGACGGGGCTCACGTTAAGCATGATGCTCAGATCCCAAAGCGCGTTTATGCGCGTCCATGGCGGCGTTTTCAGAAGCAGGTAATTCCCTTCGACCAAGATCGTTTCATCAGCTACGCTTAGGTGCCCACCCTCTTGAACCACGCTATCAGAGGCGCGGTCAAAGGTTGGAAACGCGAGGTTCGGCTTCACGCGAATGGCGCGCAAGAGTTTCTCGAAACCCGCCACATCAAAGGTCTGCGGCGCGCCCTTTCGCGCGCGCAACCCGTGCCTATCAAGATCTGTATTGTCGCGGTGAAATCCATCCATCGGAAGCACGCGCGCGCTCTGCATCCGCTGCGCCAAATGCTCTGCCAAGGTCGATTTACCGCTCGCGGGCGGTCCTACAATCGCGATTATCCTGCGGCCCTTTTCAAGCGGCACTTGCAAAATTGCGCGTTCTAGTTGCGCTAAATCAGTCATTATGCGCCGCACTGATATCCGCCCAAGGGCGCGCCAAAAGGTATTCAGAGCGATAGCCGTCGATCTTGTTGCGTTGCTGCAAAGTCAGGTCGATATCATCCCAGCCATTTTGCAACTTCTGGCTTTGCGTTTCATCAAGTTCGAAGAAAAATTTAAGCGCACCGCAAGTGATCAAACCGTTCTTCAAAGACACCGTAACCACGTTCTGCGCACCGACCAACGCGCCCCGCAATGCTTCAAGATATTGCGCATCAAGCTGCGCTGGTAGCAGTCCATTGTTGATCGCATTGTTTGCGAAAATATCCCCAAAACTGGGTGCGATCACCACGCGAAACCCCGCATCCACCAGCGCATATACCGCCGCTTCGCGCGACGAACCGGAGCCAAAATTACGACCTGTGATCAATATCTTAGCGCTATGCACTTGATTCAATGGGAATGCCGCATCAAGCGCACCGTCGGGATCGCGACGTAGATCATAAAGCAGATAGTCGCCGTACCCTTCGCTGCGCGGAACCGACATAAATCGCGCGGGGATCAGTTGATCAGTGTCGATATTATCAACCGCCAAAACCAACGCTTGCCCACTCAAACTTTGCCATCCTGCCATCAGACGCCTCGATCCTTTAGCAGTGGGCGCACGTCGGTGATGACGCCTGTAAGTGCCGCGGCGGCGACCATCGCGGGGGACATCAAATGCGTGCGTACGCCTTGGCCTTGGCGGCCACGAAAATTGCGATTGGTCGAGGATGCGCAGCGCTGCCCTGCGCGTAGAAGATCACCGTTCATCCCGACGCACATAGAGCATCCTGAATCGACCCAATTAAGCCCTGCGCGCTTGAAAATATCCGCAAGCCCCTCGCGCTCGGCCTGCGCTTTGATCTGCGTCGAACCGGGCGAAACGAGGCCGGATATCTTGGCTTTGCGCCCTTTCAAAACGGTGGCAGCGGCGCGTAAATCTTCAATGCGGCCATTAGTGCATGACCCGATAAAGACCTGTTCGATCGCCGTTCCCAAAATAGGCGCACCGGCGCTTAAACCCATGTAATCAATCGCGTCTCTGACTGGTTTTGCACGCTCGCTCGCAAGCTGGGCGGGATCAGGAATCGTGCCGTTCACGGGGATCGCATGCTCGGGGCTGGTGCCCCATGTAACCGTTGGCGCGATGTCCTTGGCCGCGAATGTGACCTCGCGATCAAAGCGCGCATCATCGCCTGAGACCAGCTCTGCCCAATCGCGCTGTGCTTGCTGCCAAAGCGCGGCGCGCGGCGCAAAGGGGCGGTGCTTTACAAAGCTCAAAGTGACCTCATCCGGCGCGATCATACCAAAGCGGCCACCGCCCTCGATGGTCAGGTTGCACAGTGTCATACGCCCCTCCATCGACAGTGCACGCACGGCGCTGCCCGCATATTCAACCGCATGCCCGCGCGCGCCGTCTGCGCCCAGCTTCGCAATCCAATGCAGCGCCATATCTTTAGCACTGACACCTGCACTGAGCGCACCCTCAAACGTGATGCGCATTGATTTCGGCTTACGCTGCCAGATTGTTTGGCTCGCCAAAACATGCGCCACTTCCGTCGCGCCAATCCCAAAAGCCAAAGCCCCAAAAGCGCCATGCGTTGACGTATGGCTATCACCGCAATTGATCAGCAAGCCCGGCAAGGTCAGCCCTTGCTCTGGTCCTATCACATGCACAATGCCCTGATCAGCGTCATTCAGGTCAAACAAACGTAACCCATGCGCAGCCGTATTGTCGCGCAAGGTTTGCATCATGCGCAGCGCGCTTGGATCTTGTAAAACCTGCCGCTGCGTGGGCGCATAATGATCCACTACGCCAAAGGTCAGGTTAGGCTCTGCCACCTTTGCGCCGCGCGCAGCCAGTTTGGCAAAGGCGTGATGCGAGCCTTCATGCACAAAGTGACGATCCACCCACAAAAGCGACGCGCCGTCCTTGTTGCGATGAATTTCATGCGCGCTCCAAAGCCTATCGAGCAATGTTTGCGCTGATCGAGCCAGCATCCCGCACCATGTCCTTTACAAACCTATGCAAGACCGTAGCGTAAGCGCGCAGACGTACAAGCCACAATAGCCCGCAAGGACACCGCGCGCAGATGAGCACAATTGACCCCATTACCCTGTCGGTTCTTGCTGGCCGCATGGAGCAGATCGCCGATGAAATGGACGCAACCCTGTTTCGCGCCGCTTTCAATCCGATTATCGCAGAGGCCCATGACGCAAGCCACGGTCTGTATCATGCGCAAACAGGGGGCACATTGGTGCAGGGCAAATCTGGTCTTCCGATTTTTGTGGGCGTTATGTCTTTTGCCGTTCAGGCGGTGATCGAAAAAGCCGCTAAAGATGGTGATTTAGCTGACGGCGATATTTTTATCTTTAATGACGCGCACATAGGTGGCACGCATTTGAGCGATATGCGCCTTGTGCGTCCCTATTTTCGCGATGGCAAACTGTTTTGCTATCTCGCCTCTGTGGGTCATTGGCATGATGTGGGCGGCGCTGTGCCGGGCAATTACAATCCTGCGGCGACGGATGTTTTCCAAGAAGCCTTTGTGCTGCCCCCTGTGCGCCTTGCCCGCGCGGGGGTGGTGAACCAAGACATCATCGACATTTTGCTGCGCAACACACGCCTGCCGCAATCGGCGATGGGGGATCTGAATGGCCAGCTTGGCGCGCTTGACTTGGGGCAAAAGCGCATGGACGAGCTGCTCGATGAATACGGCAGCACAACCATTTCCGCCGCGCTTGATGCGCTTGGGGATCGCGCCGAAACGCTTATGCGCGCAGAGCTTAGCGCTTTGCCAGATGGCACATGGGACGCGCAGGATTTTCTCGACAACGATGGAATCGTCGATGAACCGCTCGTGATCAACGTTAAACTGACGATCAAAGGCGATCAGATGAGCCTCGATTTCACCGGCTCTGCCGCGCAATGCGCTGGCCCCGTTAACATCGCTTTGCCGACCACCGTTGCGACGGCTTATGTCGCCGTCAAACATATCTTCCCGCAGCTTCCCGCCAACGCAGGCGTGATGCGGCCAATTGATGTGATTGTGCCCGAAGGCTCTCTCTTATCCGCTGAGTTCCCTGCCCCCACGGGCGGGTATACAGAGACGATCTTGCGTATGATTGATGTGGTTTTTGCCGCTTTTGCGCAGGCCGTACCCGAGCGTATTGTCGCAAATTCCTATGGGACGATTAACGCGCTTTCGATTGCCGGAAAACGCAGCAACGGGCAACCTTGGGTGATGTTCAGCTTTTATGGCGGCGGTCATGGGGCCTCGATTGACAGTGATGGTCTGAACCATGGCAATGCGCCGATTTCCACCGCAACCATTCCGCCGATGGAGATACTGGAAGCGGCCTATCCGATCATGTTCCGTCAATGGGCACTGCGCAGCGATAGTGCTGGAGCTGGCATGCATCGCGGAGGCTTAGGGGCGATCTATGAGATTGAAGTGCTTGAAGAAAATGGCGGCGAAGCGTTCTTATTCGGCGAGCGTGGGCGCTTTGCGCCCAAAGGTATTGCAGACGGGGGCGACGCAGCGATGAACGTGTTTTCCTATGAGACACAAGGGGGCTGGGCGCATCCGCCGCTGACCTCGAAGATGCGCGGGATTACGCTAAAGCAGGGCGAGGCTGTGCGCCTTGAGACACCGGGCGGCGGCGGATATGGCCCAAGCCAAGCGCGCGATCCAAGTGCCGTTGCCAAAGACGTGGCGCGCGCGTTGATCAGTGCACAGCAAGCCGACAAAACATACGGCACCGACTGGCGCGAGGCCGCGCTGTGAGCAAACATATGATCGGCGTCGATGTCGGCGGCACATTCACCGATATCTTCGTTCTGAACGAGAGGGATGGCAGCGCCAGCGTTGGCAAGGTTCCCACCTCTCGGCCAGATCAATCGAGCGGCTTTCTTGCGGGCATCACAGGCCAAGTCGCGGATCTGTCAGATATCTCTGTGGTGGTGCATGGCACCACCGCTGGCACAAACGCCCTGCTCGAGCGCAAAGGCGCGCGTATTGGTGTGATCTGCACGCAAGGTCTGCGCGATGTGCTGGAAATGCGCCGCCGCGATCGCCCGCGCACATGGGGGCTGCGCGGTGAATTCGATCCTGTGGTAGATCGCCAAGACCGCCTTGAAGTGCCCGAGCGCACGCTTGCGGATGGCAGTATTCGCGTGCCGGTTGATCTGGACGCGGTGCGCGAGGCGGCCAAGCACTTGCTGGATCAAGGATGCGCTGCAATTGCTGTTTTATTCGCCAACGCCTATGCGAATACCGCAAACGAAGACCTTGCGGTGCAGGCTGTGCGAGAGATCTGGCCAAACGCGCATGTCTCTTGCTCGTCTGAAATTCTGCCAGAAATTCGCGAGTTTGAACGCTTTTCGACAACCGCGCTCAACGCCTATCTGCAACCCGAAGTCTCTGGCTATTTGCACCGTTTAGAGGATGCTCTGGCGCAGGGCGGTTTTGGCGGCGAATTTATGATCGTGCAATCCAACGGCGGTGTCATGGACGCACGCACGGCGCGCCGCCTGCCTGTGCGCACGGCGCTTTCTGGCCCTGCCGCCGGGGTGATTGCGGCGGGATATATCGCGCGCTCGGCTGGGTATGAGAACGTCATCACCGGCGACATGGGTGGCACAAGCTTTGATGTCTCTTTGATCGCCGAGGGCAAATCGATGCTGGCGGCGCAGACCTCTATCGACTTTGGCATGGTTGTGCGCACGCCGATGATCGAGATCACGACAATTGGCGCGGGCGGCGGCTCTATTGCTTGGGTTGATCAGGGTGGTTTGCTCAATATCGGCCCTGAAAGCGCGGGCTCTGACCCCGGTCCTGTGGCCTATGGATTGGGCAACGAACGCCCTACTGTCACGGACGCAAATATCGTGCTTGGGCGCATTGATGCCAGCAATCCAATTGGCGGAAAGCTTGCACAGCTTGATGTGGAGGCCGCTGGAGCCGCGATAGAAACCCATGTGGGCGATCCGCTTGGGCTGAGCCGGATTGAGGCCGCCGAAGCAATCCTGCGCGTTGCCAATTCGCGTATGGCCGGCGCGCTGCGCCTTGTCAGCGTAGAGCGTGGGTTTGACCCGAAACGCTTCGCCTTTATGCCCTTTGGCGGCGGCGGTGCGCTTCACGCAGGGGCTATGCTGGCCGAGGTGGGCATCGCGCGCGCGGTGATCCCGCGCTACCCCGGCGTGACCTCTGCGCTTGGCTGCGTGATCGCCGATATGCGCCAAGATTTCGTGCGCACATTGAATGTTTTGCTAAGCGCCTTGGACACCGATGCGCTGTGCGAAACTATGCAAAGCCACATCGACGAAGGGCTTGCGATACTGGACGCGGCCAAGACCAAATTCGACGCGCGCGAGTGCACATTTGAGCTCGACATGGCCTATATCGGGCAAACGCATACCTTGACTGTTCCGATCCCTGTGAGTGTGGAAAACGGTGCCGCCCTGCCCCCAACACACGCGCAGATCGAAGCCGCGTTTGATCGCGTCTATGAAAGCACGTTTGGTCGGCTTTTACCTAGTGGCGTGCGACGTATTTTGAACCTGCGCAGCGCGGTCACAGGCAAGCGGGCGAAATTTGATCTCGCGACCCTTGCACCGAAAAACAAAGATCCGGTGGGCGCCAAACAGACCCGTCAAGTGCATTTCGGCGATGCATGGTTTGACACCGCGATCTATGATCGGCTGGTGCTGCCAATCGGTACGATCATCCAAGGCCCCGCGATTTTGGAGCAGCCTGACACCACCGTGTTGATCGAACCTGGTTTGCAAGGGCGCGTCGATGCTTTGGGCAATACGATTATTGAAAAGGCGAGCGCATGAGCAATCCAGCCACTTGGGATCTGTCAAAAACCGCGGTTTTGACGATTGATCTGCAAAACGATTTTCTCCATCCAGAGGGCGCATATGGCCGCGCCAATCAAGGGTCATCTGCGATTGCGGCCCTGCCGGATCGCATCGCGCCTTTGATCGAGACGCTGCGCGGCAAGGGCGGGCTTTACGTGTCTGCCCAGTTCACCTTAGTTCCTGATCAACACGGCACGCCGCTGATTGCGCCGCATCTCAAACAACTCCGCCCGTTCCTTGGCAAAGGCGATTTTTCCCCAAACAGCTTTGGCCACAGTCTTGTGGACCGGCTGCATCCTGCGGATTTCACCGTGGAAAAAGTCGCCTACTCTGCTTTTTATCAAACGCGGCTTGAGTATATACTGCGCGCAAAAGGGATCGAAACGCTGATTGTTGGCGGGATTGTCACCAATGGCGGCGTTGCCTCTACCCTGCGCGATGCGCATGTGCGGGGCATTGATACGGTGCTGCTAAGCGATGGTTGCGCAGCATTTGCCGAAGACCTGCACAGCGCGACGCTGCTTTCGCTTGGCAGTGTCGCCCACCAAATGAGCTGCGCGGATGCCCTTAACTGGTTGAAAACCTCATGACTCTCAAAACACGGCTGACCCAAGATAAGATCCTGCTTGCCCCCGGCGTTTACGATGCCCTCACCGCGCTTCT
>CAYQZI010000010.1:13801-32272 GCA_964421835.1 uncultured Planktotalea sp.
CCCAAGATAAGATCCTGCTTGCCCCCGGCGTTTACGATGCCCTCACCGCGCTTCTGGCGCAGCATGCAGGATTTGAAGCACTTTATCTTAGCGGCGCTGCGGTGGCCTACACCAAGCTGGCGCGCCCGGATATCGGGCTAAGCTCGGTGAGTGAAATGGCCGAAACGATGAGCTTGATCGCAGATCGCGTGGACCTGCCCGTGATCATCGATGCGGACACAGGCTTTGGCAACGCGCTAAACGCGCAGCGCACCCTGCGGCTTTACGAGCGCGCAGGGGCAAGTGCGTTGCAGATAGAGGATCAAACTTACCCCAAGCGCTGCGGGCATTTGGCGCATAAATCGCTGATCCCAGCGGCAGAAATGGCTGGCAAAATCGCCGCAATGGCAGATGCGCGCCGCTCGCAGGACACGTTGATCATCGCGCGCACGGACGCGATTGCGGTCGAGGGTTTGGACGCCGCATTGGAACGTGCGGAGCGCTATCTCGAGGCAGGCGCAGATGTGCTCTTCGTCGAAGCGCCTAAAACCACCGCCGACATGCGCAAGATCACAGCGCAATTTGCGCAGCGCATCCCGCTGCTCGCCAATATGGTCGAGGGCGGTCAAACGCCGATCAGCAGCGCCGAAGAACTCGCGCAAATCGGCTTTTCCATCGCCATTTTTCCCGGCGGTATCGTGCGTGCGCTCGCCCATGCGGGGCGCGCCTTTTATCAAAGCTTGGCAGAGCATGGCACGACAACCCCGTTTCGCGAACAGATGTTCGACTTTGATGGGCTAAACGAGGTGATTGGCACGCCGCAGATGCTCAAGCAGGGTGAAAAATACGACTTGACCTAAGCGCAGCAATGCTCAGGCTGATGCGATATTCGCAAAAGGGGAAAGACATGAAACGACGTCATTTTAGAAATTCGGCGCTTATCGGCAGCGCGCTGATGCTGAGCGCGGCTAGCGCTTCGGCGGAAAGCTTCAAATGGGCTTCCAACACCGACCCGCAAACGATGGACCCGCATGCGGTGAACTCTGCGCCGGTCTTGTCCTTTTTGAACAATATTTACGAAGGCCTCGTGCGCCGCAATCAAAGCATGGCCATTGAGGGTTCGCTCGCAGAATCTTGGGAGCCGCTGACAGGTGAAAACGGCTGGCGCTTTAACCTGCGCCAAGGCGTGACATTCCAGAACGGTTCCGCGTTCACTGCTGAAGATGTGATGTTCTCCTACGAGCGTGCCTCAAGCGAAGCAGCTGACGTGCGCTCATGGTTCGCGCCTGTGTCAGACGTGCGCGTTGTGGACGACTTTACGATTGATTTCGTCACCACTGCCCCGAACCCCTTGTTCCCGGATTCCATCGCGAACTTTATGATCCTCGACAAGGATTGGGCGATGGCAAACGGCGCTGAACTGCCTGCGCGCGATGCGGAAAACTTCGCCACGATGAATGTGAACGGCACGGGGGCCTTTACCCTCGCCAGCCGTGATCCGGGTGTGAAAACAGTGCTGACCCCCAACGCAAACTGGTGGGATGAAGCATCGCATAACGTGACAGAAGCCACGTTTACACCCATCGGCAACGCGGCCACGGGTTTGGCGGCGCTGCTATCGGGCGAGATCGATTTCATCCAGCCCATCCCACTTCAAGACGTCGCGCAGGTCGAAAGCCGCGAGGGCTTTAAGGTACTAGAGGGCGAAGAAACCCGCGTGATCATGTTTGGTTTTGGCCATGAACACGAAGCGCTGCTTTATTCAACTGACGTCGAGGGCGCGAACCCGTTTGCAGATGCGAAAGTGCGCCTTGCGGCGGCTCATGCCATCGACATCGCTTCGATTGATCGCGTGCTGTTCCGCGGCAAGATCGAGGGCGCTTCGCAACTGGTTCCAGCGGGGATTTCCGGCTACTCTGAAGCCAATTCAGAGCGCCCCGCCTACGATCCGGCGAAAGCCAAAGAGCTGCTCGCAGAGGCAGGCTATCCCGACGGGTTCAGCTTTGGCCTAAAGTGCCCGAATGATCGCTACATCAACGACGAAGCGCTGTGCCGTGCAGCTGCATCGATGTTCGCCGCCGTCGGGTTGAACGCAGAGCTTAGCACAGGTCCGGTGCGCGATTACTGGCCGCAGCTGCGCGAAGATGCGTTTGATATGTACCTGCTTGGCTGGTCCCCCGGCACCTTCGATATGGAGCATCCGATCCGCTTCTTGATGTCCACGCCGAACAGCGAAAAGAAGCTCGGCTCGTGGAACTTTGGCGGCTATTCCAACGCGCGCGTTGACGAATTGCTCCCCTCTATCCAGCAGGAGATCGATCCGGCCGCGCGTCAGGCGATGGTCGATGAAGTCGTCGCGATCACGCAAGAGGAAGTCGCCTACATTCCGCTTTATACGCAACCGCTTATCTGGGCTGCGAAAGACAATATCGAGCTGACGCAGCGCGCGGACAACTTCTTTATGTTGCGCTGGGTGACGGTGAACTGATCCAAGACAGCTAGAGAAAGGCGATGGCATATTTCATTTTAAAACGGCTGG
Organism: uncultured Planktotalea sp.; assembly: GCA_964421835.1. Classification (GTDB taxonomy): domain Bacteria; phylum Pseudomonadota; class Alphaproteobacteria; order Rhodobacterales; family Rhodobacteraceae; genus Planktotalea. Next base: position 16,320 of record CAYQZI010000010.1, read on the forward strand.
TTCAGTCCGTATTTGTGATGATCGCTGTCGCCTTTCTTGCCTTTTCTCTATTCCGCTTTGTGGGTGATCCAATCACTCAGATGACGGGGGTTGAAACCTCTATCGAAGACCAAGAGCGCCTGCGCGAAGACCTTGGGCTCAACGATCCATTTGTTTGGCAATTCGCGCGCTTTGCAGGTGATATGCTGCGGGGCGATTTCGGCTATTCTTACCGCACGCGCCAACCTGTCGGCCAAATGATCGCAGCGCGCATCCCTGCGACGCTTGAGCTTGGCACAGTTGCGCTGCTCATCTCGCTTCTTGTTGGCATCCCCGCTGGTGTGTTCACCGCGCTGCGTCCGCGCGGCTTTGCCACGCAAACCATTCTGATGACAACGCTTGTTGGCGTCTCGATCCCCACCTTTGTCATAGGCATTATGCTGATTTTCCTCTTTGGCGTGCAGCTTGGCTGGCTGCCCACGTTCGGGCGCGGCGGCACTGTGCAGATCGGCGGTTGGGAAAGTTCGCTCTTTACAGTTGACGGCTGGCGCGCGCTTTTGCTGCCAGCGATCACCCTTGGCATCTATCAGCTTACGCTTACCATGCGCCTTGTGCGCGCCGAGATGATGGAGGTGCTGCGCTCTGACTACATCCGGTTCGGCATGGCGCGCGGCGTGCCGATGCGGCGGCTTTACTACAGACATGCTTTGGCCAATACGATGGTGCCTGTGATCACCATAATTGGTTTGCAATTTGGCGGGGTGATCGCCTTTTCCATCGTGACTGAGAGCGTGTTTCAGTGGCCCGGCATGGGGCTGTTGTTCTTAGAGAGTATCCGCTTCGTCGATATCCCTGTGATGGGCGTTTACCTTGTCGTCATCGCGTTTTTCTTTGTGTTGGTGAACCTGATTGTTGATCTGCTTTATGTAGCGATTGATCCGCGTTTGCGGATAAAGGACGCAACGTGAGGGAGTTCATCAAACGCTACGAGGGGCTGTGGCTCTTCTCTCGCTCGCCCGCTGCGATCCTCGCGGCAATTGTGGCGTTGCTCTCGATCTTGGGCGCAGTTTTCGCGCCGCTCATCGCCCCCGCGAACCCTTATGATCTGGCCTCTTTCAGCTTGATGGATGGCTTGCTGCCGCCGATGTGGGCCGAATTTGGCAATCCGAAATTCATGCTCGGAACGGACGATCAAGGGCGCGATATGGTGTCGTCCATCCTATACGGCGCGCGATTGTCGTTGATCATCGGCATTTCTGCGATGACGATTGCCACAGTTTTGGGCGTTGGGCTTGGGCTTGCCGCAGGCTACTATGGCGGACGATTCGATATGATCGTGATGCGCATCGCCGATATCCAACTGGCGCTGCCTGCGATCCTGACGGCGCTTTTGATAGACGGCATCGCGCGCGGAATACTTCCGCCCGAAATGCAGCAAGACCTGCGCGTCGCGGTGCTCACGCTGGCTATTGCCCTATCGCTTTGGGTGAACTTTGCCCGCACCGCGCGCGCCTCAACGTTTGTGCAGATGCAAAAGGAATATGTGCAGGCCGCGATTATCATGGGTCAACGCCCGAGCCGCGTGATGTTTGTGCATATTCTGCCAAACATTCTTGGCCCTTTGCTGGTGATTATGACTGTCGATCTTGCCTCTGCTATCTTGCTCGAAGCGACGCTTTCGTTTCTTGGCATTGGCCTGCCTGCGGACAGCCCGTCGCTTGGCACGTTGATCCGCATTGGCATGCAATTCATGCTCTCTGGCGAGTGGTGGATTCTGTGGATTCCAACGCTGTTTTTGGTCGCGCTTGTGGTGTCGATCAACATCCTTGGCGACTTCCTGCGCGACATCTTTAACCCGAGGCTGCGCTGATGTTGGATGTCAAAGATCTTACCGTTAAATTCCCGACGCGCTTTGGCGATATCACTGCGATTGAGGAGGTCGCAATGTCTGTTGCTGCTGGTGAAATTCACGGGCTTGTAGGCGAAAGCGGCGCTGGTAAATCCACTGTTGGTGCGGCTATTATTGGGCTGTTGCAACCGCCCGGTTATGTGGCCGATGGCACGCTGACACTAGGCAACACCGACCTGCGCGCGCTCAGCGTTTACGAGGCGCATCACCTGCGCGGCAAACGCATCTCGATGATTTTCCAAGACCCGCAAACCAGTCTAAACCCGCTGATGCGGGTTGAAGATCAATTGATCGAAACGATCCAAGCACATGAGGATATTTCCAGCTCTGACGCGCGCGCGCGCGCTGTGAATATCCTTGAAGAAATCGGTATTCAAAACGCCTCCCAGCGCATCACGGCCTATCCGCATCAGTTCTCTGGCGGTATGCGGCAACGCGTTGTCATCGCGTTGGCGCTGTGCACAAACCCCGAATTGATCATCGCGGACGAGCCGACAACCGCGCTTGATGTGGCGGTGCAAAGCCAGGTGCTTGATCTGATCAAGGAGCTTGCCGTTTCTCGCCAGATTGGCTTTTTGCTGATCACCCATGATATCGGCGTCATCGCGCAGGTCTCGGATAAAGTCACCGTCATGCGCCGCGGCAAAGTGCTGGAAACCGGCGCAACGCCAGAGGTTTTGGGCAACCCTCAACACCCCTACACTGTGGCTTTGCTCGATGCCGTACCGCCGCTAGAGCGCAAGGTTGAGCGCTTCAAAGTCACCGAGGAAAAGACATCTGACATTGATCTTGGCCAAAGCGCCGAGCGCTGGCTGTTAGAGGGCGCAGAGCAGGACAAGATCGGGCTGAGCATTGAAAACCTCCGCGTAGATTTCGCAGGCGTGCGCAGCTCGATTTGGCGCAAGCCTGATCCGTTTACCGCGCTGCACGATATCAGCTTTGACGTCCGCGCGGGCAGCATTCTTGGCCTTGTTGGCGAAAGTGGATCCGGCAAATCGACGCTTGCCAAAGCGATCACCGGCCTTGTGAAACCCACTGCCGGAGAGATGAGACTCGGCGACATCGCTTTGCCAAATGGCAAACAAAGAGGCCGCGATCATCCCTCGCGCCAATTGATCCAGATGATTTTTCAGGACCCCTATTCCAGCCTGAATTCACGTCACCGCATTGGTGCAATCCTGTCGGAACCGCTTTGGCTTTATGGCCTCGTCAGCGACGCAAGCGAGCGGCTGAAACTGGCCGCAGCCATGCTGGATCTGGTCGGCATGGACCCCGATGCCATCGATAAATATCCACATCAGTTTTCTGGCGGTCAGCGGCAACGCATCGCCGTCGCGCGTTCATTGCTGGCGCGTCCAAGATTGCTGATTTGTGATGAGCCAACATCGGCCCTCGATGTGTCGATCCAAGCTGAAATTCTCAACCTGCTCAAAGACTTGCAAGCCAAGTTCGGCCTGACAATCCTCTTTATCAGCCACAATCTCGCTGTGGTGCGGCAAATGTCCGATGACATGGTCGTTCTGCGTGACGGTCAAATTGAAGAGGCTGGCACGGCGCATTCGCTTTTTGAAGCGCCGCGCTCTGCGTACACGCAAAAGCTATTGGCCTTGACCCCGACAGTGCCAACCGATTGGAACACGCAATAAGCGGTTTTGAGATGTCTGCACCGCTTGCAGCTTCGCTTCCGCGATGTCTGTTGCCTTAAGCGCTAAACAAACCTGCGTGCATTTTCAACATCCCGAAACCGCTCTGGCACTGCTCGATAATTGTGCCACCATCGTCCAAGTCGCTTGAGGTCTTGTCGCCACATGCTCAGATCCTTGTACCAAGATCGGTTTTCGACCGACCTGTAGAGATCACCATGCAATCAATAAAAACAACACCTTAGAGGTGGAGTTCCGTCTTGCCAAATTGGGAATGGCGCAATCTTAATCCTCCGCACCAATTTCATAACGCATTAAAAATGTGTTAATAGATATAAGCAACCGAACTTCGCACCCGAAGAACACCACTCAAGAATTGATTTTCATCCTTCAAGTGTGACCTCAAGCGATCTCCAAATCATTTGCGATCTGATTGATCGTGATGCCCTCAACCGTCAAAAAATCCCCATCCCCAAGCGCAAATATAATGGTGGACATACGCCCGCCTGTATTTCCCTTAGCACGACTGTCCTACGCAACCGTCCATAGCCACCGTCGAAGACGTCACTCTCCCGACGAGAACACCTCAACCCAGACCTGACCAAACAATAGGAATTTTCGATGACCAAGCGACCCAACGAAAAGAACGAACGCCTGAAACGCCGCTTTCTGGAATACCGCAAATTCGCCCGCCAGCTTTCTGAGAAAACGCTTGATCGTGAGATCGCGGCGCTTGAACGGTTTGACGCCTGGAACGGGCGCAAAGACTTTGCCCGTTTTCATATTGAGCAGGCGATGGGGTTCCGCACTCACTTGGAGCAGAGCAAGACCAAAGCCGGAAAGCCTTTGGGAAAATCAACAATGCGGTCAGTGTTGGCCACCTTGCGCGAGTTTATCCTTTGGCTTTCTCAGCAAGACGGTTTTCGCAGCCGGATCAAAGCGGCAGACGCGGATTACTTCAATCTGTCGCGTCGTGACGAAGCAGAAGCCCGCGCAGCACCACCTCGCCCAGCGCCCAGCATTAATCAAGCCAAACGCGCCCTTGCCCTCATGCCCATCGCAACACCGCAACAAAAGCGTGACAAGGCGGTCTTTGCCCTTCTTTGCCTAATAGGAATTCGAGTCGCAGCTTTGGTGTCTCTCAAAATCAAGCACGTTGATCTGAAGGAACAGTCCGTCACCCAGAACCCGCGCGAAGTGGCTACGAAATTTGGCAGCGTCATCGATTCTTTCTTTGCTAAAGGATTTGATGACGCTCAAGTCGCTCTCGCTGAATGGATAAACTATTGCGACGAAGTGGCTTTGTATGGTCCCGATGATCCATTGTTCCCTGCGACTGCGATTGCCGCTAAGTCAAATTCAGCTTTCGCAGCTAACGGATTTACACGTCAACATTGGAAAACAACCGAACCAGTGCGCAAAATTGTCCGCACCGCGTTTGAGGCTGCAGAGGTTCCAAACTACGGTCCACACGCCTTTCGTCACATGCAGGCCCGTCACGCGGCTAAAAATGCGGCGTCTGTCGCAGAACTGGTCGCAGTATCGCAAAACCTTGGGCACACAGATGTTTTGACGACATTGCGCAGCTACGGCCAAATCAGCCGCGAAGATCAACGCAAGCTGGTTACAGGCGCGAAAGACGTGTGACCAAAGGTAAATCAAACGAAAGCGAAGTGTGGGAACAGGTGTGGGAACGCTTTTTGCAAAAAGAAACAAAACACACTAAAAACAAATACTTAAGGAGGTGAGATGGCGGACCGAGGATCATCCAAACTAAATCTGTAAGTATTTACAAAATAGATTTAAAATAAAGATCGATAATCTTAATACCTCATTTTATACCCCATGACACTCTCAACGAATGTATAGATGAAGGTGCTTATAAAACCTCCAGATCATTGGCGATTTGATTGATCGTGATGTTCTCAACAGTCAAGAAATCGCCATTACCAAGATCAAAGATCAGGTCCGAACCAACCTCAGTCGCCATCGCAAGAGCTGCAGCCACATCGGCAAAACCGTAGTCCAAAAGGCGCACCAAATCGACGTTGTTCTGAAAGTCTTTGATGATATCGCTGCCATCACCATCGTTGAAGACAAAGACGTCTTGACCCGAGCCGCCGATGAGATTGTCATTCCCCAAGCCACCAAACAACGTGTCATTCCCATAATGGCCCCGCAAGCGATCAGCGCCACTCCCACCGCTCAGGACGTTGTCGACATTGCTACCATAGATGTAGTCTCCGAAGTCTGAGCCAACCACATTTTCAATCGATGCGAATGTGTCGCGAGCCGCTTCGCCAGCTGTACCTTGCGCGCGCAAATCAAGGTTCACGCGGGCAATTGCATCCGCATAATTCACCTCATCAACACCGGACCCGCCTCGCAAATCATCCGCGCCGCTGCCGCCGATAAGAGTGTCATTGCCTCCAGCGCCGCGAAGCCGGTCATCGCCACTCGCACCGCTGATAACGTTGGCATTTGCATCACCTACAATGAAATCAGCGTGTGAGGTCCCTATGACATTCTCAACAGAGGCAAACGTGTCTCCTGCTGCGTCACCCGCAGTGCCTTGCCTAGCCAAATTAAGGTTAACGCGCGCCGAAGCCCCTGCGTAGCTTGCCAGATCAACACCATCGCCACCGTTCAAGTAATCCGCGCCAGCGCCACCGACAAGGTTATCTTCTCCCGCACCGCCATTCAACGTGTCATCGCCAGTGTGGCCGCGCAGGCGATCCGAACCACTTCGCCCATAGAGTTCGTTGTTCGCAGCATCACCGAAGATGTAATCATTGAATTCAGAGCCAATCACTTTCTCAATCGAAGAAAACGTATCACCAGCAGCGTCGCCTGCCGAACCTTGCGTGCGCAGATTTAGATTCACTCTAACATCTGCCCCTTCATAACTTGCAACATCAACGCCAGAGCCACCGTTGAGGTCATCAGCGCCAGAACCGCCAATCAAAGTATCATTTCCGTTACCACCTCTTAGGCGATCATTTCCATCTCCGCCAAAGAGACGGTCGACTCCTCTAGCTCCATAGATCAGATCATCGCCAGCCATCCCGTTAAAATAATTCTCTCCGTTGTCGCCATAGATAACATCGTTGTGTTCACTGCCTAAGAAACCTTCGACATTTCGGAACACATCTCCTGCAGCATCTCCATGGCTGCCGGTCCCTGCACCATAATCCAGCCGAACAGCTGACTCAGCGTTGATGAACGATAGCACATCAATTCCGCCCCCCCCGTCAATGAGATCAGCCCCTGCCCCCGGCCGGATAATGTCATTATCGCCAAACGCAAAAATAAATTCGCCAGCATCCAACAAAGCCCAGCGCTGCTGTTCCTCATCCCCATAACGCGTGACGCTGCGGTTAAAGGCATCCCAAGGATCAGTAAGATGCGACGCGTCGATCGTGTGTGAAACACCGTCAAACGTAAAAGACCAAGTTGAAGCATTCAGAGCGAAATAGTTCAAAATACGGATTTGATCTTCGGATCCTGCGAATTGAATAATCAGCGTAGACTCAGAGCGAGAGAGCTGAACGTCGCTGTGATCGTACCCCGTGAACTGTAGGTGCCCGCCATTTGGATCTAATAAAACGTCTTGTCCAAAATTGTGACCAAAGACATAGATGTCAGGATCGAGCCCCCCCGCGAGAACATCATCGCCCTCGCCACCCTCTATGCGATCATAACCAGCGTCGCCATTTAGGAAGTCATCGCCGTCACCGCCAATCAGCGTGTCTGTCCCTAAACCACCATCAAGTGTGTCATCGCCGTCGCCGCCATTCAGATGATCACTCGAAGAACCGCCAACAAGGTCATCATCGCCTCTACCTAACTTCAAATAAACGCGCTCAAAATTCCCGACTGTCACGCCATTCGCAAGCGTTTTTAAAAGCTCTGAACCAAGATCCCATTCAACAGCTACCGATTGTGCGGACCAATCCGCCAAGAAACGATCACCACCAGCACTGCTGGCAATATACTGCGTCCCATTCAAATAGTAGATGTCTTGCGACGACCCTTGGCCAGCCCGAACGCTCGCATCAATGTTGATGTGCTCAACGCCTTCAATCCGAGTGCTGTCGTTGTACGTATTCGTAATGTAGCCATTCGCTAGAATATCTGGCAGTGCGGCAAAAACCGCTTCAGGATCAAGCCTGTCTACACTTTCCCCTGATCCATCAAAGAAATCAAACCTGATAATCGACCCATAATAATTTGCATTATACAGCTTGAACCAAAGAGTATCATCGCCAGATCCACCATCAATTAGCCCACCGTATCCTTGATCATACGAGGTCTTAACCCGCGCAGCGAACAGTACATCATCGCCGTCACCGCCAATCAGCGTGTCTGTCCCTAAACCACCATCAAGTGTGTCATCGCCGTCGCCGCCGTTGAGCGTATCGTGCCCTTCAAAACCATAAATAGCATCTTCGCCAGATCCCCCATCCAAAGTCTCTGAGCTTGAATCTCCTTCGATCAGACTTCCCCCTACAGGCAAATTATAGGGGTTTTCGACAATACTTTCTGCATCTGCTGAAACACTGGCAATCCAAGCATCATCCGTAAACGTAACTTCAAATTCTTGCCGGTCCGAAACCAGCTCGATGGCGTTGGTCGTTGTAATCCCAGGAATTGCCAAAAATCCACTTTGCGCAACGCGGAACGTATTCTCGTAAGCCGTGAAACCACGCGCATTGTCGGGGATAGTGGGAACTGTGAACCCATGGTCGTCAACTTCAAAATCCAGCTCACCTTTCCAGAACTCCAGCGAGAGAACTTCGACAGGGACATCGAAGTAAAACTGAAAACCCCAGCTCGTGACAACGTCGCCGCTAACACCATATTCCAACTCATAAGTGTGCGTGCCGGTTGTTGCCAAACCATCAAACGTAAGTTCGTCTCCCAAAGCGCCACCGGCCAGAACTGTCTCTCCATCATAGGCGGTGACGGTCGCAGCAGATTGGTTGAATTCCGTTTGCTGAACCAACTCGACACCAAACTCGAGATCAACATCCAAAAGTGTGGCCATAAGTTGGAAATTGGTTTCGAACCAACTGCCCTCGAAGAGATCATAAGACCAGTTCAGTTCAAACGGGCTGAGCAAAGGGTTACTCCCCGTAGGGAGAATAAATTGAGACAGCAAATCATCAAGATCAAGCGTCGCGCTCGCAAAGCTCTCACCGGATCCGCTAAGTATAGAAAAATCAGCGCTATCATTGCTGAGCAGGTCATAGGTTTGTTCGGGAGCATCAAAACCGATATTGTTAAAGTCCCAAGCAAGATTAACAGGCAGGCCAGGCACCGCGTATTCACCAGAAATGATCGAAGAAACCGGTACGTTCTCGTTGAGGAAGCTATCAACCGAAGAGATGTCTGACGAGAAATACTCTCCATCGTCATGGCCATCCAGTGCAAAGCCCAAAAGCTCAAATGATTGATCATAATTCGTCGAAACACCGTCAAATGTCAGTGGTTCGAAATCACCATAGCCCAAGGAAATATCTGAGATCGACGCTGATGCATTTACATCAAAACCTGTCGAAAACTCCAAGGTATTGATGTCTAGTGATGTTTCCAGATCGGTCGATGTGAATTCGAACCCTGACGTTTGCACAACGACGTCAGATCCAACGAGAACAACCTCGTCTACGTAAGCTGCATCTTCAAGTTCAACCGAGAAATCAAGCTCTGTCGCTGGCAAAGTTAGATTTGCATAGAAATCGACGTCGAGCCCAATCGCCAAATCCGCCGATACTTCCGCCCCAAGAGCGCCAAATTCGAATGATTTGGCTTCGTTCAGATCGATCAAATCGTATGCAAACGATACCTGATTTGAGACATTGAGAGCTTCGCCCGATTGTTCAGACAAAGATAACGAAACACTAGGAAAAGACATACATTTACCGTTAACTATTTTCGTCAACGTTCACATACCAATCCCCACCTTACAAGAGATACGTTGGCTTTCGAGAATTTTAAGCGACACAATCACGCTGCGTCGATTGAAAATCTCCGTGAATGCAAACGAATGAGCTTTGCTCTTCGCGCGTGGCCTCAAACGACTTCCAAATCATTAGCGATCTGATTGATCGTGACGTTCTCAACGGTCAAGAAATCACCATTTCCAAGCGCGAAGATTATATCAGAACCAACCTCAGTCGCCGTCGCAAGCGCGGCTGCAACATCGGCAAAGCCGTAGTCTAAGAGGCGCACGGTATCGACGTTGTTCTGGAAATCCTTAACGATATCCGCGCCATCGCCATCGTTGAATAGAAAAACGTCTTGCCCTGCGCCACCAATGAGATTGTCATCGCCCGTACCACCAATCAGCGTGTCGTTGCCATGGTGGCCTCTTAGTCGATCTGCGCCGTCGTCACCGCTCAAAACATTTTCTACATTACTACCGTAGATGTAGTCGCCAAAGTCAGACCCGATCACATTCTCAATAGATGTAAAGGTATCGCCAGCAGCTTCACCACCAGTACCTTGCACCCGCAGATCAAGGTTAACTCGTGTCGTTGCACTCGTGTAATTCACTTCATCAACACCGGATCCACCGCGCATTTCATCTGCGCCTGCACCACCGAGCAGCGTGTCGTTGCCACCGCCGCCGCGAAGACGGTCATCACCCGCAAGCCCTTCGATCAAGTTTGCTACCCCATCTCCGACGATGAAATCGTTGAAACGAGAACCAACAACATTTTCAATCGAAAAGAACGTGTCTCCCAAAGCATCCCCGGCGGTGCCCTGCTCACGCAAGTCAAGGTTAACGCGTGCTCTTGCGTGAGCGTAATTCACTTCGTCATTGCCAGAGCCGCCGCGCAGATCGTCCGCGCCAGCGCCGCCGATCAAAGTGTCTTCACCGCCATCGCCACGAAGACGATCATTTCCGTCATCTCCATTTATGAGATTCCCAGCGTCATCGCCAAAGATGTAATCACTAAAGTCAGATCCAAGAACATTTTCAATCGATGTAAACGTATCGCCAGCCGCATCACCTGCTGTGCCTCCATAGCGCAGATCTAGGTTCACCCTTGCAGAAGCGGTTAGATAGCTTGCGAAATCTAAACCTTCGCCTCCTTCGAGACGATCGGCCCCAGAACCACCAATCAGATTGTCATCGCCACTGCCCCCAAGAAGGGTATCATCGCCATAATGACCACGTAAACGGTCATTGCCGTCACCGCCTACAATGACATTGTCAGCTGAGTTGCCATATACGTAATCGTCAAAGTCCGAGCCTTCGACATTCTCGATCGAAGAGAAAGTATCATTTGCCGCTTCGCCGCCTGTACCGCGTAAGCGCAAATCAAGGTTCACACGCGTGTAGGCATCGACATAGCTCGCCAGATCTACACCTAACCCGCCGATTAAATCATCGGCACCCGCACCACCAATCAATGTGTCATTACCAGCGTTTCCTGCAAGGACGTCATTCGCTGAAGTTCCATTCAAAAGATCGTCGCTATCAGATCCAGCTGTTTGTCTTACCTCACCCTGGTAAACTTCAAGCGGCAGTTGAGCCCAATTACCTTGTGAAATACCATCAGAAATACGGACTAGTACAAGCGCATCTCCAACCAAACCATCGTGAGATTGAAAATACACCTCACCATCATTTCGTTCGACATGTGTGCCCAAGAAGTTTCCTGACTTGTCGACGAGATCGCCCAAGTGAGTTGTTTGATTTACAAAAGTAAAGTGTGTCGCTTCATCTCCATCCTGATCAACATATTTAGTCAAATTTCCCAAGTGTATGTTCTGACCCGTCGGCACTGCGCCATTGGCCGTGTAAGTTACACCACTAGTATTTGAAGGGTCTAGCGATACTGTTCCAGATCCAAAATACAGCTCTCCAAAACTGGAGGTTGACAGATACAACTGAGTATCGCTGCCGACGAACTCAATGTCGACTAAGCCATTAAAGCCAGCAGTAGAACTCGCTATAACACTGCCGTCCTGAGTAAGAAGTTCAAGATGAGCGCCCTTCAAAGCTGGGAGATCAGTTTCTAGTGGTATGAAAGATATGCGCCCCGCGACGTTCATATCCCAGTGCCCTAGTGACAGAACATCAACATCATTTACCGTTTCTAGTGATAAGCGCAAGCTTTCCCCAACACTTAGCGCGCTTGCGTTTGCAATTATATCGCCGTGATCATCTGAAGTTATGTCCTCGACCGAGATCGAATACCCACCGATGGAAAAGGAGCTATCATTGGGCGCTGCGACCGAAGTCGTATCATGAACAAGAAGCGCCTCAATACTTGCTAACCCACCAAAGTCCGGCACTTCCCACTGGAAATTAGCTTGATCGCTTTCAAAGAGCACCTCACCAGAGCCAATGTCAACAAAACGGATTAAACGTCCTCCCAACGTGCCGCCATCAACCGAGCGCGTAACATCAAGCGACATACCCGAATAGAGAGTCATCGCGAAAGCATCTTCATCTCCAAAGCTTTCCTGCAGTCCACTAACCGTTTCTCCCGGCGCTATTCGCGCGGAAGTCGATTGACCATTTGGTAAATCGTCAACAAGGGTCGTCGCAGTTATCTCAACGGCACCGGAACTGCCGTATTTACCAACTTGCAGGAAAACTTCCTGATTTTCCGGCAAGGTGACGTTGAAAGTCTCTGCCGTTATGTCGACTATTGCCTCTGTGGCCAACAACGTACCATCAGCGGTGACCAGTTTGACCAAGACTCCCGACGCAAGATCCCATTCTTCGCCGGCTGGGATGTCAGGGGAAGCAAAAGAAATGCTAATTGCGCCCGATAAGCCAAGCAGAGAAACAAAATCATCGTAAGCGCCACTTTCAATATGTAACAAGCTCGGAGTATCTAGCGACAAAATGCGCGCGTCATCAGGGCGATCAGCAAGGTCGTCCACGATAACGCCAGCGACTTCAAAAGTATAGGACCCACTCACGGCCCGATCATGAGACAGAACAAGTGTATAAGCTCCGTCACCTTCGACGGGCGTACGAATTCCTATTAGCTTCCCGTCCCCTGGCGCGTTAAATTCGTAATCTAATACTATTTGCCTACCAAAACTGTCATAGAGTGCGTAAGCAAGGCTACCAAACGTGTTATCGGCCTCGCCAAATTGGATCTCGATCAAAGAGCCCGGCGTTGCAGAAAAAGTAAAAGCCTGCGCTTGGTTCGTCATTTCAAATCGTGCGTAATCAGGATCATCGTATGCGATTTGCATATCCAACGAACCCATTGGCAATGCACCTGACAACAAAGGTAATGTGCCCGCAAAACTCCCATTGTCTGTTAGCCGGATCGTCGCTTGCCCCGATCCACCTAGTTCTGACGCAAGTTCAATAACGGCGGATCCAGTTGTAGGTGCCGCGAACTGCACTGCAAATGCATTTGCACTTTCGACGTACCGGCTTGCTATTGGGAAGCCGCTACCAATATCCACAGTTAACTTGGAATGAGTTAAGGGAGATTCGCCATTCGCTCCCGGCGTTACCCATACAGTGTAAGTGTGTCCTGCCTGAACGGAAAGTAACAGTTTATCGACGTCGTCCGCACCCGCTACGAAAACGCTATAGTCTTGGTTCAGAATTGCTGGAAATGCCTGGTCATCAGCATAATCATCAGGTGCCAGGACTGCACCTGCGTCACGATAGCTAATCGAAAAATCGCCGATCGCGCCATTACGCCCCTCGACAGCGAAAGTATAGCGTCCAGATTGCCCAGCAATATCAGGAACGATAATCTCATAAGAAGCGAGCCCACTGGCATTTAACGGTACTGACGCAATTTGAACGCCAAAGACATCCCAGACCAAAAGCGTTAGGTCCTCAAGTGGAGACCCGTTACGTTCAAATGGCACTGCATTAACGATATAGGAGCGCCCCGCCAACAGAACGTTGCTCTGAAATGGGTCAATGTCAGCCGCGTCGTCTATTCGAGCAAACTGTGGATATCCATCATCATCCAGTGAACCGGGCTTGGTAAATGAAAATTGATCTTTAACAACATTAAGTTTCTGATCAAGCAAAGGCAGAGGTGCAGGGTCTTGATCCAACTCGGACATTGTTAATCGAGTCTGCACCGCGGCGGCTGCTCCACCAGCCAGATCTGAAGTATAAGAAACGAAATACGTGCCATAACTGGCATCACTAAGGTCAATTACACCTGCTGTAGCTCCCGACTGAGACAAATATGAAGACGCCAATATCTCAGTCGCTTCGCCCTCGTTATCTAAATTAAAATCGCGCCACACTCTAACTAGAACGTCAGGTCCGCCAAAATGCGTCAAATTAAGACTCAAGTCACCACTGTTTTTTAGGGTGACTTGGACAACTTCGGTTAGTCCCGCAATTGGCGTCGCATTGGCCGCAGCACGCTCACCAACATCCAAATCAATGCTTCGCACTAGGCCTAAAAACTGAACATCAGATGTCTCAACGACCTCAGGAATTGTCGGAGCGACAACGTTCTGATTTACGCCTACTGGACTAGAGGCAGAGGTTATAACCTCTCGTAAGACAGCTCCTTGAGCTGAAGCGTCGGCTTGAACATTTTTTAATGCAGGTAGATCTACAGAAACTGGGGAAGGTGCTGAACCATCAAGATCGAAAGTAAAATTAGCAGGCCCACTCCCCGCATCACCCGTTAAAAAGTCGAAACTAAACGATGTGCTTGTTGTACTCTCGTTCAATGCAACTTGTGTTTGGAGGGTCGCAATTATTGCTTCAACACGCTCCAAGTCAGTGACTGCAAGCTCTTGTTCAAAACTATAATATCTTTCGTCAGGATTTGCTAAGTCGCTTCGCACATGCTCAAAGCGCGACAAGCGACCATCTTCGGCAATAAAAAGGACTTCCTTCGGATACCCATTCGCATCAGACGATGCAAAAAGCACAATCGCATCTATCGGTAACATGAGCCCAACTTGCTCCAACAGGGCAAAAGGAATATCCGCTGCAAGATCTCGTGCTACGTCAATATCAGCGATTTCGATCGTTGGCATCGCTAGCAACTCAGAGAGTTTCCCTTGCGATTGATTAAACTCCAGAACTTCAGGACGTGACGCGATAGATACATCGAAAACATCAAGAAAATCATCATATGCATCGGCAGAATTTCTGATCAGATGCACTAGTTCGCTCGACAGTAATTCCATAAGATTCAATGCACCAACTTCATCGGCACTCGCGACTTCAGTTAGGTCACCACCCAATTGAAGCAGCAGATTGATTACACCTTTGGCGGTCGAGTTACCAGATGACGGGAGCTCGGCGTTTACAATCGCAGCAACATCTAAGACCTCGGCAAACAAATCTGCAACCAAAATGGTAGTTGCCTTTGTTAAAATCTCCTGTCCAATCGTAGATGCACCCGAGTAAGATTGAACTACCGCTTCAAGACCCGCCGTGAGCTCTATTATTTTTGAGGTGGAGCTTAGAATTCCGAAACTGGCCCCCAAAAAATCAGCGGATTGGCCATCAGATCCAATTTGCTCTGGGCTAAAAGATTGAGCGAAGGTCGTGGCCGAGTGAAGCAAACTGGCCATTTCAGAACTGCTAAGCAGCGCTTGAAGGGGCGATTTACCTGGGTCAGAAAAATCTAAAGCGTCAAATATTTCAACGATGGCCCCTATCTTGGATGCTACATCAAGTGCCGCCTCAACGCGTGCAACAAGCAGTTGATTGTTCAGGTTGTCATCCAAGACTTCAAACGCCGTTTTGACATCTACAAGCTTTTTTGCCCAATCAAAGCTTTGTTGGAATGGCCGAAGAAATGTAAGTTGAGCAAACTGAAAAGCTGTTGGCACACCTGTCAGGACGAGGTTTGTACCAAGCACAAAATTGTCAGCCCATATTTCGAAAAAAAATTGCCGCGTTGATCCATCGGTAACGTTACCAAGATCTGCAAGAGACTCTTTTAGAGCCTGATGTGGTGCAGATCGAATCAAGTAATTAAATTTATAATCAAAGTGCTCTTCTATCTTCACTATTGCGCTATTCACATCGACGAGCACCTTGCGAATTTCTTCATAAGCGGCAAATGAAGAAACAATAGGTTGAATTTCAATACCAGAAACATTCAACGCCCCAAGCGGTCCAAAGAGCACGTTTGCAGCGGCAGTTTGATCTGACCCAAGTGCAGATCCGCCTCGCTGAACGTAGAGAATTGCTTCCAGCTCTGCGTCTGTTAAATCAATCTCAGACTGAAGCGCCCTCAAGTAACCTTCGCTGCGCATAATTTTTCCTCCAAATCAGATAGGTAAGCAATTCACCAAAATGGCTACCATCAACCAAATGACTAATATCAATGGATTACATCAATAGAGCCCGCTCCATGGGAATGCTTGCCGACACTGGATTCGAGCGTTTGAGCAGCCCCACTTGAGTGGTCCAAATTGAAAGTTAGTGCATGATTGGCCTT
>CAYQZI010000011.1:0-2369 GCA_964421835.1 uncultured Planktotalea sp.
ATGGGCGCTTACAAGGATGACCTTGATTTTATCCGCGATTGGAAGCCGTCGATTGTGGTCTCGGCCACCACACGCGGGGAACATGCGGATGCGGGTGTTGAAGCGCTGGGCAAGGATATCCCCGAAAGCGGCGCGCGCTGGATCCATTTGCCGATCAAGGACTATGGAACACCGGACGCGGTATTCATGCGTACATGGGAAGATGCGAGTGCGGCGATTTTGAAAGCCCTCAGCGGACGCGGACGCGTTTTGATTCATTGCAAAGGGGGTTGCGGACGCTCGGGCATGTTGGCACTGCGTTTGATGGTTGAGGCGGGCGAGGATGCAGTGGATGCGCTTTTGCGTTTGCGCAAAGTCCGCCCCTGCGCTGTTGAGACCGACGCGCAATTGCGCTGGGCAGTTACGGGCCTACTACAGAAAGAGGATTAGGTGAGAGGTTGGACATCGACCCAAGTGGGGCTCGTTGTGGCTGCTTCCTTCCGGATCTGACCAGGTTGGCGAGGCACTTGCCCGCGCCAACCTCTCGGGGTGTGATATACGAGCGGCGCGCGCGCATTGCAAGGCTTGAACCCAAGTGAGTTTCGGCCATAGCTTGCACCTAATCATAAGGGGTAGCTCATGAAGAACGCAGAAGCGGTCACATTCGGTGGATCGAGCTTAGAGCGCGCCGCACAGTTTCGTGGTGACGCAGATGAATTGGCCAAGCTGCGCAGCGATCCGAACGCGCAAACGATTGTATTTTGGCGCGGCAAGCCGCTGCTAAGGCGTGGCGATTGGGATGCGCTTGCACGTCTGCCCATGACCCATCCATTGCTGGCTTCGCGCGCGATGCAATCGGTGTTTCTCGGGGTCGAGGATCATGGCCCAATCTTTGCGCATGATATCTCTGATTGGGAGCCTGCGGACATTGACCCAAGCGCCATGAACACATTTCTTGACCCCACAGAGCAGCAACACCCGGAGCTGCCGCAGACGGATTTTTTCGTCGAGCTACGCGCGCATATGACCCGTTTAAACCCTCGTGACGCGGAATTGGCCGTGAGCGCGCGTGCGCTTTATTCTTGGCATGATAGCCATAAGTTCTGCTCAAAGTGCGGCGCTAAAAGCGTAATGACCATGGCAGGATGGCAGCGTGATTGTGTGACTTGCGACGGGAAGCACTTTCCACGCACGGACCCTGTGGTGATCATGCTGATCACCCGTGGTAATTCGGTTCTGATGGGCCGCTCACCGGGCTGGCCCGAGGGGATGTATTCGTTGCTTGCGGGCTTCATCGAGCCGGGCGAGACCTTGGAGGCGGCTGTGCGCCGTGAAGTGTTTGAGGAATCGGGTATCAAGGTCGGGCATGTGGATTACCTTGCCAGCCAACCTTGGCCGTTTCCCAATTCGCTAATGTTCGGGTGCCACGGACAGGCCCTGAGCGATGACATCACCATCGACCCTGTTGAAATCGAAGATGCGATTTGGGTCACGCGTGAAGAGATGATGCTGGCGTTTGCGGGCGAGAACCCTAAAATTTTACCTGCCCGAAAAGGCGCAATCGCGCATTTTATCCTTGAGCGCTGGCTGAGTGATAGACTTGAGTAACTTTCTTACGTTATAGATTGCTAAAAAATCGTGCACTCAAAGATGCGAGCAGGTCTATGAATTTTACAACAAAAGAAGATATTGAAGCCCCGCTAGAAAATGCATTTGCGTTGTTTTCGGATTTTGATCAATTCGAACGCTCTGCGCTGCGCCGTGGCGCGCAGGTTCGCAGAAGCGATTCGCTTAAGCGGCGCGGTGTGGGCATGACTTGGGATGCTAGCTTTAAGTTTCGCGGCAAAGCGCGCAAAATCGCGGCTGAGCTGATTGCCTACGATCCTTGTGATAGCTACCAGATCGACGTCCAAAGCTCTGATATCACAGCAATCGCAACACTTGAGCTGATGTCGCTGTCCAAAAGCCGCACGCGCGCGACGCTGTCTGTAACGCTTAAGCCCAAAAGCCTGTCAGGCCGCTTGATGATCCAGACCATGCGCCTTGGTAAGTCCCGCTTGGACAAGCGTTTTCGCATCAAAGCAGCTGATTTCGCGCGCGTTGTCGAACGACAACATAGCGCGCGTGAAAAGGCTTAGACGCCTTTATAAATCTCGCTCACTTGCTCGGGGGTAGGTGCCTAGAATCGTGATCTCGCTGGTGAAATAGCTAAGCTCATCCAAAGCGCGTTTGACGTTTTCGTCCATGGGATGGCCCTCGATATCCGCATAGAACTGCGTTGCGGTGAAATGGCCGCCAACCATGTAGCTTTCCAGCTTGGTCATGTTCACGCCATTTGTCGCAAATCCGCCCATCGCTTTGTAAAGCGCGGCAGGCAAGTTGCGCACGCG
>CAYQZI010000011.1:2469-31790 GCA_964421835.1 uncultured Planktotalea sp.
TTTTTGATGTCTTTCAAAGTGGTTCCGGGTGTTGCCATTAGGCTGATGCGCACGCGTGTGAAAGCCTCGTTTACGATATGTAAATCAGAGCTGGGTAGAAGGCGGTGAATATCCGCAACCCGCCCATAGGTCGAATTTTCGACGGGCAACATCGCCAGATCGGCTTCTTTGGAGTTTACAGCATTGATCACATCCTCAAACGCCGTGCAGGGCAGGGGCTCGAAATCGGGATAGTTATCGACGCAAGCTTCGTGCGAATAGGCCCCGAGTTCGCCCTGAAAAGCGATCTTTTTTGTCATTGCTTCGATTCCTCTAAAAACTGCCAAACTCGGGCGTTTCGTCGCGGGTTCTACACCTTGCCTTAACTGCTTGAAACCCATAGATACCCGCCCAACACCATCTAACAAGGCTAGCCACATGTTCGACACGATGACATTCACCAAAATCCTCGGCGGTTTCTGCGGCGCGCTGCTCCTGTTCCTTCTAGGCGGATGGGCGGCTGAAGAAATGTATCACACAGGCGTCGGACATGGAGCGCATGGCGAAGAGCACCTCGCTGGCTATGTGATCGAAGTTGAAAGCAACGAAGTGGAAGAAGAGGTCGAAGAGGTCAACATCGTTGAGTTGATCGCAGCAGCGGACCTTGGCAAAGGCGAGAAAGTCTTTGGCAAATGCAAAGCCTGCCACAAGCTTGCTGACGGCGAAAACAGCACTGGCCCGCATTTGTTCAACGTTGTTGACCGCGAGATTGCTGCGATTGATGGGTTCGGATACTCTGGCGCGATGGCCGACATGGGCGGCGTTTGGGGCTATGAAGAGCTTAACGCCTTCCTTTTGAACCCAAAGGGATACGTCAAAGGCACCAAGATGAGCTTTTCTGGTCTTAAGAAAGATGCAGATCGCGCAAACCTGATCGCTTATCTTGAGACGATCCAGTAAGATCTAAGCAGTTCGAAATGTTGAAACAGCCGCCTTGCGACACGCTTGGGCGGCTTTTTCTTTGTCTGATCTGCCTCTGTTGCTTGAAATTTGCGCCGCGCACGCTCTGTTCACAACCAGTTCATACATTCAACGCTTGAATGTGATCCGTGCAGGGCTTTAGCTATGTTACGAAGGTCACGTACAAAATATGGCAGCCATTGGGAGACTTTGATGACGGGCAAATTTTCGAAGAACGAGATAACCTTGAAACGCCGCGATCTAATGCTTGGTATGGCTGCAGGCGGCGCTGGCATGGCGCTTGGCCTGCCTCCGCAGGCGGCATTGGCGCAAAGTGCTTCCGATGAAATCATCAGAAGCCATGGCTATTCCTTCTTTGGTGATTTGCAGTATCCGCCGGATTTCACCCATTTCGATTATGTGAACCCTGATGCGCCCAAGGGGGGTGAGATTTCACTTTCTACGCGTGGCACGTTTGACGGTATGAACCGTTATGCAAGCAAGGGTCGTCCAGGGCAGTACTCTGGCCTGATCGCCGAAGCGATGTTCTCTCGTGCGCCCTTTGACACGGCGGTGCCTGCGGATTCGATTACGGACGCCTACTGCCATCTCGCGGAAACGGTGGAGTATCCCAAGACCAAGGAATGGTGCGTGTTTCATTTGCGTTCTGAGGCGAAGTTCTCGGATGGGCGCCAGTTGACGGCGCATGATGCTGCGTTCACGCACAACCTGTTCCTTGAGCAAGGCATTCGCAGCTACGCACGCTCTGTGAAGCAGCGTATTTCCGGCGTTGAAGTGATCGATGATCAGACGCTGAAATATACTTTTGTTGATGGTATTTCGCGTCGTTCTTTGATCAGCCAAGTCGGTGGATCGCCCGTCTTTTCTAAGGAATGGTACGAAGAAACAGGCGAGCGTCTGGACGAGCCATCCTTGCTGACGCAGCTTGGTTCTGGCCCTTACGTGGTTGAAGATTTCGAGATCAATCGCCACATTATTTACAAGCGCAATCCTGACTATTGGGGCTGGCATTTGCCAGTGAACAAGGGCCGTCACAATTTTGATCGCGTGCGCGTTGAGTATTTTGGCGATGAAACCGCCGAGTTCGAAGCGTTCAAGGCAGGCGAATACACCTTCCGCCAAGAGGGCAGCACCAAGAAATGGGCGACGGGCTATGATTTCCCGGGCGTTGAGAACGGCAGCATCAAACGCGAAGAACTGGGGAACGGCAATCCGCCAACGCCTTCTGGTTTCGTCTTTAACCTGTTACGCGAACCTTTCACGGATTTGCGCGTACGCGAAGCGCTTAGCCTTGCCTATAACTTTGAGTGGGTCTCAAGCTCGCTCCAGTTTGGTCTAACCAAGCAGCGCAATTCCTTTGTTGAAAACTCGTCTCTTGAGGCCAAAGGTGTGCCAACAGGGCTTGAGAAAACCTTCCTCGAAAGCCTTGGTGATCTGGTCCCCGACGAAGTGATGAACGGCGAAGCGGTTATGGCGCATTCGTCAAACCCCGATACAGTTTCGGACCGTCGAAACCAGCGTAAAGCGCTGAAATTGCTGAAAGATGTTGGCTGGACTGTGGGCGACGATGGCAAGTTTGTTGACGCAGAAGGTAAGCCAATTGCGTTCAAGATCATGCTGTCTTCCAGCACGGGTGACACGGTGGAAGCGATCATTACGACCTATGTTCAGACGCTCAACAAATGGGGTATCAGCGCCGAGATGGAGAAGATCGACTCGGCCCAATATGCATCGCGCTATTACGACAAAGACTGGGACATGATGTATTTCCGTAATCAGCCGTTTTTGTCTGCGGGCACAGGATTGAAGCAGGCCTATGGCTCTGAAACGGCTGTTGTGTCGTCCTACAATCCGCAATCGCTGCAAAGTCCATTGGTTGATGCGATCATTGATGGCTCGCTTGACACCACCTCTCGCGAGGAAGAAGAGGCGGCCTTGATGGCGCTGGATCGTGTGTTGCGCTACCTGCGCATACAAATCCATTCCGGTTATGTCGGCGAGCATTGGGTGGCCTCTTACGACATGTATGAACACCCTGAAAAGCTCCCGCCTTTCGCGCTCGGGGCACTGGATTTCTGGTGGTATAACAAAGAGAAGCATGATGCGCTGATCGCGTCCGGCGCTTTGAGGTAAACCGCTTTGGGCGCCTATATACTTCGACGACTTTTGCTGATCATCCCTACGCTTTTGGGGATTATGATCGTCAATTTTACGCTGGTTCAGTTTGTCCCTGGCGGCCCTGTTGAGCAGGTCTTGGCTCAAATGCAGGGTGGTGGGGACGTGTTTGAAGGGTTCTCTGGTGGCGGCAATGACGTCGGCGAAGAAACCTTCGGCTCTGACAGTGATTACGTCGGTGCGCGTGGCTTGCCCAAGGAATTTATCGAAGAGCTCGAGAAAGAGTTCGGCTTTGATAAACCGCCGCTTGAGCGGTTTTTGAACATGCTCTGGAACTACATGCGCCTTGATTTTGGCGAGAGTTATTTCCGCTCCATTGGTGTGGTTGATCTGGTGCTGGAAAAGATGCCTGTGTCGATTACGCTGGGTCTTTGGTCGACGATTATTGCTTATTTAGTGTCGATTCCGCTGGGTATTCGCAAGGCGGTGCATGATGGCAGCAGCTTTGATACTTGGACGTCTGCGATGATAATCGTGGCGTATGCGATCCCTGGATTTCTCTTTGCGATCCTTTTGCTGGTGCTGTTTGCGGGCGGATCTTATTGGCAAATCTTTCCGCTCAGGGGGTTAACATCTGAGAACTTTGAGGATCTGAGCCTTGTTGGCAAAATGGGCGATTACTTATGGCATATCGCTTTGCCTGTTATCGCATCGACGATTTCAGCGTTTGCGACGCTGACGTTGCTGACCAAGAACAGCTTTCTGGATGAGATTAAAAAGCACTATGTGATGACGGCGCGTGCGAAGGGTTTGAGCGAAAGCAAAGTTCTTTATGGCCACGTGTTTCGCAATGCGATGTTGATTGTGATTGCTGGTTTTCCGGCTGTTTTCATCTCGGTTTTCTTCAGCGGCTCGTTGATTATCGAAACGATCTTCTCGCTTGATGGGCTTGGGCGGCTCGGGTTCGAGGCTGCTGTCGCGCGCGATTATCCGGTGATCTTTGGCACGCTGTTTATCTTTGGCCTCATTGGTCTGATTGTCAGCATTCTGTCGGATTTGATGTATGTCCTCGTGGATCCGCGTATCGACTTTGAAAAGCGGGAGGGCTAGCGCGATGGCACTTTCGCCGCTTAATCAACGTCGCTGGCGCAATTTTAAACGCAACCGGCGTGCGCTTTGGTCCTTAATAATTTTCTCTGTACTTTTCGGGCTAAGCCTGTTCGCGGAATTCATCGCCAATGATAAGCCGATCATGGTAAGCTATCGTGGTGAGTTGAGCATGCCTGTGTTCAAGTTTTACCCTGAAACTGCCTTTGGCGGGGACTTTGAAACCGAAGCCGTTTACCGCGATGTGGAGGTGAAATGCCTTATCACATCGGGCGGGATGGAGGATTGCTGGGACGATCCTGAAGGGGTGATAGAGCAGATCAACGCTGGCACTTATGAGGGCGAAGACTTCAAAGAAGGTTGGCTGCTTTGGCCTGTGATTCCATATGCTTATGATACAACGGTGGATCGCCCCGGTGCTGCACCGCTTGCGCCAAACGGCGAGAACCTGCTTGGCACAGATGACACAAAACGCGACGTGCTTGCGCGGGTGATTTATGGCTTCCGACTGTCGATTTTGTTTACCTTGATCGTCACATCGCTCGCCAGCGTTATTGGCATCGCGGCGGGCGCATTACAGGGCTACTTTGGCGGTTGGGTTGATCTGATCTTCCAACGCGTGATCGAAATTTGGAGCGCCGTCCCTTCGCTTTATATCATCATCATTATGTTTGCGATTTTGGGACGCAGCTTCTGGCTATTGGTCTTCCTCATGGTGCTGTTCGGATGGATGGCGCTGGTGGGCGTGGTGCGCGCAGAGTTCTTGCGGGCGCGGAACCTCGAATATGTGCGCGCGGCGAAAGCCCTTGGCGTCAGCAACACGGTCATCATGTTCCGCCACATGCTGCCAAACGCGATGGTTGCGACGGTGACAATGCTGCCATTCATCGTGACGGGCACGATCAGCTCGCTCGCGGGGCTCGACTTTCTTGGTTTTGGCCTGCCATCGTCCTCTCCCTCTTTGGGCGAAATGACATTACAAGCGAAGCAAAACCTGCAAGCGCCTTGGCTCGCCTTTACAGCGTTTACCGTGTTCGCTGTCATGCTTTCGCTTCTTGTTTTCATCTTCGAGGGCGTGCGCGACGCGTTTGATCCTAGAAAGACCTTCTCATGAGTGCTTTGTTAACGGTCAAAGACCTTACCGTTGCGTTCCAACAAGACGGCAAGTTGAGCGAAGCGGTGCGCGGCGTCAGCTTTACGGTTGAGCGTGGTGAAACTGTTGCGCTTGTGGGCGAAAGTGGCTCGGGCAAGTCGGTGACGGCGCTGAGTTCTGTTGCGCTTTTGGGTTCAAACGCGGTCACCGGTGGCTCCATCACCTATGAAGGTCAGGAGATGGTTGGCGCGGATGAAAAACTGCTGCGTAAAGTGCGCGGCAATGACATCAGCTTCATCTTCCAAGAGCCGATGACATCGCTTAACCCCTTGCACACATTGGAAAAACAGCTTGGTGAATCGCTTGCGCTCCACCAAGGCGTTGTCGGAGATGCCGCGCGCGGACGCATTATTGAATTGCTTCACAAGGTGGGTATTCGCGATCCTGAGAGCCGCTTGAATTCCTATCCGCATCAGCTTTCTGGTGGTCAACGACAGCGTGTTATGATCGCGATGGCGCTTGCGAATGGGCCGGATCTTTTGATTGCGGATGAGCCAACGACGGCCCTTGATGTGACGATACAAGCGCAGATCTTGCAGCTTTTGGCAGGGCTGAAAAAGACCGAAAACATGGGTCTTTTGTTTATCACCCACGACCTTGGGATTGTGCGCAGCATTGCTGACAAAGTTTGCGTGATGAAAGCTGGCGAAATCGTTGAGGCCGGTCCGACTGAAGAAGTTTTTCAAAACCCTAAACATGCCTATACCAAGACGCTTTTGAGCGCGCATGCAGTTGGGATTCCTGATCCGGTTCCAAGTGGATCTGAAGAAATCGCGCGAACGGAAAACTTGCGCGTATGGTTCCCAATCCAGCAAGGGCTGCTGCGTCGCACGGTGGGTCATGTCAAAGCCGTGAATGATGCGTCCTTGTCGGTGCGCGCTGGTGAAACGCTTGGAATCGTTGGTGAAAGTGGATCTGGCAAGACGACGCTTGCGCTTGCGATTATGCGTCTCATCGCCTCCAAAGGGGGTATTCATTTCGACGGCAGCGATACGCGCAAATGGTCCACACGACAGCTTCGTGCGGCGCGCAAGGACATGCAAATTGTGTTTCAGGATCCGTTTGGATCCCTGTCTCCGCGCATGACGGCAGAACAGATCATTGCCGAAGGGTTGGGCGTGCATGGCACCGATGGTGTGCGAAGTTCACGCGACATGGTTGCGAAAATTATGACGGAAGTGGGCCTCGATCCCGAAACGATGCACCGCTATCCGCACGAGTTTTCTGGCGGTCAACGTCAGCGTATTGCGATTGCGCGCGCGATGATCTTGCGCCCGAAACTGGTTGTTTTGGATGAGCCGACGAGTGCGCTTGATATGACGGTTCAGGTGCAAATCGTTGAACTTTTGCGCGGGTTGCAGAAGAAATATGGGCTGGCTTACCTGTTTATTAGCCATGATTTGAACGTGGTTCGCGCCATGTCGCATAATGTTTTGGTGATGAAGCAGGGCGATGTCATTGAGATGGGCGAGAGCGAAGCGCTGTTTAGCGCGCCTCAACATGAATACACGCGCGCACTTTTGAGCGCTGCATTGGATCACCGCGCGGACGCGTAGACACGCCCAAAACGCAAGGTTCTGGGCGCGATGTTAACGACGATATTTCAGTGTTTTGCAGCAATATGCCGGACCGACACGGCATGTGCCTTGGCCGCAATGTTTGGCAATTTGCGGCGCGAGGAAAACGATCGGATCAATCATTGCGGCGTTCCTTTGAAGGGACTTTAGGCGCATAATGATGTGGCTCGCGCCGATGCGCAGGCATGTCCCAACGTGGCTTTGGGTGGCGATCTTGGTAGGTGGCACGGATGAAGCTATCAGCAAGTATGTTTAACATTGTCTTCTCCTTCTTTCATTTGATGCTTTGAATATCCCTGTATTCGTGGATAAATGCGAGTCAGGAAGAATTTTGATATGTAAGCTGAGGTTTCATATGGATTGGCGCTCACTTCCCCCGCTGTCTGCGTTGCGCGCGTTTGAGGCATATGCGAGCTTTGGCTCGCTCCAAAAGGCAGGCGATGCGTTGAGCGTGTCGCATGCGGCGATTAGCCAGCAAATCCGAAACTTGGAAGGCCATTTGAATGTCGCTTTGTTGGACCGCACAGGTCGCCGAGCGCAGCTCACGGAGGACGGTCGCGCGCTCGCTGTCGAGTTGAAGCGCGGGTTTGAGACGATTGGAGCAGAGATCCAAAGGTTAACCACCAAAGACGAAGAACGCCCTTTGATCGTATCAACAACTCCGAGTTTTGCGGCGAATTGGTTGGTGCCGCGATTGGCTGATTTTCGTGCAAAACATCCGCAGATTGACGTGGTGATTGATGCCAATCCAAGCGTGAGCGAGTTTGGCACCACCGGACCTGATGTTGCTATTCGTTTTGGCCAAGGCGGGTGGCACGGAGTGGAGGCGCAGAAACTGGTGACAACGCGGCGTTTCGCAGTCGCCGCGCCTTCGTTCATTTGTGATGACTGTCCGACCTCACCTGCCGATCTTGCGCGTTTTCCAATTTTGCAGGAGGTCGGCACCTCGGAAAGTTCGCTATGGCTGGCCAAGCACGGGGTCTGCGATGCGGGGCAGGGCGGCGTGACGGTCTTGCCCGGAAACCTGACGCTGGATGCGGCGCGCATGGGACAAGGGATTACAGTGACAGCGGGTGTTTGGGTGCAAGCGGATATCGAGAGCGGACGCTTGGTAAAGCTGTTCGAAGACGATGAAGATTTTGGCTACTATGTGGTCACGCGCACAGGTGTTCAGCGCAAGGCTCTGAAATCATTTACGAAATGGCTACGTTCGCAAGTTTAGCGGTGCCGTTATGAGCTGGGCCCAACCATGAAGCACTGGACATTGCGCGCAGCGAGGCGGCGACAAGCAAGGTCAGCGCTGTCGCGCGTCATGCCAACAAAATTTGCATCATAGCCCGTTTTTCGCTCGGTCACGGAGCGCCGCGCACCGTCCAACGCGCTCATTTCAGCGAGCGCTGTTTTAAGCAACACTCGTTCTGCGCGGTAACGGTTCGGATAGCGGCCAATGTTGATCCCCCAATGACGTCCGCCAGAGGTTGAAACACGCGTGACAACCTCTTGCTTTGGCTTATTTTGCGATTTTGGCTTGGGCTGTGTAAGCGAGGCGAGGAGCAATGCTTTAGGGCGTGCGGCAGGCTTGATCGAGCGCGTGACCGCTGCAGTCGAAGCAGGTGCCACAGCAGAAACTTGGGTATTCGTTGCGTTGTTAACCTGCGCCTCAACCAAAGCTTGGCGCACGTCATCCTGTAGTGATACAAGAACCGGCGCGGTCTCTGGGCGTAGGGAGCGCGCCTTGGGGCGTAGGCTTTTCTTGACTGCGCGCACGACGCGGATTGTCTTCGCTGTCGCACGCGAGCCGCCGTAAGCAGGTTTTGCGGGCTTGCGCAGCGCAACGCGCGAGGGTGCGCGTTTGAAGCCCATATCGAGTAGTTCGGCGACGCGCGCGTTACGTGTCGCAGTGCTACGCCCACCAAACACTGTCGCGATGATGCGCTCCTGTCCGCGCTCGGCCGATGCAACAAGGTTAAAACCAGCCGCACGGGTATATCCAGTTTTGATACCGTCCGCGCCTTTATAATTGCTTAACAAACGGCGGTTGGTGTTGGGGACAGTTTTCACACCCGCATCCGTCGAGATGCGCGAGAAAAGGTTATAGTAATCAGGGTAATCATAAAGCAGGTGCCGCCCGAGTTTCGACATGTCGCGCGCAGTTGACAGGTGCCCTTGTTCGGTCAAGCCATGCGCGTTTTTGAAAGTGGTCTTAGACATGCCTAAGGATTTTGCGGTGCGTGTCATCCTACGGGCAAACGCGGCTTCAGACCCTTCAAGTGTTTCCCCAATCGCAGTCGCGGCATCGTTTGCGGATTTCACCGCGGCCGCGCGAATGAGATAGCGAAATTTAATCCGTTGACCCGAGCGCAGCCCGAGCTTTGAGGGCTGTTCAGCCGCTGCATTGGCCGAGATCTTAACCACCGTATCAAGCGAGATTTCACCGTTCTCGACGGCTTGAAAGGCGACATAAAGTGTCATCATTTTGGTTAACGATGCGGGGTGCAAACGGGTATCTGCATTGCGTGCATGCAAAACTTCGCCGGTGCGCGCATCCATTACATATGCCGCATATGGAGCTGCTGACACACTCAAGGGGAGCGCGACGACAAGCCAAAGTAACGAAATGACAAATAGCCCTAGTCGGGCCGGCGATGTGTGCCGTACCTTCACGATGTCTACCTTTTACTGCCTCGGTGCCGCCGATTTTTCGACTGGCTTATTATTTGTGCCTAAGACCTAACATATAATTTTGGATTAATAAAGCATTCAAAACAAAGGAATTTATCAGATTCACCGTTAACCAAATCGCAACATCTTGCGATTATTCCCTCTCATACCCCAAGACCGGCGATTGTGTCAGGAATGTGTCATAGGACTCATTTGTCTCTTCACCTGATTTGTTGCTTTGGGTCGAATATACCGCTGATGGGGGACGCTCCCCTCTTTTCTAATAGGACATTGAGGTTATATAGGAGACTAACAAAAGCATCTTTTCGAGATATCGGCGCTTATGACTTTTCAGACGATCATCGCATCCGGGAATTCCGACGACGACACCGACGCCAGCGTTGTGGTGGAGACACGTCCGAAGACTCGCAAGCCGCCGCTTTATAAAGTGTTGTTGTTGAATGATGATTACACACCAATGGAATTTGTTGTCCTTATTCTGGAGCGGTTCTTCGGGCTGACACATGCACAGTCTTTCGAGATTATGTTGACTGTCCATAAAAAGGGCGTCGCGGTTGTTGGCGTGTTCAGCCATGAAATTGCTGAAACAAAGGTGGGGCAAGTGATGGATTTCGCGCGCCGTCACCAACACCCTTTGCAATGCACCATGGAAAAAGAATAAGCACGCCATGAAGCACGCGCGTTTGGACCTTGCGCGCAGCGCAGAGCTGTTGCCGCCGTTGGAAGGCTCGATCGCAGTTTTTGGGCAGATCAACATTGGGCGTTTACAGGGTTTGAACTTTTCAACGCTTCGTGCGGTGAGTGACAGCTACATCACAAACCAAAATCTGAAGAGTGTCGATATTCAAGTGTCTCGCAGCCTTAGCGAAACGTCGACCCATGCGATTGTCTTTGTGCCGCGCGCGAAAAGTGAAGCGTGGCACCTGATTTCTGCGGCTCTTCGGGCCGCGCCAGGGGGATGGATCGTCATAGACGGACAGAAAACCGATGGGATCGAGAGCATTACAAAGCAGATCAACAACGATGTTGAGAGTGTCGCAAGCTATTCCAAAGGCCACGGTAAAGCGCTTTGGTTTCGTGCGAAGAGCGCTTTTAAGCTGCTTGATTATGACGCTGGTCCTGCGACAAACAAGGATGGGTTCCTTACGGCTCCGGGTGTTTTTTCTGCCGATGGGATTGATTCTGCTTCGGCCTGTTTGATTGATGCGCTACCTCATCAGCTGAGTGGTGATGTCGCTGATTTGGGCGCGGGCTGGGGCTTCTTAGCGTCTCAGGTGTTAAAGAAAAATTCGAAAATTCGTTCGATGCATATGGTCGAAGACAATGCAGCTGCATTGGACTGCGCGCGGGAAAATACGGTGGATCCGCGTGCGGTCTTTCACTGGGCGGACGCGTTGCAGTGGAAAAATACAACGCTTCTGGATGCGGTTGTGATGAATCCACCATTTCACGTCGGACGTTCTGCAGAACCAAGCCTTGGCATGGATTTCATTCGAACAGCGGCCCGTTTACTAAAGCCGGATGGCGTTTTGTATATGGTGGCGAATGCGCACTTGCCATACGAGTCTATCTTGGAGCAGTGTTTCCAGAGTTTTTCGCTTTTGTCGCGAACAAATCGGTTCAAAGTGTTCAGTGCCAAACGCGGTCGCGGTAGGTGAGTTTGAGAGAATTAGAAAGGGCGTCGCCTTTTCGTTAACAGCTCAAGGAGCGTTGATGTCTTTTTCAATCGATGGGAAAACTGCAATCGTGACGGGGGCGGCTAACGGCATTGGCCTCGCGATCGCGCGTCATTTTGCGGCCCAAGGCGCGAATGTTATGTTTGCGGATATGGATGATGCGCGGCTTGCAAATGAGCTTGGAACACTGACGGAAGACAGCAATATCCGCTATTTTTCGGGCGATTTGAGAGAACGTCTGACACTCGCAAACCTTCTATCGGGTACGATTGATGCCTTTGATTCTATTGATATTCTGGTCAATGGATCGCGGCAAATGTTGACCACAGCGCCGCTTGATGTTGACGACGACTCGATGGATGTGTTGTTGCAGCAAAACTTGTTAACCAGTTTCCGGCTCTCACAATTGGTGGCGCGGCGGATGATAAAGCAAGCGCAGGATCGCGAAGATGGTTCTGTGGGATCGATCATTAACTTGTCGTCTATCGCGTCGCGGCGTGCTCGACCTGAGTTGCTTGCCTATTCGGTTTCAACAGCCGCTTTGGAGCAAATGACGCGCTCAATGGCGGTCTCTCTCGCGCCTGAACGCATTAGGGTTAACGCGGTCGCCTTTGGCTCGGTCATGAGCGCAAGTTTGAAAGAATCCCTGCGCGAGAACAAGGATTTTCGCGAAGACATTGAGGACCATACACCGCTTGCCCGCATCGCTGCGCCGCATGAGCTCGCGGAAGCCGTTCAGTTTCTCGCATCAGATGGGGCCGGTTTTGTGACAGGACAGGTGTTAACTGTCGATGGCGGACGGACTTTGCTTGACCCTGTTTGTGCTCCGGCCCATTAATTGCGAGCGACAACTTACGTCAAGGAGTGTGCTGAAATGACATCTGATATGCAGGCAGAAAAAGCCAAGGCGGCGCAGTGGTTCGAAACGCTTCGGGATCAAATCGTTTCAGCATTTCAAATGCTTGAAACCAATCACAATACAGGCCCGATGAGTGATCAACCTTCGGGCAAATTCGAAGTCACGAAAACCAAGCGACATTCAGATGATGGTAGCGACGCTGGTGGCGGCGAGATGAGCGTCCTGCGAGGGGGGCGTATTTTCGAGAAAGTCGGCGTTAACATTTCAACTGTCTTTGGAACGCTCGCACCGCGCGCGCAAGCAGCGATGGCCGCGCGCAAAGGTATCGATGGTATGGCCGAAGACCCGCGATTTTGGGCGTCTGGAATTTCGTTGGTTGCGCATATGCAAAATCCGCATTGCCCGGCTGTACATATGAACACCAGAATGTTCTGGACGCCGCATGCTTGGTGGTTTGGCGGTGGGTCTGATCTAAACCCATGTTTGGAATACGAAGAAGATACGGTGCACTTTCATAAAACTCAGCAAGACTTTCTCGATCCGCATGGAGCAGAGCATTATCCCAAGCTAAAGGCCTGGGCGGATGAGTATTTCTATATTCCTCATCGAGGCCGTGCGCGCGGCGTTGGCGGCATTTTCATGGACGATCGTTGCACAGGTGATTGGGATGCAGATTTTGGGTTAACACAAGACATCGGACGCGCGTTTTTGCCGGCGTATCAACCGCTTATTGAAAAACGTCGCACGGATACTTGGGGGGACGCTGAGAAGGACGCTCAATTGGTGCATCGCGGTCTCTATGCAGAATACAATCTCGTTTATGACCGTGGCACGAAATTTGGTTTGGAAACGGGCCATGATGCAAATGCTGTTTTGATGAGTTTGCCGCCACTTGCCAAGTGGATCTAAACGTTAAGAGTAACTTTGAACCAATCCGCTAGCGATCAAAGTCCAGCCGTCAGCAACGACAAAGAATGCGAGCTTGAACGGCAGTGACACAATCGCTGGCGGCACCATCATCATGCCCATCGACATGAGGATTGCTGCAACGACAAGATCGATGATGAGAAACGGCAAGAAAAGTAAAAACCCTACTTGAAACGCGCGTGCGATTTCCGAAAGCATGAAGCTTGGAACAAGGAGTGAAAGTTGAGGTGCTGCTGTTGGATCCGTGTTGATTAGATCCGGCCTCAGATCTGCCAAAGCTGTCAAAGTGTCTGGATTCACGCGATTTTGCATGAATTCTTGGAACGGTGCCATGGTTTCCCGAAACGCTGTTTCTATATCGATCGCTCCGTCGCCATAAGGCGCGATCCCGTTGGTCCACGCGATCGTAAAGATCGGCTCCATTACGAACATGGTTAAGAACAGCGCAAGGCTAACCAGCATCATATTCGGCGGTGATTGTTGTAACCCGATGCCTTGTCGCAAGATCGACAAGACAGTTATCATAAAAGGAAAACATGTGATCATTATCAGGATGCCTGGCGCAAGGCTCAGCACCGTAATCAGCAAAATGAGTTGAACACTGCTTTGCGTCAGCGAGCCATCTTGCAATAGGCCGTCGCTTAGAGACTGTGCCGCAAGGTCAGCCGGAAAAATTAACCAAGCTGCAAGTGCGCAAAAAGCTAAGAGCTTTTTCACTGGCTGCCCATATCCGGTTCAACAATTTCCGTGATCCGAACCGCCAGCATCTCTGGCGCGCCATTTTGAGCTTCTTCAAGTTGGCCGCGACCCACAAGTCTATCGCCGATAAAGAGATCGACAGGGGCGTCGACGGTTTTGTCTAAAGTGAGTACTGAGTTTTCGGTCAAATCTAGCAAATCGCGAATGCTTGGACGGGTTCGCCCTACCGAAACTGTGATTTCAACGGGAACATTGCTAAATGGTGTGGCCGTTTTGGGAGAGGTGTCAGTGGGCAATCGCTTGCTCCAATTCTGGCTGGTTTAAGAAACTGTCAATTCTTGTCTGAATGTCGCTAATCGCTTGGGTCACATCGATTTTGCGTTGAACGGCTGCGCAAGAAACGTAGGCTTGTCCATCGCTTAGGGTTTCTTTGGCGGTCAAAGAAACTTCAGACAACTTACGAGATGAGTTCAAGAAAGCTGCGACTGCGGATTCATCTTGTTCAGAAACAACAATCGAAATTTCTTTTGCAACATTTGTTTTCAAAAGCGTTTCGATTTCGTCGACAACCAATGCGCGTAGCGCTTCGCTGGTTAGGTTTGGCAGGAGTGTTTTTGTGATTTCTTTTAAAACGGGTCCAATTGTCGACAAAAGCTGGGATTGTGCTTCGACTAGAGTGAACTCAATTTGTTCCAAATTTTGCGACAATGTCGAACTGAGATGAGTTTGCGCATCTTGATGGGCTTTCACGGCGTCGTCCCAGCCAGCTTGGTACCCCTCCTCATAGCCATCCAATGGGTTTTCTGCCACTTTTGCACGACCGCGCTGAAGGCTGGATGGGTCGGAAAAGTCTTCGAAGAACTGCGCGACACTCATGAGCTTTGTTTCTCTTTTTGTTCAAGCCACTGGCGCAAAATATCAATCGTTTCATCCTGACGATTTTCAATCATGTCGCGCAATCTTTGAACGGGCGACTCATCCGAACCATCTTGCTGGGCGCTCAGGCTTGGCAAGGTCACAGGAAGCTGATCTTGCGAATAAACTGTCACAGCTCCGTCCGCCGGTTCGTCGATTACAGAGTTTGGTGGTTGCGTTTTAGTTGCTTCGATTGTCTGGCCGTCGACAAGTGGAGGTGCCAACTCAGGTAAGTTATCAGTGCGCACAGGTCGCAAAATTGGTCTTATGACGAAAACCGCGATGATAATTGCAACAATTGCGAGAATTGCCATTTGAATAACCGTCATGGCGTCGATTGTTGTGTTGAACAAAGGTTGATCGATTGGGCCAGACCCTTGCGGGACTTGCGGTGTAAAGGCCATTGATTGCACGGTTACGACGTCTCCGCGGGCCTCGTTAAAGCCGATTGCAGAACGCACCAATGCCGAAAACTGTGCGAGCTCTTCTTCCCCACGCGGGATAAGCGATCCCGGCGTTGCCGGATCTTCGACCCCATTTACAAGAACTGCGACAGATAGACGCTTGATCGCCCCAGGCGCTTTTATGATTTCTCTTTTCGTTTCAGAAACTTCGTAGTTTACGCGTTCTCTGGTTTCAGTCGCGTTGCTTTTCGAGTTTTCACCTGCCGCCGCTTCGCCATCAGGAAGATTCGATGCCACTGTGACGCCCGCGCCTCCGCTGCCTTCGGCGGTGTCATTGCGCTCTTCGTTGTCGGTGCTTACTATGACCCGGCCTGCGGGATCAAAGACCCTTTCGGTGATTTGCTCGCTTTGCAGAACCGTTTCGACACTCACTTCGACAATGGCGTTTTCTGGTCCGACGCGCGCCTCTAGCAACCGCATGACTTTAGACTTGAGTTCTGTTGGTTGCGAATCGCGCGTTGCGTCTATTGCTGATTCGGAAGTATCGCTCAACAGACCTGTTTTCTCGTCTACAACGGAGACGTTTTCAGGCGAAAGCCCAGCAACAGCAGAGGCCACGAGATAACGGAGCGCCTTCGCCTGTGCCGGGTCCAAACCAGTGCCTGGTGCGGTTACAAAGACAGATGCCGTGCCCGTTTTGTTCCGGCTAAAAGCGTTGCTGTTTGTTTGAGCAATATGAACGCGGGCCATCGTTATATGGCTCGAAGACACAATAGTGCGTGCCAATTCGCCCTCTTTCGCCCTTAGATAGGCCGCATCGAACATTTGCGATGTCGTGCCAAATCCGGACAGCGAATCGAGCAATTCATATCCAGACGCGCTATTGGTCGGCAGCCCCTCGCTCGCTAAAGTTAAACGAAGCTCATCGCGCCGTTGATGAGGCACAAAAATTGACCCGCCCTTGATTTCATAGGCCTCGCCGCGCTGTTCAAGTGTGCGGACAACTTCTCCCGCTTGAGGTGCTTCCAATCCAGAATACAGCAGTGACATCGACGGCTGGGTCGCCATTCTGGCGAGCACAAAAAAGCTCGTTATCAGAGCGACAACGCCCAAGCCGAGTGCTACGCGTTGTGCACCCTTTAGCTCGTTCCATCGCATCAAAATTGAATTCACAACCGACCTCCTGATCGCATGGCTTAGATGAACCATTTATCGGTTTGTGACAGGCCAAGCTTAACAATCGGTTAGTGAGTTGCGTTTATTTACTCCGGTAAGCCAAGGAGCAAAGCACATGGCAAATGCCGAAATGGAAGTAGAGACAAAGCCAGAAAAAAAAGGGAAATCAGGGTTTCTGATCGGCCTTATTTTGGCGATTCTCGTTGGCGTAGGCGGGTTCTATGCAGCGTTCTCTGGGCTGATTTTGAGTGAAGATAGCTCTGACATTGCGCAACTAAATGCTGAGTCAAAGCCGCTGAAGCCACTAAGTACGTCAGTTTTTATTCCTTTAGATCCCTTGATCGTAAACATTCGGTCATCGTCGAAGTATCAACTCTTACGATTCGTGGGTCAACTTCAGGTAAAGCCCGCAAACCAAAGCGACATAGAAACAATGAAACCAAGGTTAATGGATGTGATGAACACATATCTTAACGCTCTTGAAGCTGCGCGTTTTGAAGACCCGATTGCTTTGATCAAATTGCGCTCACAGCTTTTGCGCCGCATTCAAATCGTGACTGGCGAAGGCCGCGTAGAGGATCTGCTGATCATGGAATTTATTTTACAGTGAGGAAGTTATGGATTTGATTTCGGATTTACTTTTGATCTCAGGCGCTTTGGCGGCAGGCTTTTATTGCTACGTGCTTTCGCGTCGCCTCGCGGCTTTTACTGATGCTGAAAGCGGTGTCGGGCAAGTCGTAGCGTCTTTGTCAGTGCAAGTGGATGATCTTAACAAATCCATTCAAGCAGCGCGTGAAGAAGCAGGCACTTCGAGCAGCGCATTGACTGAATTAACCACGCGTGCAGAGCGGGTTTCTACACGATTGGAACTCATGGTCGCATCAATGCATGATATTCCCGGGCCCGACCCTCACCAACTTAATGCGGCAGCGACGAAACCGGTTGGACCAGTTTTTAGTACGCGAATGGGTTCTGATCGAGAGTTTGTCAATGAGTAAGCGTCGGGCGCGGCGCGTTGGTCCACTAAGCGTTATTGTCGTTTTGTTAGTTTTTTCTGCGGGCACGCGCTTGACGGGCACGGCGGGGATAGCGTTCGCATCCGCTGAGAAGTCGGCACCAGAAGATTTGAAGCAAACCAACGTTAATCCTGACACTCCAGATCTAGACGCTTTGCTTGAAAGCTTTCAAAACCGTGAAGCTGCGGTTGCTGAAAAAGAGCAGAAGTTGGTGACACGATCAGCAGAGTTGGAGCGGATAGAGGCAGAAATTTCCAAGAAGGTCGCAAGTTTAAGGGAATCGGAGACTCAGTTGAGAAAACTGCTAGCGATTGCGGATGTCGCTGCGGAAAACGATGTTGCTCAACTCACGAGTGTCTATGAAAATATGAAACCAAAAGCTGCAGCGACAGTTTTTGAAAAAATGCCACCGGCATTCGCAGCGGGTTTTCTAAGCCGAATGCAGCCAGCAGCGGCGGCTCTCGTTATGGCAAATCTTGCACCTGAAACGGCCTACGCAATTAGCGTGGTTTTTGCGGGAAGAAATGCAGAAAATCCATCTAACTAGATCACAAATGACTATTCATTAACCCCTTTGTGACAGGGTATCTCCAGAGCAAATTAGGAGCGCTGCATGGTTGGGCTAATTGGAATAGTTGTGGTTTTTGTGATGGTTTTTGGCGGCTACCTCGCGGCGGGCGGCAAAATGGGGATCATTCTGAAGTCGCTCCCCTTTGAGATGACGATGATTGGTGGTGCAGCAGTAGGAGCATTCTTGATCAGCAACAGCGCATCTGAAGCAAAACACACATTGAAAGACATGGGTAAAGTTTTCAAAGGCGCGAAGTGGAAGCCCGAGGATTATCGCGATTTGCTCTGTTTGCTTTTTCAATTGCTGCGCATGGTGAAGCAAAATCCGATGTCTATCGAAACGCACATTGAAGAGCCGGAGAACTCTGATCTTTTTGGAAGCTACCCTAAGATTCTGGCCGATGCCGAAGCGACTTCACTGATTTGCGACACGTTGCGCACAGCGTCAATGAACTATGATGATCCTCACCAAGTAGAGGAAATACTTGAAAAACGAATGGACGCGAACTTGCATCATTCAATGCATTCGAGTCACGCCCTACAGACAGTCGCAGACGGTCTGCCAGCTCTTGGAATCGTTGCGGCTGTCCTAGGGGTGATCAAAACGATGGGGTCGATTGATCAACCGCCAGAAATATTGGGGAAACTTATCGGTGGTGCTTTGGTCGGTACGTTCTTGGGCGTCTTTCTAGCCTACGGAATTGTTGGTCCGTTTGCGTCAAGATTGAAAACTGTTACGGAAGATGATGCGCACTTCTATCAACTTATTCGTGAAGTATTAGTGGCAAATCTTCACCAACACTCTGCGAATATTTGCATTGAAGTTGGCCGCCAGAACACGCCAACGTCTTATCGACCTTCATTTAATGATCTTGAAGAGGCACTTAAAGAGCTAAAAAGGGCTGCGGCATGAAGTGCATCGTTAGCATTCTATTTTTTCTGATTATCTTTCCAAATTTGGCGGCTGCTTCGAAAGTTACAATAAGAACGGCTGAGCACGATGGGTTTACACGCTTAGCGATCGACAGCGTAGCACCGTCAGAGATAAAGATAGTAGACTCGAAAAATGGCTTTATAGTTGCGCTGCCTGATTCAACTACTGCAATTGATGATTCAGACTTCTTCCGTAGAATTTCAAGAGATCGAATCAAAGAATACAGGTTAGACAATAGCAAAAATGAAATTGAAGTTTTGCTAATATGTGATTGTAGAAAGACTACTTTTCTTTCTGGGAAAACCACCTATGTCATCGACCTGTCGGAGAATGCCGAAGCTACTGCGGTAGTTCCAAATAACCTGAATTCAAAACCGACCTTCATACCAAGAGCAAGTCGCGAAGCGCTAAGTTTCAGCCTGAATCACGAGAAGCAAGAACGCGTAAGTGAGATGCCGAGTGTTCGCGACGCCCAAATTGGAGAAAGTCTTGAAGCCGCAATTACCAGTGATCGTACAATCGCAGCTAGAGAGAATGTGATTGAAGCGCTGTCTAGGAACTTTGATGTCAAACGAGCCAACGTGCAGTCCAGTGAGCAAGTCGCTAACCTTCCAGCGCTGGGAGAGCAAATTGTGTACCGTTCACTTCCGAATCTCCAAGAAAATGCACTGGTGGAAATCGAAGAAAACGCAAGATTCATCGCTCAAGTTTGCATGGGCATAAATGAATTGAATCCTGAAAATTGGCCGAATTATGGCAATGCGGGCGAGTTTCTTTCGGCTGTTCATACCGAATTTTCTGAAAACATCGAAGAAAATGAACAAGCCGCGATCAAGAACCTGGGCTTGTCTTATCTAAGTCTGGGAATGGGAGCAGAGGCAAAAATCGTATTGGAAATGCTGACGGCACCAAACGATAACGAACGTCAGTTGGTATTGCTTTCAAAAATTATCGAGGAACCAATTACATTGAAAACGGTTCGTTTGAGCGAAGAAATCAGTAAGTGTGAGCAAACCTTAATATGGGATTTGCTTTCTGGCGCGTCTGATCTTGATCGCGAACCACTTGATGAGAAACAACTAATATTGGTGCGTTCGCAGTTTGAAAACTGGCCGAGCGCATTGAAAGGTTTGTTTGCACCCGCGCTCGCTCAAGAACTCTTGCATCGCGGGGAAAGCGAAGTCGCGAAGTTTGCGATGAGAAAATCACAGAGCCTACCGTCATCGCGCAGTGGTGAACGTGAAATTGCTGAAGCGCGGATTCTAGAGGACGCAGGATCAACAAAAGAGGCGGTGAAATTACTTCAGCCTATTGTCGATAATGATCTAGAAACCGGGCCAGAAGCGGCTATCAGTTTGGTAAAACTCGCGTCAGAACAAGGCGAAAGTGCGCGCAATTCGAACAGTGTTGCTCTTGAATCTTATCAAAGTGAGCTGAAAGGCACTGATGTGGAGCCAGACCTCCTGCGCGCCCGGATAACGACAGCGATGCAGACAGGCGATTTCGAAGAAGCAGTCACGCTGGTGGAAGACATTGCAAAAATGGTTCGTGTTTCAAGATTGAATCTTGTCCTTGATGAGTTGGGAGGTGCAATCCTGCGCGTCGAAAGCGACGCTGAATTTTTGAAGGAAGCTGTGAGCTTACCTGCAAAATTTTTCAATGCAATCAGCGTCGATACCAAAGAGAAGATCAAAGAACGGGTCGTTGCTTTAGGGTTTTCTGATCTCGCTGATCAGCTCGGCAAATACGCCGCACGTAACCGTCAATCAAACAGCAGTGAAGTTACAATCCAGCCTGACGTCGTAGATGCGGTCACTGCGGAATCCTCTAGTGCGACGGAGTCTCAACAGCAGCCAGCGGGTGCCCGAGTTAATGATTCGGTAACAAGTGAAACAGGGGATGCGTCTTTAGAAACAGAGACACCGGAGAATAGAGATCAATCACCGCTCGCGTCTGCAATCGGCGAAACGCGGGCAATTTTACAAAGTCTCACTGATCTTGAAGAGGACATTGCCCGGCTCGGTCTTTAGGACCGAAAGGTTTAAGAAAATTTAGCATTCCAATTTAAGAGCCTGAACGAGCTAGAAATTTACCAAAGCGCGTGCTTCACGCGCACGCAAACTGGTTCGCGCGCTTTGGCCATAGCTTGCAAGATCACTGCGCATTTCGGGGAACAAGGCGAACAACTCTTCGCGCGCGCGTGGCGCAAGGCTGTCAACGCCGAATGAACCGGGATGGAAGCTTTCGGTCGCAATACCATTGGCGAAAATGATCTCGTGCTGCTCAAACATGATGTGAATATAAGTGACCGTATCAACGGTTTCGCGCGTCACGCTTTTGCCGTCGATCAAATGCACCGCAGGGATCAAAAC
Source organism: uncultured Planktotalea sp. (assembly GCA_964421835.1). Classification (GTDB taxonomy): domain Bacteria; phylum Pseudomonadota; class Alphaproteobacteria; order Rhodobacterales; family Rhodobacteraceae; genus Planktotalea. The sequence continues at coordinate 23,612 of CAYQZI010000011.1, forward strand.
CTCGTTTTCGCCAAAAAGCAGTTCAGCTTCGTAACCCTTGAACAGCATTCGGTGCTGTGGCGACACCAAAAGATCGGCACTTGCCCCAGGGAACGTGCTTCGATCAAATCGAACCGGAGCAAATTGCTCGGATGCGGCAACAGTCGTTTTGCCGATCCAAGAAATACGCTGAACACCATTGTCCTGAGTGACAACTTCATCCCCGATCTTGAGATCTTCGATCATGCGGCCGCCAAAGGGCGTCGTAATTTCTGAGCCAGGAACAAAGCAGATAATGTTCTCGATATTGGTAAAGTTTATCACCGTACCATCAAGCAAAGTCACGTTGCCAGACAGACCACCATTCACATCATCGGGATCGATAATGTTGATCGCATTGCTGCCGTGAAGACCGTTTAACGCGAGCGTATCGCCGTCGGTTTCATCGCCTTCGCCACCGACAATTGTGATAACGTCGTTTGCGCCCTCGGCCAGATCGACGATATTAAAGAAGTCATCGCCGTCGCCGCCAGTGACCGTATCCCCTTGAGCCACGTTAATTGTGTCATCGCCCGCACCGGCAGTGATGGAATCGCCACCGGCACCGCCTGAAATCGTGTCGCTTCCTGCGCCGCCATCAATGGTGTCCGAGCCAGTGCCACCCGTGACAAGATCATCGCCAGCACCAGCGTCCAGGTTAAGACCTGCGCCATCAAGCGCCGCGTTAATGGTGTCGTCATTGCTTGTGGCGACGATGTTCTCGATGTCGCTGAAGTCAGCGGTGTCACCGGAAATATCGCCTGTAAGCGTACCGGCTTCGCTGCCCGAATAGGTGATGTCGACGCCCTCAGCCGCGACACCAGAGGCATCAAGCGTGTCGCCGTTCGTCTCTAGATCCGCTTCCCCATCGATGGTGTCGGTGCCAAAACCATCAGTAAGCAGGAAGGTGTCATCGCCAAAACCGCCCTCCATCTGATCATTGCCCGCGCCGCCAGCAAGTGTGTCATCTCCCGCTCCGCCAAGTAGGCTATCATTGCCAGTGCCGCCTTCAAGTGAATCGCTGTCGCCACCGCCAGACAGCGTGTCGTCATCCGCGCCGCCCAGCAGTGTGTCCACGCCTGAGCCGCCCTCAATGGAATCGTCCCCAGCGTCCCCGGAAATACTATCGTTGCCAACTTGGCCAAATAGGCTGTCATCCCCAGTGCCGCCCGAAATCGAATCCGCGCCATCGCCGCCGAAAACAGTATCGTTGCCCGCGCCAGCGGTAACGTCATCCGCGCCGTCATCAGCAAAGACGCTGTCCGCGCCTGCGCCTGAAAGGATGGTGTCATCGCCGCCGCCTGCTTCAACGATATCATCATCAGAACCGTTCTCTGCATCGCCCGCGTCGATGACATCGCCTTCAGGATCGCCCAAATAGGAGCCATCGATCAGCTCGCCAACGCCCGTGCCTTCAACGATGTAATCCGCCAAAGGAATGCCGATGGCCGCCAGCGCCTCGGGTGTTGGAAATGCGCTTGGCAAAACGCCAACAAGCGTGAGGGTTTCGCCGCCCGGGAACGTCAGGATCGTATCGCCAGAGCCATCCCCGACAGTGTCTGAGATCAACACATCGCCCGTGTTCACAAGCGCGCCGTTGCCATCAGTCATGGTGCTGACATCAAGCTGATCCGCACCAAAGAAGCTGCCATCGCCCGCTAAGATTGGGGCGGTAAAATTGCTAACCGTGTCATCGCCAGAGCCATTGGCGAGCACCAATGTATCAAGTCCGCTGCTTAGCGTGATATTCTCGATCTCGCTAAATGTGATGGTGCCAGTGCCATCCGTGACAGTGCCAGACTCGCTATCAACGCCTGTCAGATCGTAGGAGATTGCGCCGCCGACGCCGCTCATATCCAGCGTGTCACCCGCCGCATCATCGACTTCACCGCCAACAATGGTGTCATTGCCGAAATCATCCTCAAGCGCGAAGCTGTCAGAGCCATCGCCGCCTTCAAGCACGTCATCGCCGATTTGACCGTTCAGTGTATCATCGCCCGCACCACCGATCAGGCTGTCGTCGCCAAGACCACCAATCAGGCTATCTTCATCCGCTTCGCCGCTTAGGGTGTCGTTGCCGCCGCCGCCTAGGATCGTGTCATTGCCAGTGCCCCCTTCAACCGTATCGTCGCCCGCATTCGCAACGACGCTATCGTTGCCCGCGCCTGCGCGGATGTGATCGTCGTCAGCCACAGCACCGAGCAGCAGTGCATCATCATTATCAACGCGGTCAAAGTTGGGATCGCCTGTGTAATTGACGTCGATCGTGTCATCGCCCGCGGTGCCATCGACAAAGCCATCTGGCCCCTCTGGAATACCCATCGCGATAAGCTGCGCTGGGGTTGAAACGTCCGCCGCCGGCACGCCCGTTAGCGTCAGCGTCGCGCCGTTTGCAAAGGTCAGAACCGCGTTGCCACCGACCTCGGTGACAGTGACGTTGCCCGTGTGCGTCGGGTTGCCGTCGAAGTCTTCAAGGCCGCTCACATCAAGCAGATCGTTGCCGGAAAACGTACCGCCGCCTGTGTCCGTTGGCACGTCGAAGCCACTAACAGTGTTCGAGCCGCCAAAGGTGTCCAGTACCAGCGTGTCCGTGCCAGAGCCCAAAACAATGGTTTCGATATCGACATATGTGCCGGTGTTGACGCCATCGGTGAAACTACCGGCTTCGGGATTTGCGTTGCTTAAATCCCAAGTCAGATCATCGGTGACCGCAGAAACATCCATCGTGTCGCCAAGGACTTCATCGACCTCTTCGCCCTCGATGGTGTAATCGCCAAAGTTGGCATTCACGATCAGCGAGTCGTCTCCAAAACCGCCCCAAAGCGTGTCGTTCCCCGTACCGCCAGAGATCGTGTCGTTGCCAAAGCTCCCTCGCAAGAAGTCGTTGCCAGTGCCGCCAACGATGGAATCGTCGCCCTCAGCACCATTGATGGAATCGTTGCCAGCGCCACCAAAGATCGTGTCATTGCCCGTGCCACCCTCGATGGTGTCATCGCCAATGCCGCCTTCAATGCTGTCAGCATCTTCGTTGCCGAAAATCGAATCCGCCCCGTCGCCGCCAATGATCGTATCACTGCCTGCCGCGCCAAAGAGCGTGTCATTTCCAGCGCCCCCATCAATGCTGTCGTTGTCATCACCCGCATCGACGCTGTCATTGCCCGCGCCTGAAAGGATGGTGTCGTTGCCAGCGCCTCCAGTGACTGAATCGTCCTGCGAGCCATCCAAAGCATCGCTGTTGTCGATCTGATCACCCTGAGGGTCATCCGTATAGGAGCCGTCAATCAGGTTCGCAGTGCCGTCGCCCTCGACGATGTAGTTGAGCGGATCAACAAAGGTGAAGGCATCCAGATCGTAGTTTCCACCACCGGAAAAATCAGCAAGGTCACCAGAATCAGGCGTTTCCGAAATACCTGTGATTTCAAGCGAGGTGACGGTTTCGCCTTCGATGTTGTTTAGAAAATCGCCAACATAGAACTCGCCGTTTTCCAGTTGGTAGCCAATTCCCGTTTCTGTGCTGCTTGTGCCGTCAATGAAGGTGAGCTCGAGCGTTACGATGACGATTTCATCAATCGGACTAGAGATACCATTTACGGTCAGATCTTCGCCGGCGTTGAGGTGGTTCGCTTCAAAGCGGCCATCGCCATCAAGATCGAGATAGTCGAAGGACACGACATTCGCATTTGCGGCAGAGCCGGAAAGCGTGGTGCCGATAATCGGTGCTGTGCTGCCCTCAAAACCGTTCGTGCCCTCATCCGTGTCCAGTTCTGCGAAACTGCCAAAGGAAATCAGTTGCGAGACATTGGTGTATTGCACCGCAGCATCGGGAATACCGATGGCGATCAGCTGTTCTGTCGTTGAGAGATCAGCCGCAAGAACGCCGGTTAGCGTGATGCTCTCGCCATTGGGAAAGCTTAGGATTGCATCGCCCGAGCCATCGCCATTGGTGTCCGTCACGGTGACATCTGATGTGTTCACCGGATTGCCAAAGTCGTCGTCCAAGCCAGAGACATCAAGCTGATCGATCGCAGTGCCATCACCGGAATCAGCGGTGTTAAAGCCCTCTACCGTGTCATCGCCGCCGCCATTGGCCAGCGTGAGCGTATCGCGGCCAGAGCCAAGAATGATCGTCTCGATCTCTGCGAAATTCGCGGTGCTGCTGCCATCGCTGACACTGCCAGCCTCGCTATTCGCGCTGCTCAGATCGATGGTAAGATCGTCAGTGATTGCGCTGAGATCAAGCGTGTCGCCGTCCGTCTCACCCGTTTCGCCGCCTTGAATGTCGTCGTTGCCAAAGTCATTGGCCAGCGCGATTGTATCATCGCCGCCGCCAGCGCGGTAAATATCAACGCCTTCGCCGCCGGCAAGGGAATCATCGCCGTCTCCTGAGAAGAGCGAATCGTTACCGCTGCCTGTGGTAATTGTATCTGCGCCGGCAAAGGAATCGACGCGAATGCCAGTTGTGTCTGCCGCACCGTCAAAACTATCATCGCCGCCACCAGCGAAATTGAAGATTTCAATTTCAGAAAACGTGATGTCGCTTGTCGCACTCGTCGCGGTGCCAGTGCCGTTGCCTGTTAGTGTCGTCGCCGTAGCATTGCCTGTTGTGTGATCGAGCTGATCACCGATGCCTTCATCAAGTTCGCCGCCGATGATCGTATCTGCACCAGATGTACCCGAGACCACAAAAGTATCGCGGCCCGAGCCACCATCCATTGTGTCGTTGCCGTCACCGCCAGTGAGTGTGTCATCGCCCGTGCCGCCAATGATAGAATCTGCGCCAGCCTGACCGTTCAGAGCGTCGTCGCCTGAGCCGCCATCAATTGTGTCTGCATCTGCGCCTGCAAAAACCGTGTCATCGCCTGCGCCCGCCTGAATGCTGTCGGCATTTGATCCATCGCTGTGATCGCTGTTATCAATGCGATCCCCTTGGGGATCATCCAGATAGCTTGAATCGATAAGGTCGTTGTTTGCGGTGCCTTCAACGATGAAGTTGCCAGCTATGGCGGCTTCTGTGTTGATCGTGACATATCCGATGTCGATATTGCCTGCGCCATCAACCACTTGATAGGTGAAAGTCTGACTGCCAACATCGGCATCGCTTTCAACGGTCAGGTTGCCATCTGCATTCAGCGTAATCGTCTCGCCCGTCGGTAGGATGACAGAGCCGCCAACGGCGATTGCGTTGCCATTGATCTCTGTAATCGTCAGTCCCGAACCATTGGTGTCGATATCATTGTCGAGCACATCAACCGTGATTGCCGTATTCGGCTCCATCGTGACTTGATCATCAAAGGCAAGGGCGATGGCCTGTACAGAGTTCGCCGCAATCAAAACATTGGTGTCATACGCGTCATCACCGCCATCAGCGAGGGCGATCTTGATCGTGTTGGTTGCACCGCCCGGGTTGACGGGCGCCTTGATAGACATAAGAACGGTCGTGCCGTCCATCTCTGTGTTGTACGTGTCTAAATTCGCATCATTGTTGAGATATAGGTTCGAGTTTTGCACATCGTTGATCGTATCGATGGACACCAGATTAGAGCTAGCGGGCGTGAAGGGCGCATAAGTGCCGTTCACCCATACGCCAAACGCATCGTTCACACCGCTGTTAACGAACTCCAGATACTCCTCGGAAGAGAAGGTAAAGAGCATCGTGATAAAGTTGCCGCTCGTGGTGAAGTCAGCCTCTAAAACTACGGCGTCTTCGGTTGATTGACCGCTTACAAGATCAAGATCTGCATCCCCGGCGCCGCCATGGCCCAACGATGTCCCCGATGCGGTGTTGGTATCTGTTGAAACGCCATCGCCGGTATTTGTGAAATTTGCGACGTCGCCAGTCGAGAGGATGATCCCTGTATCCGCGGGCGCGATATCGCCAAGCGTCGCGTCGCCACCGCTATAAGTCCCCGATTGCACGCCAACGCCGGAAATCGTTGCGGTTCCCGAAGTTATCGTGACACCATTGCCAAAGATGGTCTGCATCAACGTGTCTGCGCTGGCAGTGTTCACAATGGCGAGTTCTGATGCGATAGGCATAGATCGTATTCCTTGGTCGTTAGAATGCGCTCTAATATGATGTGCGTTGGTGGACCGTCTCGGACACGCGCGGCCGATGTTCAGAAGATCTGAAATCAGGTGGCGGATCCAACACTCAGCAACACGTCGTACACAACACTTAGACACATCCCACGCCTCGCATTCGAGGCGCGTTCGGGATGTTTATGAAAAAAGACTGTGCGCAAACTGTGTTGCTTGCGGGTCAAAACAGGGAAAATTGAACTGGAGTTGCCACAAAGTTGCCTGACTTCCGCGGACCTACCGCGCGCTTTGAGATGGTACTTAAATGTTGAGATTCAATGTGTTAATGCCAAGCGGAAATGGCTCGGCTCTTCTGGCGCAAGGGTTACGCCAGAAGAATGTATGTGCGAAACATCTGCTCGGCTCAAGTCGCTAAGATCACTCCGTGCAGTGCAAAGGGCTTAGGCCAGCGCTGTTATCCTTGCAAAGCGGCCCACATGTCGAGATCGCGCTGCGCGGTCCAGATGCGCGGCGTCTCAATGCCGCGTGCTTCATCATACGCGCGCGCGACGTTGAAGGGCAGGCAGTGCTCATAGATTGCGTAATCTTTAAACTTAGGATCACATGAGGCGCGCACAGCATCCCAAGCTTCCTTGAGTGTGCCGCCGCGCGCAGCAACCCGAGCCGCCGGGCCGTATGTGCTTTCAACGAAGTCACGCGTACTTTCAATCGCGCGCTCGACAGCGTCTTTGCCGACCAACGCGCCGCCACGTCCCGGTGCAATCGCATCCACATCAAAGGATGCAATGTTGTCTAGCGTGTCGCCCCAATCGGCGAAATGGCCATCACCGCAATAGCAGGCTGAATGATCTTCGACTATATCGCCTGTGAACATCACGTTTTCATCGGGCACATGGATCACAATATCCCCCGCCGTATGCGCGCGACCAAGGTGCATCAGATCAACACGGCGATGGCCAAGGTAGATCGTCATATCATCACTAAAGGTCGTTGTCGGGTAAGTGAGACCCGGAATGCTTTCGTGCCCTTCAAAGAGACGCGGAAAACGTTGAAATTCGCTGTCCCAATCTTCTTGACCACGCTCCACAACCATCGCGCGGGCCGCGTCGCCCATGATGATCTGATCCGCACCATAGGCCGAGGCCCCCAGCACCCGCACCGCATGATAATGCGTCAGCACAACGTGGCTGATCGGTTTGTCTGTGATCGAGCGCACTTTTTCGATGACTTTGTTCGCAAGGCGGGGTGTGGCCTGTGCCTCTACAATCATCACGCTTTCGTCGCCGATGATCACGCCAGAGTTCGGATCCCCCTCAGCGGTAAAGGCCCAAAGGTCTTTGCCCACCTCATCAAAGGTGATTTTCTTTTCGGTCATATCGCCTTGCGATGCGAATGCTTTTGCCATGTTGATCGTCCTTTATGCGGGAAATTTCGGTGCCGGTAGAATAGTGCCCATGCAGGACCCAAAACCGATGCGATAGCCATCACCCAGCGCCGCGCCATGCAGGCCCAATGTGTCGCCATCTTGGATGAATGTGCGCGTCTCTGTGCCAAGCTCTATGGGGTTTTTGCCGCCCCATGACATTTCCAGCAGGGAGCCGTAGCTGTCCGGCGTCGGTCCAGAAATCGTACCAGAGCCAAGCAAATCACCGGGCGTCATCGCGCAACCAGAGCTGCTGTGATGCGCGAGTTGCTGTGCGGCAGAGTAATACATCTGCGTGTAGTTGGTGTTGGAGATCATATGCACCGCGTCGCTGCCAGCGGTTTGCATGGTCACGCTGAGATCGATGTTGAAAAGACCGGGCTTTGCCTCTGCCAAGTAGGGCAGAAGCTCTTTTTCACGCTCAGGTGTGCTTTCGCGGAAGGGTTCAAGCGCGGCTTGCGTGACGATCCAAGGGCTGATGGAGGTTGCAAAGGCTTTGGCCTGAAAGGGACCGAGCGGTTGGTATTCCCAAGCCTGAATGTCGCGCGCGGACCAATCGTTCAGGAGGACATAACCAAAAATCATTTCCTCTGCCTCCGCGACGCTCACGGGATGGCCCATGTGCGAGCCCGAACCGACGATCGCGCCCATCTCCAGCTCGATATCGAGACGCTTGCACGGTCCAAAGCTTGGCATATC
>CAYQZI010000012.1:0-31070 GCA_964421835.1 uncultured Planktotalea sp.
CGTTCAAGCGCCGCTCGTAGGCATCTTGATCGCGCTTGGCTTGATCGCGGAAATTGCCGGAACCAATGCTGTCCATCAGCAAGATCGACGTTGCAACAATCGCCCAAGCGACAATCGTCGCCGCGCCAGCAAACCCAATCAACTGCGTCACAGGACGCAAGCGGATAAAGCGCGTGTCAGCATCAGAGCGCAGGAACAACCTACGCTCAGGAAATTTACGCTCTAAAAGCGCGTTGATTTTCATCGAAAGCCGTGTTCGCAAACCAGCGTTCCTTTTCATCCCAGCCCAACTTATAGCGCTCATTCTTGGACCCGAGTGAAAGTCCAGCGGCACCTTGAGAGCCTGAATAGCCAGCGGGGTGCTATCGCGCAAGTATTTTGCCGTGGCTAGCGCGATTGTGGCGCATTTTGTCGCCTCTCTGTGGCAGAAATCCGCCTAACTCAAAGGGTTGAGCAGCGCCGTCGCTTTATGCGCCGGGCTTCAATTCTTCGGTCAAGGGCCAGTAGAAATCGGGTGGAATGCCAGCATCAGCGCGTTTTTCTTCATTGAAAGGTGGCTTCAAAGTGCTGTGGAAATAGGTGCGTACCAGCCCATGAAACACCTCTTTTGGATCAAGGTTTTCGCGCCCGCACATAAAGTTGAACCACTTAGAGCCATAGGCGACATGGCTGACTTCTTCGGCGTATATCGTCTCAAGCGCAGCAACAGCGCTGCTGGCTTTGGCGTTTTGAAAGACCTTGATCATGCCGGGGGTCACGTCCAAGCCACGCGCCTCAAGAACCATGGGCACCACCGCAAGGCGGCCCATGAAATCCTGCGCCGTGTCCTCGGCAGCGCGCCACATGCCGGCATGGGCGGGCAGAGCGCCATAGTGGCTGCCAAGCTCTTCAAGGCAGTCGCACATCAGATTGAAGTGTTTGGATTCATCATCCGCCGCGCTGACCCAATCGTCATAAAAGCCAAGCGGCAAAAGGATATGACTAAAGCGTGCGATGATATCCCAATGCAGATCAACCGCGTTGAGCTCGATATGGGCGACCGCATGCAGCAGCGCGATGCGCCCCTCGGGCGAGCCGGGTTTGCGGCGCGGCACATCGCGCGGCGAGAGAAGTTCGGGTTGCGCAGGGCGGGCAGGGTGCATGGGGGGATCGGCGCGGCCAATCTCGACAGCATCGCCATTTTCACGCGCAGCGCGCCACGCGGCGGCATATTTATGAGACAACGCAGTTTTCGCGCGACCATCGGCGGTTTGCAAAACCTCAAGCGCCATCTGCGCCAAAGGTTTCATGCGCTGAGCGCTTTGACGGCGTTCAGCACCGCTTCTGCATGGCCGGGCACTTTCACCTTGCGCCAGACTTGAGCAATCGTGCCATCTGCGTTGATCAAGAACGTCGAGCGCTCGATGCCAAAGAACTTTTTGCCGTACATGTTCTTTTCTTTCCAAACGCCGAATGCCTCGCAAACTGCGTTATCCTCGTCAGACAAAAGCGGCATGCTGAGGTCATGTTTCGCTGCGAATTTCTCGTGGCTGGCAACGCTATCGGCTGAAATGCCCCAGATCGTCGCGCCGAGCGCGGTGAAATCAGCGTCCATCCCTGTAAATGCTATCGCCTCTTTGGTGCAACCCGGCGTTTCATCGCGCGGATAAAAGAACAAAACCAACGGGCCACTCGCGTCCCGCAGGCCAAGCTGCGCGGCGGTGCCACTGGCGGGCAGGTTAAACTCAGGCGCTTTGTCACCGATATCAATCATTTGGCATCCCCTTGGTTTTGCTTATCGTAGGTTTCATATTAGAAGGGGCGGTTCAAGAGACCGCCAGCTTTGAGCCGCGAAAGGGCATAGCATAGCACAATGACCGACGCGCCCGACATGCCCCAAGATGTGCCGAAAGCGGCGGCGGTCAAGCACCGGTGGGGTTGGTATGCGCTGCGCGCGGTTTTAACAGGGCTTGGCGGTTTTGCAGTGGCCCTCGCGATTGGCTTTGTGTTGCTGGTGGGACGCGACATTGACGCGCCCGATTGGCTACAAAAGCAGATCGATCTAAAGATCGCCGAGGCCTTGCCCGGCGTCGATGTTGGCATCGGTCATATGTCCCTGCGCATAGAACGCGCGGATCTAAGCCCACGGGTGTTTTTTCAAAACGTCACGGTGCAGGACGACACAGGGCTGCCTTTTGCCTCGCTTGGCGAGCTCAGCGTGCGTGCAGCGTTTCCAGCGGCGATGCGCGGTCAGTTCTTGCCGAAGAAGATTTCGCTTTCCGGCGCTTTGATGAAGCTGCGACGCGGGCGTGACGGCAGTTTTGATTTGACCATCGGATCGGCCTTGCAAGCCAGCGGCGAGGGGGCAAGTTTGATCGATCTGATCGAACGGCTAGATCAGGTGTTGGTTCAGCCAGAGCTCAGCTATCTGCGCGAAGTCGATGCCAGCAGTTTAACGGTGCTTTATGAGGACGCGCGCGCGGGGCGCGCTTGGACGGTGGATGGGGGCCGCATGCGGATCACATCCAAGGATGATGTTTTGGCCATTTTTGCCGATTTTGCGCTGCTTGGCGGGCAGGATTATGCCACCACGCTTGAGCTAAGCTACGAGAGCGCGGTCGGCTCGCCTGCGGCGCGAGTCGGCCTGACGCTTGCGGACGCGCCCTCTGAGGATATCGCGTCGCAAAGTAACGCATTGGCTTGGATGAAGGCGCTGCGCGCGCCGATCTCTGGCGCGCTGCGCACCGAAGTTGATAGCGGCGGCGAGCTTGGACCGCTCAACGCGACCTTGCAAATTGGTCAAGGCGTCTTGCAGCCAGAGGACGAGGCGAAACCTGTACCCTTTGACGGCGCGCGCGCTTATTTTGCTTTTGACCCCAAGGAAAGCACGCTAGAATTTTCTGAAGTATCAATCAATTCACCTTGGATCGAAGCGCAGGGCGAGGGCCGCGCGCGCTTGCAAAACGCGCCTGAGGGCTGGCCAGAGGCCTTGCTTGGCCAGTTCCGTCTCACCAGTCTGCGCGCCAATCCGAACCAGCTTTATGAAACGCCTGTGTCGCTGGAGCAAGCTGATCTGGATATGCGGATCATGCTTGATCCGTTTCGGATTGATATTGGCCAGTTGGTACTGCGCGAGGGTGATCAAACGCTGATTGCCAATGGACGCGCAGATATTGGCGACGAAGGATGGCGCATTGCGCTGGATGCGCGCGCGCAAACGCTTGATATCAAACAAGTGCTTGAGGTGTGGCCCGACAGTGTGAAGCCCAAAACCCACGATTGGATCGCGCAGAACATTCTGCAAGGGGACATCAAAAACGCGCGTCTCGCCTTTCGCGCCGAGCCGGATGCGCCGCCGGATCTGCACTTGGATTTCTCTTATAACGACGCTTCTTTGCGGTTCATGAAAACCATGCCGCCGATCAACGATGCACGCGGCTATGTGCGCCTTGAGGGCGCGCGCTTTCTGGCGGCCACCGAAACCGGCCATGTGACCCCGCCAGAGGGGGGGCGCATTGATGTCGCCGGCACGGTGTTTGAAATTCCCGACGTCAGCATAAAAGGCGCGCCTGCCAAGGTGCAGCTGCGCACGCGAAGCAGTGTCACCGCCGCGCTGTCCTTGCTCGATCAAGAGCCGTTTCAGTTTATCAGCAAAGCCGGCCAATCGGTCACTCTGGCGCAGGGGCGCGCCGCGCTGAGCGGCGATATCGGGTTTGCGCTGAAACAAAAGATTCCGACCTCTGAGATAAACTTTCAAATTGCGGGTGACATCATGGATGTGCGCAGCGTGCGGTTGGTCGAAGGGCGTGTGATTGCCGCTGATCGCTTGGCGTTGGTTGCGAAAACCGATGAAATCACCCTGCAAGGGGTCGGGCGCGTAGATGCTGTTGCGGTTGAGGGCGTTTGGCGGATGCCACTGGGCACCCCTGGTGCGGGCAGTCAATTGAGCGGTCAAGTCGAGCTGTCAAAGCGGTTCGTGGATACGTTCAACATTGGTCTGCCGCCCGGCTCGATCACGGGCCAAGGACAGGGCGATGTGACAATAGATCTGCGCGCCGATACCGCGCCGCGCTTTGCGTTGAGTTCTAATTTGCGCGGTGTGACTGTGAAGATCGCCCCGATTGGGTATCGTAAAGCGGCCAACACCCGTGGCTCATTGACGGTGACGGGCGCGCTTGGCGGCAAGACAACCGGACCGCCTGTGATAGAGCGGATTGCTATTGATGCGCCGGGGTTAAAAGCGACTGGTGCGGTTTCGATCAGCGCCGCCGGTACGCTGGAGCGCGCCACTTTTAGGCAGGTGCAAGTGGGTGATTGGCTGGATGCGCCGGTGACTTTGACGGGTCGTGGTCGCGGTGCAGCGCCTGCGATCACGATGGGGGGCGGTTTTCTGGATCTGCGCGGCGTGCCAGCGCAAGGATCAGGTGCGAGCGGCGGCGGCAATGGCGGCGCAGTGCCGCTTAATATTTCGCTGGATCGCTTGCAAGTCACGCGCGAGATCGCGCTGCGCAATTTTGAAGGGCAGTTCCAATCAAACGGGGGCCTTAACGGTGATTTCGTCGCGCGTCTGAACGGCAAAGGGCGCATATCGGGCCGCACCAGTCCGCGCGGCGGGCGCACCGCGGTGCAAATCAAAAGCGCCAATGCAGGGGCAGCGCTCAACGATGCCGGACTGTTGAAAAACGCCAATGAAGGCGCGATGACGCTCAGCCTGCTGCCGCGAGCAGAGGTCGGGCAATACGATGGCACGCTAGAAATCAACAATCTGAGACTGCGCGATGCGCCGCCTGCGCTGGCGCTTTTGAGCGTTGCCAGTGGCATTGGCCTGCTTGAACAACTTGATGGGCGCGGCCTTGTGTTTAGCGATGTGAACAGCAGTTTTCGCATCACGCCCAAAACCATTGTCGTGTCCGAGGGCAGCGCCATTGGCCCCTCGCTCGGCCTGTCGGTGGATGGCTATTACGATGTGGCAAGCAAACAGCTCGATATGCAGGGCGTTGTCTCGCCCTTTTTTGTGATCAACGGCATCGGTTCGATCTTTACCCGTCGCGGCGAGGGGCTTATTGGCTTCAACTTCAATGCGCGCGGAGCGGCAAGTGCGCCGAAAATTGACGTTAACCCGCTCAGCTTGTTCACCCCTGGGATGTTTCGCGAGATATTCCGCCGACCCCCGCCTGAATTGAGCCAGTAAATCTTTATGAAACTAAGTGATTTCGACTTTGATCTGCCCGAGCCCTTGATCGCCACGCGTCCTGTGTCGCCGCGCAGCGCAGCGCGGTTGTTGTTGGCGCAAAACGACGGTATCGAGGATCGCCATGTCTTTGATTTGCCGCAGATCTTTCATCCCGGCGATCTGTTGGTGCTCAACAACACCAAAGTCATCCCCGCGCGTCTGTTTGGTCTACGCAGCCGAGAGAGCGCACATGGCTCCGGCGAGGCAAAGATCGAGGTCACCCTGCTTGAGCCAAGCGCCGAGCAAGGCAATTGGCGCGCCTTGATCAAGCCACTGCGCAAGGTGAAAGAGGGCGAGATCATTCGCTTTTCCGACGCGCTAAGCGCTGAGCTGATCGCGAAAAAGGACGGCCAAGGGGTGCTGGCCTTCAACGTGCAGGGCGATGATTTCGATGCGGCTTTGGCGCAGGCAGGTGCAATGCCGCTGCCGCCTTATATTGCGGCCAAGCGCGCGGCGGACGAGCAGGACAAGGATGATTATCAGACGGTTTTTGCCAAGCACTTAGGCGCTGTCGCTGCGCCGACGGCGTCTTTGCACTTTGATGAGGCGTTGCTGTCGCAGTTGAATGCGCGCGGCGTCGAATTTGCACATGTCACATTGCATGTGGGGGCAGGGACGTTCTTGCCCGTCAAAGTCGAGGACGTGAGCACCCACAAAATGCACGCTGAATGGGGACAGGTCAGCGCAGTGGCGGCAGCGCAAATCGCCACTGCTAAAGCCGAAGGGCGGCGCGTTATTCCGGTTGGCACGACGGCGCTGCGCTTGATCGAAAGCGCCGCAGCCGCGCAAGGGAAGATCGCCCCTTGGGAGGGCGAAACAGATATTTTCATCTATCCGGGCTTCAAATTTAACGTCGCTGATGCCTTGATGACCAATTTTCATCTGCCCAAAAGCACATTGATGATGCTTGTCGCGGCCCTAATGGGCAAGGCGCGGATGGATCAAATCTATGCTCATGCCATCGCGCATGAGTATCGGTTTTTCTCGTATGGCGACAGCTCGCTTTTGGTGCCACCGTCGGACACCGCCGCAGCGACATAGGGTGTCGCGTGTAAGCCAGATATTTTCGGCGACTCAGCATAAGCCATGACAGACCCAATCGCTTAAGCGGAGCTTGCGATGTTTTCAGTTCTTCAAAATTCGTGGGCCCTTTTGCTCGGTATGATGCTCTTGATGTTGGGCAACGGCTTGCAAGGCACGCTTTTGGGTGTGCGCGGCGAGATCGAGGGGTTTTCCACCTTTGAAATGTCGCTGGTGATGTCGGCCTATTTTATCGGCTTCCTTGGCGGCTCGCGGCTGGCACCTGATATGATCCGCCGCGTTGGGCATGTGCGGGTCTTTGCGGCGCTTGGCTCGCTGATTTCTGCGGTTTTGATCCTGTATCCTGCACTCGCTAACGCTGAGGCGTGGATGGTTGGGCGTATCATCATCGGTTTTTGCTTTTCCGGCGTCTATGTCACTGCGGAAAGCTGGCTCAACAACTCTGCCACGAATGAAACCCGCGGGCAGGCTTTGTCGCTTTATATGATCGTGCAAATGATCGGCATTGTTGCGGCCCAAGGCGTATTGCTGCTGGGGGATCCCTCTGGCTACATTTTGTTTATTATCCCGTCGGTTCTGGTGTCTATCGCCTTCGCGCCGATTTTGCTCTCGATCACACCGACACCAGCCTTTGATACAACAAAGCCAATGTCGCTCAAAAAACTCTACGAAGTTTCGCCGCTTGGCGTGGTTGGCATGTTCTTGCTGGGTGGCGTGTTTTCTGCGCAATTTGGTATGGCGGCGGTTTATGGCGGTACAGCTGGACTGAGCATCGGGCAAATTTCGCTTTTTGTTTCAGCGTTCTACGTGGGTGCGCTGATCATGCAATATCCGCTTGGCTTCGTGTCCGACCGTATGGATCGCCGCGTTTTGATCTTTTTAACAGCCGCTTTGGGCGGTGTGGCCTCTGTGGCGGCGATACTTTGGGCAAAGGATTTCAACATCTTGCTGATCGCCGCCTTTATCATTGGTGGCACGTCGAACCCGCTTTATTCGCTCTTTCTGGCCTATACCAACGACTTCTTAGAGCACGAAGATATGGCTGCCGCATCGGGCGGAATGGTGTTTATCAACGGCCTCGGCGCGATTTCCGGCCCGATTATAACAGGTTGGTTGATGAGCAATCTGGGCTCGGGGGCATTCTTTGGCGTCATCGCGGCGCTTTTGCTGGCGATTGCAGTCTACGCGGCCTTCCGTATGACACAGCGTGCCGCGCCTTCGGTTGATGAAACCGCTGGCTTCCAAGCCATCTTGCCTTCATCTTCGCCAGTCTTTGTGGAGGTCGCGCAAGAAATTGCGATTGAAAACGCAATCGAGGAACAAATGGATGAAGTTTCCCCCTAAATATGTCGCAAATGACGTATTTTGTCACTAGATTCAGAGATTAAGCTGATTGTAACGTTTATATGTCGACTACGCTCAATTAGGAGAATTCGGATGATTGCGGCCCCTGATGAGGTTTTAAGTTTCTGGCTTGATGAAAAGCAACCAAGCGATTGGTACAAATCTGATCCGACCCTTGATCAAGAGATTAGGGATCGCTTCGGTGACACCTGGCAGGCGGCGATGGATGGTAAATTTGGCCTGTGGTTGACCTATCCGAGCGGCGCGTTGGCCTATATCGTTTTGCTCGATCAATTTTCGCGCAACATGTTTCGCAGCACTGGTACGGCGTTTGCCTCTGACAAATTGGCGCTGGCAGCGGCCAAAATTTCCATTGATCGCAATTGGGACATGCAAATCGCCGAACCTGCGCGCCAGTTTTTCTACATGCCGCTGATGCATTCAGAAAATCTGTGCGATCAGGAACGCTGCATTCGCATGATCAAAGAACGCATGCCAGACACGGGGCACAACAACTTGCTCCATGCCAAAGCGCACCGCGAGGTCATTCGCAAATTCGGACGCTTCCCTTATCGCAACGACGCATTGTCGCGCCGCTTTACGCAGGTCGAACAGGACTATATCGCGGGGGGGGGATATGGCTCGACCGTGCGCGAGTTAGAGTTGGTCAGCGCGTAATCGCTAAAGTCTTAGGAATTGAGATTGGGCAGCGGTTTTGCTGCCCTTTTCTTTTGCGTTGTCGCTGGTTAGCTTGCAGCAGCACGCTGCAAATGAGGAGAGCATTCCATGGCACAAGAATCCTACGATATGATCGTGATCGGTGCAGGGCCGGGGGGCTATGTGGCGGCCATTCGCGGCGCACAGTTGGGCCTCAATGTCGCGATTGTCGAGCGCGAACATATGGGCGGCATTTGCCTCAATTGGGGCTGTATTCCAACAAAAGCGATGCTGCGCTCTGCTGAAGTGTTCCACCTGATGCACCGCGCAAAAGAGTTCGGGCTTAGCGCGACTGGCATTGATTACGACCTTGATGCGGTTGTGAAACGCTCGCGCAAAGTTGCGGGGCAATTGTCCTCGGGCATTTCGCATTTGATGAAAAAGAACAAGATCACTACGATCATGGGTCAAGCACGCCTTGCTGGAGAGGGCCGCGTTGCTGTGAGCGGCGCGCAGGGCGCGCAAACGCTGAGCGCAAAACATATCGTGCTTGCGACGGGTGCGCGGGCGCGCGAGTTGCCGGGGCTTGAGGGCGATGGCGATTTGGTGTGGACCTATAAAGATGCGCTGACTCCGCCGCGCATGCCTAAAAAACTGTTGGTGATCGGCTCTGGCGCGATTGGGATCGAATTTGCGAGTTTTTACAATACGCTCGGTGCGGACACGACGGTTGTTGAAGTGATGGAGCGTGTTTTGCCCGTCGAGGACGCTGAAATCAGCGCATTCGCCAAGAAAAGTTTCACGGCGCAGGGTATGAAAATTCGCGAAAAATCTATGGTGAAGCAGCTTGATCGCGGCAAAGGAAAAGTCACCGCGCATATCGAGCAGGCAGGAAAAGTCACAAAAGAAGACTTCGACACGGTGATATCCGCGGTTGGTATCGTCGGAAATGTCGAAGATTTGGGCCTTGAAGCGGCGGGCATCATCGTCGATCGCACCCATGTGGTGACGGATGAATATTGCCGCACAGGCGTGAACGGAGTTTACGCGATTGGCGATATCGCGGGCGCGCCATGGCTTGCCCATAAAGCGTCGCACGAGGGGGTGTTGGTCGCCGAGCTTATCGCGGGCAAAACCGTGCATCCGATCAAGCCGGGTTCGATTGCAGGCTGCACATATTGCCACCCTCAAGTTGCAAGCGTTGGGCTGAGCGAAGCCGCTGCGAAAGAGGCGGGCTATGATATCAAAGTCGGGCGTTTTCCCTTTATGGGCAACGGCAAGGCCATCGCGCTTGGCGAAGCTGACGGGCTGGTGAAAACCGTCTTTGATGCAAAAACCGGTGAGCTTTTGGGTGCGCATATGGTCGGCGCCGAAGTCACCGAAATGATCCAAGGCTATGTGATCGGGCGCCAGCTCGAGACCACTGAAGAAGACCTTATGCACACGGTTTTCCCGCATCCGACCCTGTCCGAAATGATGCATGAAAGCGTGCTGGATGCCTATGATCGTGCGATCCATTTTTAAAGGTTTCACATGCCCTCTTTGAACCGGGTAGAGCTTCGCCGCATCAGCCGTTCTTGGTTAAAAGAGCTGCCGCTGAGTGGTATGTCCGTCGCCGAAATTTCGGGTCAGTGGGGCAAATACTTTAATTTTGGCTCTTATGAGCAATTTCGCTATCCCAAGTTTGATATCTGCAAAGCGCCCTTTGAGGATGAAGATGGCCGACCGCGCAAGTTTGATTTGATCATCGCGGATCAGGTCTGGGAACATCTTGATCGCCCATATGCTGCAACTAAGAATGTACGCAAAATGATGAAACGCGGCTCGTATTTCTATGTCGCGACGCCATTTTTCATTCCGTTCCACGCGGCTCCGCAAGATAATTCACGCTGGTCGGCGCGCGGGCTGAAAAACCTACTGATTGAATGCGGCTTTGATGGCTCTGCGATTCGAACTGGCCAATGGGGCAATCGCGCTGCGGCTTTGCGTAATCTGGAGGAGGTTTGGCCGCCAGAGCATCTGCCAGAAACCGATGATCTGAGTAACGATCCTCAGTTTCCAATTACGGCTTGGGCCCTTGCGCAGAAAATCTGATGCGGCGCAGCGCCAAGGCGAGGGAGTTAAGACCGATTGGATCATTATCCTCCTGGTTTGGGCTGCCGGTCTGGGCGCTGCCGCACAATTTGGAAAAGTCGCCATCGCTTTAGAGGCTTTTCGCGAGATTTATGACGTCAGTGAAGTGGCGCTTGGCTTTTTGATTTCCTGCGTTGGTTTGGCGGGGCTTATTCTTGGTGTGCTTGGCGGGATCATCAGCCCGCGCATCGGTATTCGGCGCATGTTTATTTCAGGAATGTTTGCTGCCGCTGTCTTGTCGGCGCTTCAATCTATGCCACTGCCATTTGGGGTCTTGATACTCTTGCGAAGTGTTGAAGGCGCAAGTCATCTCTTTATCGTTATTGCAGGGCCAATCTTGATGGCGCGGCACAGCTCTATCGCTGCGCGTGGGGCTGTTATGACGCTTTGGAGCAGTTTTTTTGGCCTTTCTTATATGATCGTTGCGTTGATCGCTCCTTGGATCATCGGCAGATTCGGTGTGAATGGTTTGTTCTTAGCGCATGCTGCCTACATGCTTTTGCTCGCGTTACTGTTAACGCGCTCATTGCCTATGCCTCGCCAAACCAATGCCGCGGAACCAAACGTTGAGCATTTAACCATGATAAAGGCCGTTAAGCTCCATCTGGATATTTATCGATCTCCCTGGCTTAGCGCGGCTGCGCTTGGATTTGTTTTTTATACGGGCCTGTATATTGCGTTGCTCACATATCTCCCTGATTTTGTTGCCCCGGCTTTTCGGGTTGGACTGTCAGCAAGCCTTCCCTTTGCATCCATTGTAACGTCATTAACGGTTGGTGTTCTGTTGCTGAGATATGTCAGCCCGGTTCGCGCGGTTGTTATTGGCTATGTGCTGACCGCGCTTTGCGCCATTCCATTGGTTTTCGTCGTGAATAGTGACCCTTTGTTTGTTTTGTTCAGCATCGTCTTACTCGCCGCGACAGGCATTGTTCCTGGCGCGTCTTTTGCCGCGTTGGCTGAGCTAAATACCTCGGACAAAGACCGGGCTTATGCGACAGGCGCAATCGCGCAGCTTGGAAACTTGGGCACGACCTGTGGCCCCCCGATTTTGGCGGTCATTGTGGCTGTTGCTGGAATTGCTGGAACGGTTGGTTTTATCCTTATGTTTTGCTTGCTTGGCATTGTTGTGCACGCTGTCTTGGCCCGAAAACGCACATTAGCTGTGACACAAATAGATTAATCTTTCGTATATTCCCGATTTGTTCTATTTGTTGATCCACGCAAGGGCTGGCCGAATCCAAAGCGAAGCTTATGTGTAGCGATTGAAACATAGGGGCGCGCAATGGCAGAGCTTAAAAATATCGAAGTGCGCGGCGCGCGCGAGCATAACCTCAAATCGATTGATGTGGATATTCCACGGGACCAACTTGTTGTTATTACCGGGCTTTCAGGCTCCGGCAAGTCATCGCTGGCATTTGATACAATCTACGCGGAGGGTCAACGCAGATATGTCGAATCGCTGAGCGCCTATGCGCGTCAATTCCTCGATATGATGCAAAAGCCCGATGTAGATCACATCAGTGGACTGAGCCCTGCGATTTCAATCGAACAAAAGACAACGTCGAAAAACCCACGCTCGACCGTTGGCACTGTGACCGAAATCTACGACTATATGCGCCTGCTTTTCGCGCGCGTTGGCACGCCATTTTCGCCGACGACGGGTATGCCGATCGAGGCGCAGCAAGTGCAGGACATGGTCGATCGTATTATGACTATGGAAGAGGGCACGCGAGGCTATCTTCTTGCCCCGATTATTCGTGATCGAAAAGGCGAATATCGCAAAGAATTCATGGAGTTGCGCAAACAAGGCTACCAGCGCGTTAAAGTGGATGGCGCTTTCTATGAGCTTGATGAACCGCCAACCTTGGACAAGAAATTCCGTCATGACATTGATGTCGTTGTTGATCGCATAGTGGTCCGCGAGGGACTTGAAACGCGGCTTGCTGACAGCCTGCGCACCGCGCTCGATCTTGCCGATGGGATTGCCGTTCTTGAAACCGCGCCCAGCGAAGGCGAGCCTGAACGCATCACCTTTTCGGAGAAATTTGCCTGTCCTGTGAGTGGATTTACCATTCCAGAGATTGAACCTCGTCTCTTTAGTTTCAACGCGCCCTTTGGTGCCTGTCCTAGCTGCGATGGTCTCGGAAAAGAGTTATTTTTTGATGAACGCCTTGTCGTTCCCGACGTCACGTTGAAAATTTCCGACGGTGCATTGGCGCCATGGCGCAAGGGTAAGTCGCCATATTTCTTGCAAACCATTGAAGCTATTGCGAAACATTACAAGTTCAACCAAAGCACAAAGTGGAAAGATCTTCCTGAAAATATTCAGAAAGTGTTCCTTTATGGCTCTGGTGAGGACGAGATTCCCTTTCGCTACGACGAAGGGGGCCGCGTCTATCAAGTAACCCGCGTTTTTGAGGGTGTCATCCCGAATATGGAACGCCGTTACCGAGAAACAGACAGCAACTGGATTCGCGAAGAGTTTGAGCGTTATCAAAACAATAGACCTTGTGGCACCTGCGAAGGATTCCGCCTTCGCGAAGAAGCGCTTGCCGTAAAGATTGCTGATCTTCACGTCGGTCATGTGGTGCAAATGTCGATCCGCGAAGCCTATGATTGGTGCACCTCGGTGCCCGCGTCGTTGACGGTGCAAAGGAATGAGATTGCCAAAGCGATCTTGAAAGAAATTCAGGAACGTTTGGGTTTTCTTAATAATGTCGGCCTAGAGTACCTCACATTGTCGCGCGCCAGTGGAACATTGAGTGGGGGGGAAAGCCAACGGATTAGATTAGCCAGCCAGATTGGGTCTGGATTGCAAGGAGTGCTTTACGTGCTTGATGAGCCGTCTATTGGCCTGCATCAACGCGACAATGATCGCCTGCTTGGAACGCTCAAAAACCTGAGAGATCAGGGAAATACCGTGATTGTCGTCGAACATGATGAGGAAGCCATTCGCGAGGCGGATTATGTGTTCGACATTGGGCCAGGTGCTGGCGTGCATGGTGGTCAAGTGGTCTCTAAAGGGACCCCTGCAGAGATTATCTCGGACGAAGGCTCTGTCACGGGTCAGTATTTGAGCGGTAAGCGAGAGATCGCGGTTCCAGCCGAGCGTCGAAAAGGAAGCAAGAAGAAGATCAAAGTCGTGAAGGCGACGGGAAACAATTTGCAGAATGTTACAGTTGATTTTCCACTTGGAAAATTTGTTTGCGTAACTGGTGTTTCCGGCGGGGGTAAATCGACGCTGACGATTGAGACGCTCTTCAAAACAGCGTCAATGCAATTGAACGGGGCGCGACAGACACCAGCGCCTTGTGAGACGATCAAGGGTTTGGAGCATTTGGACAAGGTGATCGACATTGATCAACGAGCGATTGGGCGCACGCCGCGCTCTAACCCTGCGACTTATACCGGAGCGTTTACGCCAATCCGTGATTGGTTCGCAGGCCTGCCAGAGGCAAAAACGAGAGGCTACAAGCCAGGGCGCTTTAGTTTCAACGTCAAAGGCGGGCGATGCGAAGCCTGTCAGGGCGATGGCGTGATCAAGATTGAAATGCATTTCCTGCCGGATGTGTATGTGGAGTGTGAAACCTGCAAAGGCGCGCGCTATAATCGTGAAACGCTGGAGATCCGCTTTAAAGGTAAGAGCATCGCGGATGTATTGAACATGACTGTGGAGGATGCTCAGGACTTCTTTAAAGCTGTGCCGAGCATTCGCGAAAAGATGGACGCATTGATGCGCGTTGGGCTTGGCTACATCAAGGTTGGCCAGCAAGCGACAACGCTCTCAGGTGGTGAAGCGCAAAGGGTGAAGCTCTCAAAAGAGTTGAGCAAACGCTCGACGGGGCGCACGCTCTATATTTTGGATGAGCCGACAACGGGTTTACATTTCGAGGATGTGCGTAAGCTCCTGGAAGTGCTGCATGAATTGGTTGAGGCTGGTAACACAGTGATCGTGATTGAGCACAACCTTGATGTAATCAAGACCGCGGATTGGATTATTGATATCGGCCCCGAGGGGGGCGATGGAGGTGGTCAAGTCGTTGGAACAGGAACGCCGGAAACTGTCGCTGAGGTCGAGGGCAGTTATACGGGCCACTACTTAAAGCCCATGTTGGAAACTGCAGCGCGGCGTTCGGCGGCAAAGTGACCTAGAGCGGCCGGATCTTGAGCTGCGTGATCCGGTTGCCCTCGCGCATGGCGACTTCGAAACGAAATCCATGGAAACTAAACACTTGATTTGTCGTCGGAATCATTTGCGCCTCATGAATGACCAGACCGGCAACGGTGTTCGCTTCGTCATCCGGCAGGTTCCAATCCACCGCGCGGTTCAAATCACGGATCGTCATCGCGCCGTCGATGCGATAGTGACCGTCTTCGTCTGGTGCAAGCGTGACGTCATCTTCCAGATCAAACTCATCCGTGATCTCACCGACGATTTCTTCCAAAATATCTTCAAGGGTTATTAACCCTTGCAGCGTACCATATTCGTCAACGACCAAAGCAAAATGCGTGCGGCGGCGCAAAAAGTTGCGCATTTGATCATCAAGGGTTGTTGTTTCGGGCACGAAATAGGGCGGCATCGCTACTTCGCGAATGTCAAATTGGGTAAGCCCGGTGACAGAGCCAGACTCGGGATCGATCAAGCGGTGCATCGCGCGCAGCAAGTCTTTCGCGTGAATCGTGCCGACGATGTTTTCTGGCTCGCCGTCAAAAACGGGCAAACGTGTATGACGGCTCTCTAAACATTGACGTAAAATGGCCGCCGGATCGCTCGCAGCATCAATCATTTCGATGCCGGAACGATGCAACATGATTTCTTCAACCGCGCGTTCGCTCAGATCAAGCGCGCCCAAAATGCGATCGCGATCCTCTTTTTCAACAATCCCTTCGGAGTGACCAAGGTTGAGCGCGCCCTCGATTTCTTCTTTCACGGCCAGGATATGACTGTCAGGGTCGGTTTGAACCCCGAAAATGCGCAGAACACCGCGCACGAAAAAGCGCACTGCTGTCACGATCGGCGAGAACACCGTCACCACCAATTGAATAAGCGGCGAGACAAGCGCGGCGGCGCGTTCCGCATTGGTGATTGCGTAGGTTTTGGGCAAAACTTCAGCGAAAATCAAAACCAGCAAGGTCATCACCAAAGTCGCCAAAGCAACGCCGCTCTCGCCAAATGCGCGGGTGAACAGCGCGGTGGCCAAAGAGGTCGCCAAAATGTTTACCAAATTGTTGCCCAGCAAAACCGAGCCGATCAGGCGCTCATTGTCTTCTGTGATGTCCAAGGCGCGCTGCGCCCCGCGCGATCCTTTGTCGGCTTGAGTGCGCAATTTCCCGCGAGAGGCAGCCGTTAGTGCCGTTTCGGAGCCAGAGAAAAAGCCGGACAGCACCAAAAGCAACAGGATCGAGCCTGCTGTTATCCAAAATGCGCTATCAAGAACGGGTGAGATCGGGTCCATCGGGCTTGTCTTTCCTTGTGCTTTTTATCTTATGGGGGCGAGCGGTCTGCACTTCAAGGGAACGGGTCATGCGCATAGTCGATTTGGGCGAGTTGAACGGCGAAATCACCGTTTTTGGCGGTCCATACTCCAACATTCAAGCTTTGGACGCGGTTTTGGCCCGCGCGAAAGGGACCTTGATCTGCTCCGGCGATTTGATCGCCTATTGCGGCGCGCCAAATGCAGTGATCGCGCGTGTGCAAGCGCAGGGCATCCACGTTGTTGCCGGAAACTGCGAGGTCCAACTGGCGGCGAACGCGCTCGATTGCGGCTGTGGTTTTGAGGAGGGCACAACCTGCGATGTGCTGTCCGCCGCGTGGTATGCCTTTGCGAATGCGCAGGTTGATCA
Organism: uncultured Planktotalea sp.; assembly: GCA_964421835.1. Lineage (GTDB taxonomy): Bacteria > Pseudomonadota > Alphaproteobacteria > Rhodobacterales > Rhodobacteraceae > Planktotalea. Next base: position 16,232 of record CAYQZI010000012.1, read on the forward strand.
AAATGCGCGTGCTTGGATGGGGCAACTGGCTGATGTTATGACGTTTACCCATGCGGGTCGCAAAACGGCTGTGCTGCATGGCGGCATCACCGATGTCGCGCGCTTTTTGTGGAGCGTGTCGCCTGATCATGAATTCCTTGAAGAGCTTGATGCCTTGAACCATCTGTGCGGCGATGTGGATGTGGTGATTGCGGGTCATTCCGGCATTGCGTTCGAACGTGACATAGCCGGGGTGCGCTGGATCAACGCAGGTGTGATAGGTATGCCGCCGCACAACGCTGCGCAAGAGACGGAATTTCTGAGTATTTCCGCTGAGGGCGCGTATCGTTTCGAAACGCTGAGCTATGATGTGAACGGCGCGATTGGGGATATGCAGCGTGCCGGGCTGACGCAGGGGTATCACACGGCGTTGAAATCAGGGATATGGCCGTCAGAAGATGTTTTACCTCAGTCGCTTAGGCGCTAATCTTCATCCTCTGCAAGCGGGTGATGGGTCAGCACAAGCTCTTGTAGGCGCGCTTCTAAAACATGTGTGTAAATCTCTGTCGTGGCGACATCTGCATGGCCCAAAAGCGTCTGGATCGAACGCAAATCAGCGCCGTTTTCAAGCAAATGTGTCGCAAAAGCATGGCGCAACGTATGCGGCGTGACCTTGGCGGGGGACACGCCCGCATGCACGGCCAGCTCTTTTATCAAAATGTAAAAACGATGGCGGGTCAGGTGCCCTTCTTTGCCGCGCGAAGGGAATAGGAACCGCGAGACCGCTTTGCCTTTCAGGCGGCCCTCCTCTTGCATGTTTTCCCAAACCTCAAGCCAGACGGCAAGCGCATCGCGCGCGGGGGGCGAGAGCGGGACCATGCGTTCTTTGTCACCTTTGCCGCGAATTAGCAGCATACTGGGATTGCCGCGCGCAGCGGCGACGGGCAGAGACACCAATTCACTCACGCGCATGCCCGTCGCATAAAGCAGCTCCATCAGGCAGGTATTGCGCAGGCGGTCCGATTTGGCGCGGCCCACCGCGCGCGCCGCGCTGAGCAAACCATCGACTTCTGCTAAGCTCAGGGTCTTGGGCAATCGTTTTTCCTTGCCCGGACCTGCGATTTGGATCGCTGGATTGTCCGCGCGCCAGCCTTCTTCGAAGCCGAAACGATAGAGCTGCTTGATCGCCGACAGCCGCCGGGCGCGGGTTGATTTGGCAAGGCCCTGCGCATCGCAATAGATCAAATAGGCCTCGACATCGTCGCGGCTTGCTGCATCAAAGCTAAGGGATTTGCCTGAAAGCCAGCCCGCGAAATCCTTGAGATCGCGCGCATAGGCGAGCTGAGTGTTGTTGGCCGCGCCAAGTTCCGCCGCCTGAGCATCCAAGAATGTTGCAATCCAGCGTAGATGATCGCTGCTCGGCGCGGTCATCCCTGATCGCCCTGCGCCAGCAAAAGCACTTGCAGCGCTGTGCGCCGCGCTGTGTCCTCAAGCCCAACGCTGCGCAAAAACGCCAGCCCGCTTTGCAACGCCAACGTATCCCCATCCGCACCAGATACGCTCAGCGCCATGGCGCGCAAGATCGCTTCGCCGAGTCGATTGTCCGCCACCATATCGCTTAATTGTTGCGGTGCACCCGCGCCGGAAAACCCCTTGCTCAAAGCACTGGAAAGGGGCACGGCAGTGTTTTCAATCGGCTCACCGATCGCGATGCTTTGCGCGGTTTTCAGCGTAGCATTTGCTGTGTTTCGCCGCGCGGCGCTTTCATACACAGGGGAGAGCAAAGCAATGCGCGTGATCAGATCCGCATCAGCGCCTTTGCTGGGCAAGCGGAGCAGCTGATCGGCAAAAAGCGTCGCGAAAGGCACCTCTAGCGAGGCGTCTTGAACTTTGCTCCAAGCGCGGCGTAACTGCTTGAAGATCGCACCAGGATCACCGGATTTCAGAGCGGTTTCAAGGCGTTGCATCGCTTCCACGCGATCCCAAATGCCACCAGAGGCAGAGGGAATGCGGCTGGTATAAATCCCGAACAGGCGATTTTCAGAGATAGCGCCAACCCGGGCCAAACGCTCTGCGGCATCAAGTTGTGGCTTCCAACCTGCATTTCCCGAAAGGTCGGTGGCGGTGAAGGCGCGCGGCAAGGACGACGTCGGCAGGTTGACGCCAATGGCTTCGAACAATCTGAACTGCAGAACGCTCGGGCGCGCAGGTTGTGTGGGAACGGCATCGAAAAGCTCGGGGTCCAAGAACCCCTCGAGTAGCGCGACATCGACAGGATCTAGCGCGCCAATCGCGTCAGCGGTGGCCAGGGTCAGCGCCGCCGTATCCCAATCTTGCGCGCGCGCGGCGCAGAAAATACGCGTTGCAAAGTCACGCGATAGGCTTGGGTTTGCGCGCAGGGCCGTGCAGGGCGCATCGGAATCACCGTTCAAAAGCGCCACGTCAAAATAAAGATCGAACAGATCGATATGGGCCGGATCCGCGCGCTCCAGCAAAGCCGAGCCGGGATCAAGCGCGCCAAGATCGAGCAGTTTTTGCACGCGCGCGCGCAAAAATTCGGAGCGCTGCGTATTCTGCGGCGGGTCCGCTTCGGCCAGTAGCAGCGTATAAAGCAGCGATTGTAGCGCCGGTTGGCGCTCGACGTTCAGCGCTGATATCAAAGTGCTGAGCGTTTCGACATCGCTGCCTTGCCACAGCGTGCGCGGCAATCCGGTGACATTACTTGGCAGCAATCCAGCGGCGGCGCGCACCGGCGCGCCAAGCGGCGAGACGGTGACTTCGGGCGTGACAACCGAGCCCGCAACAGCGGGTTCGTCAATCTGAGTAGGCTCGTTGAAGTCGCTCAGGGGCACCACAATCTGCTTGGGGCGTTTTTCAAGCCACTCAATTGCCGAGAGCGGATCATTGGCAAACGCAGGCGAGGCCATCGCGGCGAGCAGCCCTACAAGTGCGAAAGAGCGCTTAGTTGCCACCATTCAAATCCACAGGCACACGAATTTCATGCAACGGCGCAGAAAAATCAGCGCCAAAGAACGGACCAATATAGGCATAAGCGATCAACGCCAGCCCCGCGAGGATCACAAGATAAATCAGCAATTTAATGATGCGCCACATATCGGGTATCCTTGCCTGCCTGCCGTCTTTTGTCACGTTTATATATGGCCTTTTTTGTAAGTTCACGTCATTGAAGAACACAAATCGATATTTGGCGGGCATTGGCCGACGTCATCTTCGGATTTGGGCTTGGATTTGGGTCAAATGGTTTGGAAATTGCATAAAACGGTGGTTCTGGTTGGCATGATGGGGGCCGGCAAAACCGCTGTGGGCAAAGCACTGGCACAATTGCTGGATGTGCCATTTCTTGATTCGGACGCTGAAATCGTCAGCGCTGCCAATATGAGCATTGCCGAGATTTTCGAGCGCGACGGCGAGCCGTTCTTTCGCGCGCGTGAAAGCGAAGTGATCAGCCGGCTTTTGAACGGTGCGCCTTGTGTGCTCTCGACCGGGGGCGGTGCTTTTCTGGCCGAGCGCAATCGCGCGCTTATTTCGCAGCGCGGCGTGTCTGTCTGCCTTGAAGCGGATTTGGCGTTGCTGTGGTCACGTGTGCGTAGCAAAGACACGCGGCCTTTGCTGCAAACCGATGACCCCAAGGCGACGTTGAGCGAATTATTCGAGGCGCGCGCGCCGATCTATGGCTTGGCGGATCTGTGTGTCCAATCGAGCCACGCTTATTCCATTGAAGAAATGGCCGAGCGTGTGGTGATGGCGCTGCAAGCGCGCCGCGATGTTTTGGAGAAGGCCGATGCTTGAAACGGTTCACGTTCCTTTAGAGGGCCGCGCCTATGACGTGCGCATTGGGCCGGGTTTGATCCCCGATGCGGGCAAGCACATCGCGCCGTTTTTGGCGCGCCCGCGCGTTGCGGTTGTGACAGAAGACACCGTCGGTCCGTTGCATCTAAACGCCTTGCGCGCGGGTCTTGCCGCTGAGGGCATCGAGATGATTTCACTCGAATTGCCCTCCGGCGAGAGCACCAAGGCGTGGCCAGAGTTCACCCGCTGCGTCGAATGGCTGCTCGCGCAAAAGATAGAGCGCCGCGATATTGTGGTTGCGCTTGGCGGCGGGGTGATTGGCGATCTTGTGGGCTTTGCAGCTGCGGTTTTGCGCCGCGGTATTCGCTTTGTGCAAATGCCCACGTCTTTGCTGGCGCAGGTGGACAGCTCGGTTGGTGGCAAGACGGGCATCAACGCGCCGCAAGGCAAGAACCTGATCGGTGCTTTTCACCAACCCGCGCTTGTTTTGGCTGATACAGATGCGCTTAACACATTGACGCCGCGCGATTTTCTGTCTGGCTATGGCGAAGTTGCGAAATACGGAATGCTTGGCGATGCAGGCTTCTTTGAATGGCTCGAAACCTTCGGCCCGAAGCTGCGCGATGGCGATCAAACGGCGCGCATAGAGGCGGTGCGCCGCTCGGTTCAGATGAAAGCTGATATCGTGCTGCGCGATGAAACCGAGCAAGGGGATCGCGCGCTTTTGAACCTTGGCCATACGTTTTGCCATGCGCTTGAGGCGGCGACAGGTTTTTCCGACAGGCTGCTGCACGGTGAGGGCGTGTCGATTGGCTGCGCTTTGGCCTTTGAGCTTTCGGCGCGTTTGGGCCTGTGTTCTCAAGAAGATCCAAGCCGCGTGCGGGCGCATTTGCGCGACATGGGCATGAAGGTTGATTTGGCTGATATCGAGGGCGCCTTGCCCGATTCCGAAACGCTGCTTGATTTGATGGGCCAGGACAAAAAGGTCATCGATGGCCAGTTACGCTTCATCCTTGCGCGCAGCATTGGCGAGGCGTTTGTGACATCCGATGTGCCCAAAAATACCGTTTTAGCCGTGCTTGAGGACGCCCTAAGCCAACGCGTTTAGTTTGAACGTTCTAGGTTCATGCCGCCCGCAATAGCAATTTCATCGGGGCGGGTGGCTTTGAAAACAATCAGGGTTTTGTCGTCACCAATGCGCCCTTCCAACTTTGTTCCCAGCGAAGAAAGTGTACCGATGTTGATGAAGCCTTCGCCTGTTATGCGCCCGTTTACGAATTTTCCTTCAAAGCGATGCGAAAACGATCCATCGCGCGATGTATCTCCGTTTAGGCCTTTGAATGTGCCCAGATCAAGGTCTGCCTGAATGGTGACGGGGGCGGTATAATAGTTACGCAGGAAATCACCGTCGCTAAGCCCAAGTGTTAACAGATTCACAAACGGACCTGGTGTTCTAACGCTCACAGCACGAGAGGTCCCGCGATACGTCGCAATCCCGCCTCCTGTGGGCGGTGCAATATCGTCTTCGTTAAACATCCCGACAAAGGCGATGGCATTGCCGTTGGAATTGACCCCTGATTTCATTGCATATCCGACATCATCAGTGTCGAGTTCTTGGATATTTTGCTCTTCAAAAAGCATATCCCACACGACAAACCCGTCCTCGCCTGTTGTACGAATGTTAGAAGCAACGGTGGTCACGTCGGGAACATTTGATCCACAGGCGCTGAGCGCGAGCAATGCACAAGCAAAACTGTTTTTGCGAAGGGTGGAAAGAGTTAGAGACGGAGTTGTGTTTGTGGCAGCAAACATAAGGACCTCATTATAATGGCTTTAAATATGCAATCAATCTAAGCAGGATTTAGAAAATGAGTCACTAAAATTGAAAACGCCCCATGCAATTGCGCGGGGCGTTTTGAAATAACTGCTTTTTTGTCGTGCGTTAGAACGGGATTTCATCGTCCAGATCGCGCGAGGAGCTACCGCCGCCACCTTGGTTGCCGCCTTGGTTGCCACCGCCGTAACCTCCGCCTTGATCATAGCCGCCACCTTGGTTGCCGCCGCCATATCCACCACCTTGATTTCCGCCGCCGCCGTAGGATCCACCGCCGCCTTGGTTATCGTTGCGCCCATCGAGCATTGTCATAACGCCGTCAAAACCGTTCAACACCACTTCGGTAGAATAACGATCCTGACCCGATTGATCCTGCCATTTGCGCGTTTGCAGCTTGCCCTCAATATAGACTTTTGAGCCTTTGCGCAGATATTGCTCAGCGATGCGCACCAGACCCTCTTGGAAAATAGCAACGGTATGCCATTCGGTTTTCTCGCGGCGCTCACCGGTGTTTTTGTCTTTCCAGGTCTCGGACGTGGCAATGCGAAGATTGCAGACTTTGCCGCCATTCTGGAATGTGCGCACTTCTGGATCGGCCCCAAGATTGCCGATGATAATCACTTTATTTACTGAACCGGCCATATCGCCCCCTTAAGATGTCTTGTGCAGCCCGCCAAACCGACTCAGTCAGCGGAGTTTTGCCGAACCTATACCACCATATCATGGTTAAAAACGGAATAACGACACCAGCACTAGGCGCGCGGCGAAAATCCCCTATATTGCGCTTAACAAAAGGCAAACAGGTTAAGATTGAATGAGCGTAATCTTGAAGCAAGGGCGCAAATGCGTGGCTGCGGTGCTTATTTTCGCGCTGGCAACGCCTGTTGCGGCGGATCGTTTGTCAACGAAATCACGTCAAAAGCTGTTCAAGTCGCAATCCAAGGTTTTGGACACGCGTGCGGCGCAGCAATACAAATCTTCTGTGCGCTTGAAACCTCCAACCGTTGTGACCCCGACGAAGTGGGGCACCAAGGGCGGCACATCGCCTGCTTATAACGGACGCTATAAAGGCGTTTATTCCCAAATGGCACGCGAAGCGGCGCGCAAGCATGGCATTCCAGAGGATTTGTTCCTGCGCCTTGTGCAACAGGAAAGCAATTGGAACCCTAGCGCAGTTTCGCACGCAGGTGCGCAGGGCCTTGCACAGTTGATGCCAGCAACGGCGCAGTATTTGCGGGTGGATCCCAGCGATCCCGCGCAAAACCTAGAGGGCGGCGCGCGTTACCTAAAAGAGCAATTTCGCGAGTTCGGCTCATGGCGCTTAGCGCTTGCGGCCTATAACGCAGGGCCGGGTGCCGTGAAGAAATATGGCGGCGTGCCTCCGTTTAAAGAGACACGCAACTATGTGAAGGTGATTTGGGGCAGTTAAGACGTCGGCTCGGCCCCGCTTTTGTCATGGATTGCTTTCATGAACGGCAAGATGTCCGAGAGCATCTCTTGATGGATCTCAGTGCGGTCGCGCGCAGCCTCGCCGCAGATATTCGTCTCGCCTGTGAACCAGCCAGATACCCCGATGATATAACTCCCAAGGTGGCTGCACTCGCCAATCCCGCTCATGTGCCAGGACCCCGGATAGGAAACATGGCGCGCATCTGGCAGATGCTGCATGAGCTGCGACGCGTCGATGCCAGCAGGCATGTCAGGATAATCGCCCAAGTTCAAAAGCAACGTGGGATGCGCGATCGCTGACAAGCTATCCGCTGTCATCGCATGGGGCAGGGCCGGATCAATCGCAATCGTCGCAGTGATGCGCGCGTCCTTGAACGAGGCCTCATAGCGTGGCGCGTCGATATCATTAAAATCAACGCCGCCCCGCGCCAGCCAACCACAATCGAGCATCCCCGCATATTCATCGCAATAGGCGATATAGGCGGCCTTGCTGACGCGCGCGCCTGCCAAAGCCAGCGCCGTGTGCCCGCCAAGGGAAAAGCCCGCGCTTGTTACATTGCTAAGATCCGCCTCGATCCCGTTCAAAGGACCCGCTTGAAACGCATCAAGAAGGGCGCTGTGATCGGCGGGGCGCTCCCATATTTGAATCGTGCGATGCGGATCGCTGTCCATAGACGTGGTGCCATGATGGTTCACGCCTGCAACGATATAGCCTTGCTCGGCCAGTTCCGTGGCAAGCCAAGCCATCTGTGTCATGCGCCCACCCGAGCCATGGCTGAGCAGAACCAGCGGCGCAGCGCCCTGTGCGGGCGGCGCGTCTAGATGCGCGTGAAAGCCATAGATAAAGCCGTTCTGCGCAATCAAATCCGCTTCGCCCGTGGCCGTGCTGGGATACCAGATATGCAGATCTAGCGCCGCGTCGCGATGCGCAACCTCGAGCGGCATGGTGGTAAAGCCAACGCGGGTGTCAGGGCTCTCGCGCGTTTCAGTCGAGAGCGCAAAGGCAGAGGCAAAGAAAAGCGCGCTCGTCCCAGCGAAGGCGGCAGCGGCGGTGGTGAAGAATTTTGTATAGGTCATTGTGTTGTCCATTCGTTTCGATGTTGCGATGGACCTTAGATGCGCGCATCTTTGCAAAGAGGCGTCCTGAAACAGGTTTTGGGACGTCCTCAAACCGGTTTTAGTCCGTTTCGGAGCCAAATATGCTGCCAAGCCTGCCTATTCCGATGATTGGTGCGCTGATCCTTGGTTTTTTGTGCCTATCGCTTATGCGCGCGCAGGCCCGGATCACACCGTTGATCGTGTTTGTGGCGTTCTGCGCGGTGCAATCGGCGCTGATTGCGCTGGTGATGCATTATGGATTTGCTCAACTGCGTTTGCTGCAACCGATCTTGGCCGCCTGTATTGCGCCACTGGCGTGGATTGCTTTGCGCCAAACGGGTCTTGAGCGGCGCGGCGCACTATGGGCTCATCTGGCTGCGCCAGTCTTCGCGATCTTTGCAGTGATCTTTCAGCCCTATGCTCTGGATGCGTTCATCCCGCTTTTGTATTTCGCCTATGGCGGCGCGATCCTTTATGCGGTGTCTGGCGGCGGCGATGCCTTGCCACGTTTGCGCATTGAAAGCGGCGATGCGTCGGGGCGTATTTGGCGCTGGATTGGCTTGGCTTTGATCGCGTCCGGCGTAAGTGATCTCAGCATCATCGCTGTCATTATAGCGGGCAAACCTGAATTGCATGCATGGATCGTTGCGTTCAGCTCGTCTGGGATGCTGCTGTTGATGGGCGCTTTGAGCCTGTCGCACAGTTTGAGCGATATGCCAGAGAGATCTGGCGGGCAGAGCGACGCCGATCCGATTGAGGCCAGCGCAGAAGATACGCAGATCATTGCGCGGCTTGAGGCGCTGATGGACGAAGGACAGCTTTATCTTGATCCAGATCTCACGCTGACGCGTTTGGCGCGGCGTTTGGGCTTGCCTGTCAAAACGCTTTCGAGCGCGATTAACCGCGTCACTGGTGCGAATGTGTCGCGCTACATCAACGCGCGGCGGATCAAGGCCGCTTGCGCTGCGCTTGATCAAGGCGAGAGCGTGACGGAGGCGATGCTTAGCGCGGGGTTCAATACGAAGTCGAATTTCAACCGCGAGTTTTTGCGCATTACTGGTAAGACTCCGCGGCAGTATCGGGGTTAGTGGGGGGCCAGCCCCCGTCTTGGCAAGCCAAGACTCCCCGGGAGTGTTCGCGCCCTAAAAGAAACGCTCTGGGAGAGCGTTGCAGGCGTCGAACAGGCGGAGCCCTAAAGCAAGATGAATGTTACTCCGCTGCGATCTTGATCACTGGCTCCATCTCAGCCAGCTTTTCATCGCTGAGGTGGCATTTCACTTGGTGATTTCCCTCTAGAATGCGCACGGGGGGCACTTCAGTATCACACAGCCCACCGGGCACTTCGGATTTCCAGCGGCAGCGCGTTTGGAAAGGACAGCCAGAGGGCGGATTCATCGCCGATGGGATATCGCCATCCAGAACGATGTGCTTCTTTTCAACGCTTGTATCCGCGATAGGCACCGCAGAAAGCAGCGCTTCGGTATAAGGGTGATAGGGCGGCGAGAAGACTTGATCCGTCGTGCCAAGTTCGACCACATGGCCAAGGTACATCACCATAACGCGATCGCTCAGATAGCGCACGATAGAGAGATCATGTGAGATAAACAGCAGCGTGGTTTTCTCGTTGCGCTGGATTTCCATCAACAGATCGGTGACAGCGGCCTGCACCGAGACATCAAGCGCAGAGACAGGTTCATCCGCAACAACAATGCGCGCACCGCCGGAAAACGCGCGCGCGATGCCGACACGCTGCTTTTGTCCACCCGAGAGCTGTCGCGGCATGCGATCTGCAAATTCGCGCGGCAGTTTTACCAGATCCAGCAGCTCGAGCATGCGGTTTTTGCGGTCCGCTTCATTCGCGCCAATCTTGAAGATTTCCAGCGCACGAATGATTTGCCGCCCGACGGTCATCGAAGGGTTGAGCGTATCGAACGGGTTCTGGAAGACCATCTGGACATCCGCCACAGTCTTTGTGTCGCGTTGCTCGATAGGGGTGTTTCCGATGCTTTGATTGTCGAGCAGGATTTGACCGTCTGTCGCTGTTTCTAGCCCCATCAGAACCTTGGCAAAGGTGGACTTGCCGCAACCGGATTCGCCGACAATGGCGAGCGTTTCACTTTCGCGCGCCTCAAAGCTAAGCGTTTCATTGGCCTTGACGACTTTCTTATTCGCGCCGCCAAAGAGCGCGTTGGCCGAGACTTCGTAGTATTTCTTCAGATCGTCCATTTTCAGAACGACATCGCCAATCTCGCCTTTTTCCTTCTGCTCGCCCACGGTGATCGGCGCATTCCAGTCGATCTCCTGGAATCGCAAGCAACGGGTTTCGTGTTGGCCCGCCGCGTCCGCCGGATACATCGGGATGAACCCTTCATCGCAAAGCCCATCTTCGAAATAATCGCAGCGCGGGCCAAAGTTGCAGCCCTTGGGGCGCTCATGGGGCAGCGGGAAATTTCCAGGGATCGCCACCAAAGGACGGGAATTTTTATCCGCGCCGGGCAAGGGGATCGAGCGGAACAACGCTTGGGTATAAGGGTGCTGCATCTCGTCGAAGACCTCTTTGATCGAGCCGCGCTCGACAGCCTCGCCGGAATACATCACGCAGATGCGGTCGCAGGTTTCCAAAACAAGCCCAAGGTTGTGCGAGATAAACAGCATCGACGTGCCGTATTTCTTACCCAGATCGCGCACGAGTTCCACAATCGCGGCCTCTACAGTCACGTCCAACGCCGTCGTCGGCTCGTCCAAGATCAAAAGGGCTGGCTTTGACATCAAGGCCATCGCGATCACGATGCGCTGCTGTTGCCCGCCTGAGAGCTGATGCGGATAGCTGTCCAAAATACGCGCAGGGTCGGGGAGTTTCACGTCCGTCACCACTTGCAACGCGCGCTCCATCGCTTCTTTTTCGCTGACGCCTTCGTGGATCATCGGCACTTCGGCCAGTTGACGGCCAATCTTCATCGCAGGATTAAGCGAGGCCATCGGCTCTTGATAGATCATCGCGATTTCATTGCCGCGCACGTCGCGCAACTCTTCGGGGCTCATCTCTGCCAGATCGCGTCCTTTGAACTTGATCGAGCCGCCAACGACGCGGCCGTTCTTGCCCAAGTCCTGCATGACACCAAGAGCAACTGTAGATTTTCCGCATCCAGACTCGCCAACAAGGCCAACCGCTTCACCGGGCTGCACAGTCACCGAAAAATCCATCACGGCTGGAATTTCGCGCAAACGCGTAAAGAAGGAAATCGAAAGCTTATCAATCTCTAGGATCGGCCCGTCATAATCCGTTTTCGCCATTCTCAAGTCTCCCTTTGGAGCAGAAACAGGAACCCTTAAAGCTTCCTCTTTCCATAAATATCGTGGGGGTCGAGGGGGCTAGCCCCCCGTCCGCCCTATGAAATCAATCGCGCAAGCTTTCTTCGCGCAGGCCATCTGCCAAAAGGTTCAAACCCAAAACCAGTGAAAGCAGTGCCAATGCAGGTGGCAAAGCAGGGTGCAAATATATCGACAAAAGCTTGCGGCCTTCGTTGATCGTGCTGCCCCAATCCGGGCTTTCCGGCGGCAGGCCGAGACCAAAGAAACCAAGCGTGCCTAGCAAAATGGTCGTGTAGCCAATGCGCAGGCAGAAATCGACAATCAGCGGCCCACGCGCGTTCGGCAGGATCTCCCAAAGCATGATGTACCACGCGCCCTCACCACGGGTTTGCGCCGCGGAGACGTAATCGCGTTGCTTGATGTCAAGCGTCAGACCGCGCACAATTCTGAACACCGTGGGCGAGTTGACGAAAACCACCGACACAAACACCACGAGGATACCCGCCGCAGGATTGAAGAAATCCAAAGGTCCGAGCAGATCGATCTTTGTGCCTTCCGCGTTGATCGTCACCACATACATAATCGCCAGCGGGATCAGCACAGCGCAGAGCCAGATGACGTTCTTTTCAGGTTGCTGTTTCAAACGCGTGTTGATCAACACCGCGAAAAACACCAGCGGGAAGAAGAACAACACGATGGCCATATACTGCGGCAGACCCGTGTTCACGATCTCAGGTGTTACCAAAAGGTAAAACAGCAAGATCACAGGGAAGGCGAGGACGAGGTTGGCGATGAACGACAAAGCCGTGTCAAACTTGCCGCCATAGTAGCCAGCAGGCAGACCCAGCGTGATCCCGACCATATAAGCGAAGAGCGTCGCCAAAGGCGCGATGAGGATCACGATGGTTGCTCCGCTCATCACGCGGCTAAAGATATCGCGCGCCAGATTATCGCCGCCAAGCAGATAATGCAGATAGTCTCCATCCTCGGCGCCGCGTAGCGGTGTGCCGGGGACTTTGTTCTTCATGCCGGACACTTGGCTCAAAGGATCATGCGTCAGGATCAAATCCATCGAGCTGAAGATCGCAACGAAAACCCAGAACATCACCAGCGCAAAGCCGATCATGCCAATCGTTGAATCAAAGAGTTTGCCATACAGTCCAAGCCGACGCTTGTAGACGATAGACAGTGTGAATGTCGCAATCAGCGCACCCCAGACAGGGATCAACTGGACGAACATGCCGGCGAAAATTGCGCCCCAAGAAAGCGGTTCCATATCCTAGATCCTTAGCTAACGCTGATGCGCGGGTTGAGGTAAACGTAACCGATGTCCGAAATCAGCTGGGTGATCAAAACGACGATCACCGACACCACGGACACACCGAGCAAGAGTTCGATATCATTGTTGCCCGCCGCTTGGACCAACACCCAGCCAAAGCCTTTGTAGTTGAACAGTGTCTCGACAATCACAACGCCGTTCAGCAGCCATGGGATCTGCAACATGATCACCGTAAACGGTGCAATAAGCGCATTCCGCAGCGCGTGTTTCACAACGATATTTGGAAAGCTCACGCCTTTCAGGCGGGCGGTTCGAATATACTGCGCTGTCATGACCTCGGCCATAGATGCGCGCGTCATGCGGGCGATGTAGCCCATGCCATAGAGCGAAATCGTCAGGACCGGCAGAAAGAAATTCTCGAAATTCGCGCTCTCCATCGCAGATGTGGCCGTTCCTTTGAACAAAGTGCGCCCCTCGATCCAATCCATAGAGGCGAGCCATTTATTGAGCGGCGAGGCAGAGGCCGCAAAAAGCGCAATGAAAATAACGCCAGAGACATATTCAGGTGTCGCCGTCGTGGCGATGGAAAGCGTCGACAGCGAGCGATCCGTACGCGAGCCTTCGCGCATGCCCGCAAGCACGCCAATCAAAAGCGCCGAAGGGATCATAAGCATCATCACCCAGAACATCAACTTGCCAGTAAGGGACAAACGCGTGGCAATGATGCTGGATACTTCATCTTTAAAGACTGTTGAAAAGCCCCAATCGCCTTGAAGAACGCCGCAAAAGCGGGGCGTATCTTCGATTGCTACATCGCGCTCAAGGCAGCGACCATAGGTGCGGCCATCGTCTGTGTTGATAATCTTGGACGGCCAGACGCCCAGCCATTCACCGTATTTGATCGGGAGCGGTTGGTCATATCCGCGATTGGCCAACCAACGTTCCACTTGCTCGTCGCTCATACGCATCTCGCCTTGTGTTTTGGCAAGCTTTTCGAGATTCGGATGCAGGTTGGTCAGAAAGAAGACGATAAACGTCAGGCAAAGCGCGGTGAGGATCATGACCCCCAAACGACGCAAAATAAACAGTCCCATGTGTGCCCCTGTCGGTCAGGCTGTGCAAACTTAATAAATCTGCGGGTTTGGCGAATCTTTTAGATCGGCTCTTTGGTTTTTCATCAAAAAACCGCGCCCAAAACTCAGGCGCGGTTCCTTTTGGTTAGGTCGCTTAAGCAGCAACAGCCCATTTATAAAGCTGAGACGCATAGGCAACGTGCATGTCCATGCCGACAAATCCAGGGCGGATGTGACGGAAGACAGAGCGCCAGTATGGCTGGATCGTCACGCCTTCTTCGATCACAATCGCTTGGATCTTTGCCATCACTTCACGACGTGCATCTGCGTCCGCAATCGAGTTCGCCTGAGCCAGAAGCCCATCAAACTCTTCGTTGGACCAAGCAAATTCGTTCCAAGCAACACCAGACTTATACGCAAGGCCCAGAACCTGTGTGCCAAGTGGGCGGTGGTTCCAGTTTGTGGAAGAGAAGGCATACTTCGTCCAGTCGTTCCAGAATGTGGAACCAGGAAGAATTGTGCGCTTCACGTTCATGCCTGCATCGCGCATTTGCGCCGCAACTGCGTCTGTCGTGTTTTTGCGCCAGTCGTCGTCGATGGAGTGCAATTCGAACTCATAATCCGCCATGCCCGCTTCCGTCAAAAGCGCAAGCGCCTTTGCAGGGTCATGTGGAAGACGTGTTACCGCTGCATCGTGCTCTGGGTGGACAGGGCCAACATGGCAGTTGTCCGCAGGGACACCACGGCCAGAGACGCCAAGCTCCAGAAGAACCGCGTTGTCGACACACATCGCAATCGCTTGACGCACGCGCTTGTCTTCAAAGATCACCTTGCCGTCTGCATCTGTTGCAGCTTGGTTCGGACGAATGACAAGTGTTGCACCGGTTGCAAGCTCGGATTTCTCCCAGCCGAGTGCATCAAAGACGTCAACAAAGTCCGCAACGTTCTCGTAAAGCGCGTCAACTTCTTCGGATTCAGCCGCTGCAACCCAAGCCGCAGGATCTG
>CAYQZI010000013.1:0-8530 GCA_964421835.1 uncultured Planktotalea sp.
GCATGGCACACCTAAAGCGCTGGCGTTTACCTCTGATGTGACCCCGCGCTATGTGATGGCGAACCCTGTTGAGGGTGGCAAACAAGCGGTGGCTGAAGCCTATCGCAACCTGACGGCTGTCGGTGCAAAGCCTCTGGCAACAACCGACAATATGAACTTCGGCAATCCTGAAAAGCCTGAAATCATGGGCCAGTTTGTCGGTGCGATTGATGGGATCGGCCAAGCAGTTAAAGCGCTGGATATGCCAATCGTGTCTGGCAACGTCTCGCTTTATAACGAAACCGATGGCACGGGTATTCTACCGACACCGACAATTGGCGCTGTTGGCCTGCTCGCCTCAGAAGACGAGTTGATCAACGCGGATGTGCGCGAGGGTCATGTGGCTGTGGTGATTGGCGAAACGACGGGTCATCTGGGTCAGTCTGCGCTGCTTGCCGAAGTGTTCAACCGCAAAGATGGCGATGCGCCAAGCGTTGATCTGGCAGCGGAAGCCAAACACGGCGATTTCATCCGCGAGAACCGCGACTGGATCAAGGCGTGCACGGACTTGTCTGATGGTGGCCTTGCGCTCGCAGCGTTTGAGATGGCGGCAAGCGCGGATGTGGGTCTCACGCTTGATAGCGCAGACACGCCAGAGCTGTTTGGAGAAGACCAAGCGCGCTATTTGGTGGCGTGTAACTTTGATCAGGCCGAAGCGCTTATGGGTGCCGCCGGTCAAGCGGGAGTGCCTGTTGCCTTCGTTGGCAAATTCGGTGGTGAAGACGTGACAATTGGCGGCTCATCCGCAAGTTTGGCGGAGCTCAAAGCAACATCCGAGGGCGTGTTTCCAACACTCTTTTCCTAAGCGGCACTTGCGAGCACCGAAACGCGCTTCTACATTCGAGACAAGTCAGACACGAAAGGGCACGATCCATGGCGATCACCGCACAAGAAATTGAAGCGCTTTTGCGCGAAGGGTTTCCCGATGGGCAAATCACCGTGCAAGGCGATGATGGTCAGCATTTCGCGGCTGAGGTTGTGGATGCGTCTTTCGAGGGCAAGAACCGCGTGCAGCAGCAACGCGCGGTTTACGCTGCTTTGAAAGGCAAAATGGATGGCTCACAAGGTGAGCTGCATGCTCTGGCGCTGACGACAAAGGCACCGGGCTGAACTGGTATGTATAGATTCTGGCAGTTTGTGACGGCGCTTGTGCGGGCTCAAAAATACGATCCAGAAAACCCTCCGCTGGGTATGGAAGCAACTGACTTGAACAGGATCAATCAGACAAATGATCAAAATACTTTCCTAGAAGAACGCAATTGGCGAGAAAGCTCTGGCTATCGTCCAAAAAGGAACTTGAAATGAGCGATATCAAAGACACCATCCAGAAAACCGTCACAGACAACTCGGTTGTGCTGTTCATGAAAGGCACGAAAGAAATGCCGCAGTGTGGTTTTTCCTCCCGCGTTGCAGGTGTGTTGAACTACATGGGCGTTGACTACGCAGACGTGAATGTGCTGGCGGATGAAAACATGCGCCAAGGGATCAAGGATTTCTCTGATTGGCCAACAGTGCCACAGCTTTATGTCAAAGGCGAATTTGTCGGCGGCTGTGATATCATCACTGAAATGACCCTTTCGGGTGAACTTGATACGCTGTTTGACGATCAATCGGTCGGCTATGACAAAGACGCCGCCGACAAGATCCGCGAAGCAAACGGTTGACGGTGGGGGATCGATTTTTCTAGAAAAATCGCGCGCGCCTCAAAGGTTTTTGCCAGCAATATGGTGACCGCGCCGCACGGCGCGTTCACAGATCAGCGCCATGGATTTGCGGCTATCCGCGCTCAAAACCTGCTCTGGCGCGTGATACACGACTTCGACGCGCCCAGCCTTGCGCACTGCCATCGTCTTGATCAAATGGGGAAAAAAATCCATCTCGCCCCACCAGCCGTAAAAGCGCCGTTCCTCCCCCGTCGGCGCGGTGTAATTCACGCTTACCGGCTGCACCCATAAAATCTCTTTCAAACCATCTGCGAAAAAAGCCGCGAACAAAGTCGATTTAAACGGCAGCACGCGCTGCCCATCGGTCGATGTGCCCTCAGGAAAGAACAACAGCGTGTGAGCCGCTTTCAAACGTGCCTCAAACAGCGCTTTCTGCGCTTTCGCTTTGCGCGGGTTGCGCTCGATAAAAACGGTGCCCGTCGCCTTTGCCAGCGCGCCAATCCCGGGCCATTTGGCGACCTCCGATTTGGACACGAAATAAACCCGCTGCGCCGCATTGAGCGCGAAAATATCCAGCCAAGAGCTGTGATTGGCCACAACCGCACCGGGATGCGTCATCTGCGTGCCCTTCACAGAAAACCCCATTCCCATGATGCGAAAGGCGCTGCGGCACACGAATTGTGTGATATAGGGCGTGATCGGGCGGCCAAGCCCGAACAAGGGCCGCTCTATCAAACGCAGCAGCAAAAGCGCGCTCAGGCACACAAGAATGAGCGCCACAAGCGGCAATGCGCGCGCCACAAATCGCACCCAACCGAACACGCCGATCTGGCTTAGATCGACCGTGTCATCCTCATCCGGTTTCCAAACATCCGCCATCAGCCACGTTCCTTAAGATAAAGTTTGCGTTGTTTTTCGCTGATCTGCGCCACGTCCAGCACAAGGCACACATCCGTCGTGTTAAACGCATGATCCAAATAAGCGCCCTGCCCGATATAGCCGCCTAGGCGCAGGTATGCTTTGATCAGTGACGGAATTTGCGTCATGGCCGCTTTGCGATCAAGCGGATCTTGTGCGCGCGCGCTCGGCAAAACAAACGGTGCGCGCGCGATGGGGCGAAGTCGCTCGGGTGCCAAATGGCGCTCGTGCAGCGTGCGCAGGGGGGCGTCAAGGCCCTGCACATCGCAGCCATGAAAACTCGCAACACCGAACAAAATATCAACCTTTTGGGCAAACACATATCGCGCCAATGCAGACCAAAGATGATACATCGCTGTGCCCCCGCGATACTCGCGGTGCAGACAAGACCGGCCAAGTTCAAGCAAGGACAGCGGTTTCGCAACAAGTGGTTTCAGATCGAATTCTCGCTCGGAGTAAAAGCCCCCCGCGCGCGCCGCGCCAGCGCTATCCAGCAAGCGATATGCGCCCACGATTTGCTGCGCCACATGCGCGCCACGCGTTCGATCCAGCAGCATCAGATGCGCACTATGGGCATCGAATTGATCTTGCTCGAGGCGATTCTTATGATCAACAAGCGGGCCATCCCCGCCAAGCTCCGCGACAAAGACGTCATATCTTAGGCGTTGAACCGCGCGGTGATCCTCAGGCGCTTGCGCAAAGATCACGTCGAAATCAGGCAGTGCCATTGGGGCATTTTCCTTCGCTCATATTGGCGAACACGCGCCCGATCTACGCAAACAACGCAGTAGATTCAAGTGTCGCAAAAATCACACCTTAGAGTTGTAAAAACTCAGCCCTCAGTTGCTTTACGCAAAATTAACGTTCACACTTCATCAAAGACAGGCACCAGCGCAACGCGAGAGCCATCAATGACCACTTTACCCATTTCACGGAAATTCACGGTGATCCGGCCCTCAATGACCGATTGCACCTGCCCCAATCCCCAATCGGGTTCACTTGGATGGCGCACAATCATTCCCGGTTCAAGAAACGCATTCAAGTCTGTCATCGTCTTCCAATCGTTTCGCGTACCAGTTTCAGGAGCCACACATGGGCCAACATAATCTCCAATTTTCTGCGCTTGTCGGATCGCGCATTTGTCACGATCTGATCAGCCCAATCGGCGCAATCAACAACGGTATGGAACTTTTGTCCATGTCCGGCACGCCGACCAGTCCTGAAATGGCGCTGATTGCCCAAAGTGTCGATGCCGCAAATGCGCGCATCCGCTTTTTTCGCATTGCTTATGGCGCGCCAAGCGATGTGCAATTTATGGGGCGCTCGGAAGTCAGCACATTGCTGCGCGATCTGACGCGCGATTCGCGTCTGGTGCTGCATTGGCATCCAAGCGAGGATCTCTCGCGCAGCGAAGTGCAATTGGTTTTCCTTGCAATCCAATGTGCCGAACAAGCCCTGCCCTATGGTGGCCGCGTCGATATCGAACGCGATCAAGAGCGCTGGAAACTCACTCTCGGTGCCGAACGCATCATGCTCGAGCCAGAGCTTTGGGATGCGCTTGAGCAGGATCCAAACGCCGAAAATGCCGCGTTAAGCGCGATTGTGCCCGCACATGTGCAATTTGCCCTGTTGCCGATGCAGGCAGATGTCTTGGGGCGGCACGCGCAATATGTTCAAAGCGCGGACCAAGTCATTCTGACCGTCTAAGCGCGCGTCGTTCCATCGCCAACAACCAGATATTTGAAGCTGGTCAGTTGCGCCGCGCCCACAGGTCCGCGCGCGTGCATTTTGCCAGTGGCGATGCCGATTTCAGCGCCCATGCCAAACTCGCCGCCATCGGCGAATTGGGTCGAGGCATTGCGCATCAAAATCGCGCTATCAAGTTGGGCAAAAAACTGATCTGCGACACTGTCATTCTCGCTCATGATGCAATCGGTGTGGTTCGAACCATGCGCACGAATATGCGCGATAGCACCGTCCACGTTCTCGACCACTTTCGCGGCAATGATCATGTCCAGAAACTCATGGCCGAAATCGGTATCGCTTGCCTGCTGCGTG
Organism: uncultured Planktotalea sp.; assembly: GCA_964421835.1. GTDB lineage: Bacteria > Pseudomonadota > Alphaproteobacteria > Rhodobacterales > Rhodobacteraceae > Planktotalea. The sequence continues at coordinate 4,680 of CAYQZI010000013.1, forward strand.
CCGTCAATCTGCGCCAATGCACCCTCTGCGCGCACTTCGACACCGGCACTTAACAGAGCCTTGACAATGTCTTGGCCAAGCGTGTCGGCGATATCTTTATGGATCAACAAACATTCCGCAGAGCCACAAATGCCTGTGCGCCGCGTCTTGGCATTCAGCACAACATCAAGCGTTTTTGCAGGGTCAGCAGAGGCATCGATATAGATGTGCACAATGCCCTCAAGATGCGCGAACACTGGCACACGCGCTTCGCGCTGCACCAGCCCCACAAGGCCCTTACCCCCGCGCGGCACAATCACGTCGATCGTCTCGGTCATCGTGAGCATTTCTTGCACCGCGGCGCGATCACGCGTGGGCACAAGCTGGATGCAATCGGCGGGCAGGCCCGCCTTTACAGCGCCGTCCACCATCGCCGCATGGATCGCGCTTGAGCTGTGAAAGCTCTCCGATCCGCCGCGCAGAATAACCGCATTACCGGATTTCAGACACAGCGCGCCAGCATCCGCCGTGACATTCGGGCGGCTCTCGTAGATCACCCCGATTACCCCCAAAGGCGTGCGCACGCGGCGGATATTTAGCCCCGAGGGCATGTCCCACTCAGCCAGCTCTTCGCCAACAGGATCGGCCTGTTCCGCAACTGCGCGCAGACCATCGACGATGCCTTGAATGCGCGCTTCATCGAGCATCAAACGATCCATCATCGCATCGGAGAGGCCCTTTTCACGGCCATAGTCAAGATCAAGCTTGTTCGCTTCGATGATCGCATCGCGCGTTTTCCACACCGCTTCAGCTGCGCCAATAAGCGCGGCATGCTTACGCTCTGCGCTTGCGCTGGCCAGCACAGAGGAGGCCGCTTTCGCACGCGCGCCAATGTCAGCCATCAGGGCCGGAATAGTGTCAAAATCTTTCATATCGGCCTCCATCTAAAGTGCCATGTCGTCTCTGTGAATGAGCGCGGCGCGCCCTGCGTAGCCAAGCAAAGCTTCGATCTCGCGGCTATGATGCCCTTTGATCACACTTGTTTCGCTGCTTGTATAGCGTGTTAACCCATAGCCAAGCGCATGGCCATCCGGCCCCTCGATAGCAACGCTATCACCGCGCTCGAAACTGCCAGTAACCTCTGTAACCCCAGCGGGCAAAAGACTTTTTCCAGATGCCAGCGCCTTGGCCGCGCCCGCATCAAGGCGCACCGCGCCTTGGGGCTTCATCGCAAAGATCCAAGCCTTGCGCGCCGCATGGGGATCAAGCTGCGCTGTAAACCATGTGGCGTTCGCGCCGCTTTCAAGCGCGCGGATCGGGCGCAAAACAGACCCTTCGGTGATCGCCATGGCGCAGCCTGCAAGCGTGGCTGTTTTGGCCGCCATCACTTTGGTTTTCATCCCGCCCTTTGACAAAGCTGAGGTCGCATCCCCTGCCATGTCTTCGATTTCTGGCGTGATTTCATCAACCGTTTCGATGCGCTTGGCGCTGGGATCAATCGAAGGGTTCGCCGTATAGAGCCCATCCACATCAGAGAGAAGGATCAGCCGATCCGCGCCAACGGTCACTGCGACCTGCGCCGCAAGGCGATCATTGTCACCAAAGCGGATCTCGTCGGTTGCGACGGTGTCATTCTCGTTCACAATCGGCACGGAGCCAAGGCTCAGAAGCTGCTCAAGCGTTGCGCGCGTGTTGAGATAGCGCCGCCGATTGGCGCTGTCTTCCAGCGTAACGAGGACCTGCGCGGCCGTGATATCAAAGGGCGCGAGCGCCTCTTCATAAGCGCGCGCAAGACGAATTTGCCCCACCGCCGCCGCCGCTTGGCTTTGCTCCAGTGGCAGCGCAGCATTTGGTAAATTCAACGCACCCCGCCCGAGCGCGATTGAGCCGGAGGAAACCAAAACAACATCGCAGCCGCGCGCGCGCAGCATTGCCACATCCTGCGCCAAGCCTTGCAACCAAGCGGCGCGCAATGCGCCATTCTCGACCAACAAGGCCGAGCCAATCTTGATCACAATGCGTTTTGCGCCTTTTAGGGTTGCCACGGCGTATCCTCTTGCTCGCCCACCTGAGCGCGCAAACGATCATCATCAATCTGTGCCCGCAGTGCGCGCAACACCTCTGTCGTGCCAAGCTTGGCCGCGCCAGACATTTCGAGGACCGGACCGCCAGACGCCTCTTCAAGCATCGCCTTCGTCTCAGCTTTCATCGTGTCATCCAAAGCATCGATTTTGTTCAAAACCGTCACGCGGTTCTTAAACGCCAGATCGCCGCCATAAGCCTCTAACTCGCCGATGATCGTATGATAATCCTCCGCCACCGTTTCAGAGGTGCCATCGACAAGATGCAACAACACCGCGCAACGCTCGACATGGCCGAGGAAACGCACGCCAAGCCCAACGCCTTCATGTGCGCCCTCGATCAGACCTGGGATGTCAGCGACCACAAATTCAATCCCATCCACGCCAACAACGCCCAGGTTCGGATGCAGCGTAGTAAACGGATAATCCGCAATCTTTGGCCGCGCATTGGACGTCGCCGCCAAAAACGTAGACTTGCCAGCATTGGGCAGACCCAGCAAACCCACGTCGGCAATCAGTTTTAAACGCAGCCAAATGGTGCGCTCGACGCCCTCTTGACCGGGGTTGGCGCGGCGCGGCGCTTGGTTGGTTGCGGATTTGAAATGCAAATTGCCAAAACCGCCATTGCCGCCCTTGGCGATCAACACGCGTTGACCCAGCTCGGTCATATCCGCGATCACTGTCTCTTGGTCTTCATCCAGCACTTCGGTGCCGACGGGGACGCGCAAAATGATGTCGTCGCCGTCCTTGCCGGTCCGGCCCTGCCCCATGCCGGGCTGGCCACTTTTGGCAAAAAAGTGCTGCTGGTAGCGAAAATCGATCAACGTATTCAGACCATCGACAGTTTCGACCCAAACAGAGCCGCCCCCGCCACCATCGCCGCCATTGGGACCACCGTATTCGATAAATTTCTCACGCCGAAAGCTGACAGCCCCGCCGCCGCCGCCGCCGGAGCGAATGTAGACTTTGGCGAGATCGAGGAATTTCATGTCAGTTCTTTCTGTAGGGTTGCGCGCGGTCTACGCGCTTCGGCGCGTTTGCGCAAATAGGGTTTGCGGTTTGTCAGGTTGATCTTGCTCAAAGCCGCTCGTGCGGGGCCGTAAGATCGCGCGCGGCAATTGCGCCCCTAAGAGGCAGATCCAAAGCTCTCATGTTTTAGCGCCTCCGAACAAAACGAACAACACGGACGCGACGGTGAGCGCGGCAAGCGTCCACATCAGATAGGCTTCCGCGCGGGTGCCTGCGACGGTTTGCGCGATTTTGTGACCCGCAAAGGTCCAAATCGGGTGCAGCACAATCTGGCAGGCAAGCAAACATGCGGCGATGACTGCGGTTGCGTAAAGCGTTGATGTGCCCGGCTCAACAAATGAGGTGAAGCCGCCTACAATCATCGCCCAGGCTTTGGGGTTAAGCGGATGCACAATGAGGCCCGCGGCAAAGCCGGGGGCATTCGTGGCGATTTGATTGGTGTCGAGACGTAGTTTGGCGACCTTCCACGCGAGCCAGATAATGTAGCCCGCAGAAATGTATTTGAGCGCGTTGAAGAGCCACGGCAACGCGGCGATGATTTCCATCAAGCCAAAACCGATGGGCCAGATAATCAACTGCTTGCCAAGCGCGACGCCTGCCACGAACGGCAGCGCTGCTTTGAAGCCAAAGCGCGCGCCTGTGGCCATCAGGGCCATGTTTGCCGGACCCGGCGTGCCGACTTGCGAGGCGGCGAAGATAAGGAAGGTTCCAATGGCGACGGACACAGAATTGACCTTTGAGGGGCGCGCGATTTTTCTAGAA
>CAYQZI010000013.1:8630-23902 GCA_964421835.1 uncultured Planktotalea sp.
TCCAATGGCGACGGACACAGAATTGACCTTTGAGGGGCGCGCGATTTTTCTAGAAAAATCGGGGCGTTGCGCCATCGATTGAATGTATCACTTTAGACAACGCAGGCACTTACTTAGGTGGATTTCGAAACAAAAAAGGGACCGGCGCTTACGCCGATCCCTTGAATGTCATAGCACTTCAGAAACGGCTTATTCAGCGGCCTCCGCCACCGGAAGAACCGAAATGAATGTGCGCCCTTTCAGGCCTTTGTGGAACTTTACCGCGCCGTCAGCTGTTGCAAAGATCGTGTGATCTTTGCCAAGGCCAACGCCCTCGCCTGGCCAAAACTTTGTGCCGCGCTGACGCACGATGATGTTGCCTGCGATCGCCGCTTGGCCACCGTAGAGTTTTACACCAAGGCGGCGACCGGCTGAGTCGCGACCGTTACGGGATGAACCACCTGCTTTTTTATGTGCCATGGGGTCGTGCTCCTCTTATTCTGCTGCGAACTGAGCTGCTTGCGCAATCCAGTCGTCACGTTCGATGCGGCCTTTGAAAGACAGGCGATCATCCATATAGGCGATCTCTGCTGGGCCCCATGCTGCGATTTGATCGAAGTGGAATACACCGATTTCGTGCAATACACCTTCGAGCTTTGGACCAACGCCGCTGATCTTTTTCAGATCATCTGGCTGACCGCCGCGTGCTTCTTTCAAAAGGTTCGCTGGCTCTACGCCTGCAACCTCAGCTGCCGGAGCCGCCTCTGCTTTTGCAGCGGCTTTCTTCGGCGCGGCTGCCTTCTTAGGCGCGGCTTCTGCTGCATCCGCTTTCTTGGCGGCTGCTTTCTTTGGTGCGGCGCTTGCGGCAACGGCGGCAACAGCCACACCTGCAACAGATCCTGCACCAACAGCGGCTTTGACGCCTGACTTGTCGCCACCGGACGCAAGGATATCACCAATACGCACCAAGGTCAGCTTTTGACGGTGACCTTTCGTGCGCTGGGAGCCGTGCTTACGGCGGCGCTTGACGAAGTTGATAACTTTTTCGCCTTTGATCTGGTCCACAACCTCGGCCTGAACAGCAGCGCCGTCCACCATAGGTGCGCCAACGACAGTTTTGTCGCCGCCCAGCATCAGAATTTCGTTGAATTGTACGGTTTCACCCGCATCTGCAGCCAGCTTTTCCACCCGAAGCATATCGCCGGATTGGACTTTATATTGCTTGCCGCCGGTTTTCATAACCGCGAACATATGGTCTTCCTTCTTTTCCGCGTCTTTAGGGTCCCGCAAAGCGGCGTTTTTGGGGACCGGCCCCACCCGTAGACAGCGCGCACATCTTGTGCGTCATTCCTATAATCCCGCAAACGGGGCTCCGCGTGCAGGTTCGCGGCTTATGCTGGGTTGTGGCGGCTCTGTCAAGCGCTTGCGCGCGGCGACTTTATCTCTAAGTCAAACACCATAATTCCGTCTGCACCACCAACGCATAATGCGCAGAGCTTTGCGCCCAATTCTTTGTGTTCCGGGTGCTCTGCATAATGAAGAAGCGCGTCGCGGTCCTGAAAGCGAACAGCGAACCCCACATCATAGGCGTCTGACTTTGCTTCGAAATCACGGTTCGGTCCGAACTCGAAAGACAGTGCCCCGTCCAATTTACTACACAGCGCCTCGAGCGCGCGAAAAAGCGCGAAGGCCGCGCGCGGTTCACTATCACAGCGCAGATTGCAATAAACAGAGTGCAAGATCATGGGCGCAGCTCAGCCGAGCGGCTGACTTTTGTCTTCAATCGCAGCGGCAAGCGATTCCGTGCGCGCGGCAACCTCTGCCAACGTGTCCGTCACTTGTGGCGGCACCACAGGCACTTCGATCCGCTCTGGCGCAGGTGCAGGTTTGTTTTGCAACTCCGTAAGCTCACTTTGCACCGCGCCCAGCTTGGCCTCGACCTCGCGCACTTTGTCTTCCATCGCGGCAGTTTTATCCGCGAGCATCAGCCCCGCCATAAGCAACATGCGGGTTTCGGGAATACGGCCAATCTGACTGGCCAAAGTCTGCGCTTCGACGTCCAGCATCTTGGCGGCCGATTGCAGATAGCTTTCCTCGCCCGCTTGGCACGCGACCTCGAAATCGCGGCCGCCGATAGATATTGTGACCTCAGGCATCCGAATTCTCCTTATCACCGTCGGCTTTCGCTGCCTCTTGCGCGGCACGTTTGACCAAAGGATCAAGCGCCGCAAGAACCGCATCCGCTTGCGCCATTTCAACGGCGCGCGTGGCGCGTATGGTCTCAAGCTCGGCAAGCATTGCTTTGTTGATCAAATGCGGCTCGCTCAAACCCTGCTCCATCGCGTTGCGCAAACTCAGGTTAGAAGCGCGCAACTCCTCTGCGGCGCGGCGCAAGCGTTGCAAATCAGAATCAAGTTTGGCAGTGCTTTTTTGCTGCTCCAGCGCTTGAATATCCATTGCAGAGGTATGACGATCCGCCGTCTCGCGCACGCTTTTCATGCGTTCTTCAAGCTGGGCATTGGCGAGTTTCTCGTCGCTGAGCGCTTGCTTAAGCGCATCCATTTCGCCGCGCGCTGCTTTCAAATCGCTCAGCTCTTTTTCAAGCTCTTCGACGCGCGCAGCTGCAATATCAAGTGAGTTTTGCAATTCCGCAGGATCAGGACCCGCAGGCGCAGGTGCTTCCAATCCGTCAAGTCCGGTGCCAATTCGATCCAGCGCCGCTGTGATCCGGCGCTCGAGCTCGGTGATATCGTTCATCGTGCCCTCCCCCTCGCATTCTTCTTTTTGAGCCTCAAGCCAAACGCGAATCGCTTGTTTGTGCGGCTTTTTACAACTTTAGCCAATGCTTTTGCAAAATACTCCCCCCTTTAAGGACAATCACTTAAGAGCCGTGCTTGATCTTTGCCCGTGGCTTGGTATGCAGCGCGCGAACGCTCACCGCCTCTCACAAAGGACGACCCTTTTGGATATTGCAGCCCTCCGCTCCGCCAATCCTGATCACTGGAACAAAGCCGCCGCCATTCGCGCGCTGACTTTGGATGCGATCCACGCCGCCAATTCCGGCCACTCTGGCATGCCAATGGGCATGGCTGATGTTGCAACGGTGCTTTTTGAGAAGCACATGAAGTTCGATGCAAGCGCGCCGCTTTGGCACGATCGCGACCGCTTTATCCTATCGGCGGGTCACGGCTCGATGCTGCTGTATTCGCTGCTTTATCTTGTGGGCGATGCGCAGATCACCCTCGATCAGATCAAGAATTTCCGCCAAAAGGGCGCGCTGACCGCAGGTCACCCTGAAAACTTCCTCGCCGATGCGATCGAAACGACCACAGGCCCCTTGGGTCAAGGCATCGCCAATTCCGTTGGCTTCGCCATGGCAGAGGAAATCCAGCGCGCGCGTTTTGGCAAAAAGATTGTCGATCACCATACATATGTGATCGCCGGTGACGGCTGCTTGATGGAAGGCGTGAGCCAAGAGGCCATCGGCATCGCGGGGCGTCATGAGCTAAGCAAGCTGATCGTGCTTTGGGACAACAACAATATCACCATCGATGGCACCGTCGAGCTGTCTGATCGCACCGATCAAGTCATGCGCTTCAAGGCATCGGGCTGGCATGTGCAGGAAATCGACGGTCACAACCCTGCTGAGATTGACGCAGCGATTACGGCGGCGAAGAAGTCCAAGAAGCCTTCGATGATTGCCTGCAAAACCCACATCGCTTTGGGCCACGCGGCGCAGGACACCTCCAAAGGGCACGGCGCATTGACGGACGATGCGCAAATGGCCGAGGCCAAAGCGCTTTACGGTTGGACCACAGGCCCCTTCGAAGTGCCCGCCGACATCAAATCCGCATGGGAAACCATCGGCGCGCGCGGCGCGGCGGATCATGCCGAGTGGAACACGCGTTTCGCGACCCTCTCAGCCAACAAACAGGCGGAATTCACCCGCGCCTACGATCTGGAAGCCCCCAAGAAACTGGCTGCAACGATCAAAGCGTTCAAAAAGCAAGTGACTGAAAGCGCGCCTAAAGTGGCGACGCGCAAATCTTCGGAAATGACGCTGCAAGTGATCAATCCGGTCATGCAGGAAACCGTTGGCGGCTCTGCGGACCTCACTGGCTCGAACAACACCAAGACCGGCGATATGGGCGTGTTTGACACGGACAACCGCGAAGGACGCTACATTTATTGGGGCATTCGCGAGCATGGCATGGCCTCTGCGATGAACGGTATGGCGCTGCACGGCGGCATTCGCCCTTATGGCGGCACGTTCATGTGCTTCACCGATTATGCGCGCCCTGCGATGCGCCTTGCGGCATTGTCCAAGATCCCGACGGTTTTCGTGATGACCCACGACAGCATCGGTCTTGGCGAGGATGGCCCGACGCACCAACCGGTTGAGCATCTCGCGATTTCACGCGCGACGCCTAACACGTATGTGTTCCGCCCTGCAGATACGGTTGAAACAGCGGAAAGCTGGGAAGTGGCTTTGACAAGCAAGTCTACACCTTCCGTGCTGGCCCTTTCGCGTCAAAACCTGCCCACTGTGCGCCTTGAGCATAAGACAAAGAACCTCTCTGCGATGGGCGGTTACGTGCTGGCCGATGCGGATGGAAAGCGTCAAGCGATCCTTATGGCCAGCGGCTCCGAGGTGGAAATCGCATTGCAAGCGCGCGATCTGTTGCAGGCCGAGGGCATTGGCACGCGCGTTGTCTCTATGCCGTGCATGGAGCTTTTCGCGGCGCAGGATGATGCCTATCGCAAGCGCATTCTACCGGGCGGCCCGGTGCGCGTGGCTGTCGAGGCGGGCGTGCGTTTCGGCTGGGATCAATGGCTCTTGGGCGAGCGTGGCCGCGAGGCAAAAGCGGATTTCGTTGGCATGGACAGCTTTGGTGCCTCTGCGCCCGCGGGCGAGCTTTATGAGCACTTTGGCATCACTGCGGCGGCGACAGCTGCCAAAGTCAAAGCGCTTTTGGGTTAATGCGGCGTAGGGTGCGTGGTTTCACGCACCCTACCTGTACAAATTTATGAAACCCTTTGAAATATTCTGCGCCTGCCCTCCGGGGCTCGAGCCGGTCCTGCAAGCCGAGGCGTTAGAAGCGGGTTTCAAAGGCGCGAAGACCACCGCAGGCGGCATCACCTTTTTCGGCCTTTGGCCCAATGTTATGCGCGCCAATTATACCCTGCGCGGCACCTCGCGCGTGCTTGCACGCTTTGCCAGCTTTCGCAGCTTTAACCTTAGCCAACTCGAAAAACAGGCCCGCGCTTTGGAGTGGTCCGCGCTGCTGCTCCCCAACAGCCCCGTGCGCGTTGATGTCACCACCCGTAAATCGAAAATCTACCATGCAGGCGCAGCCAAGGACCGCATTGAAAAGGCGATCCGCGAACGCATCGGCAGCACCGTGTCTGATGATCCGATCAAAATCATGGTCCGCATTGAAGACAACCTATGCACCTTTTCCGTCGACACCTCCGGCGCGCCGCTGCACCAGCGCGGCCATAAAGAAGCGGTCGGCAAAGCGCCCATGCGCGAAACGCTCGCGGCGCTGTTTCTGCGCGCCAGTGGTTTTGAGGGCCGTGAACCTGTGCTCGATCCCATGTGTGGTTCTGGCACGTTTGCGCTCGAAGCCGCTGAAATCGCGGCAAATCTCGCCCCGGGCCGATCCCGCGCTTTCGCCTTTGAGCGCCTCGTTACTTTTATGCCAGAACGTTGGAACGCGCTGCGCACGCAATCTCCGCAGCACACAAACACCCCGCATTTCTACGGCTCTGATCGCAATCAAGGCGCCATCGACAATGCAAACGCCAATGCAAAACGCGCGGGCGTCGATCACATCTGCACGTTCACCCAAGGCGCCATCAGCGACTTGCAGCGCCCAGAGGGCCCGCCTGGCCTTGTTATCCTGAACCCGCCCTACGGCGCGCGCATTGGCGACAAAAAACAACTCTTCGCGCTTTACGGCTCTCTTGGCACAACGCTCAACACCCGCTTCAAAGGCTGGCGCGCTGCGATCATCACCACCGATACATCCCTCGCCCGCGCCTCTGGCCTGCCCTTCACTGACACCAGCGCCCCAATCCCGCACGGCGGGCTCAAAGTGCGCCTACATCAAACCAAAGCGCTGCGCTAACCTTTTCATCTTGCGTTTAAACTCTTGGGGGGGTGAACGCCGTCTTGGAAACGGTTTGGGAAACCGTTTCAGGCGTGAACGAAACTCAGGTCGTTTCAATAGCCCCCAGCCGGTCCGATCTTGAAGTGATCGGGCATCACGAATCGCCCAAACGAAAACCCGACCCGCTGTTACCGCAACCAATGACGGCACTCCAAAACTGTTAGCGCAACCAGCGACAAACGCGCCACGTTTATCGCTAACACATTGCCAATATTCAGCTTTTTCTTTGGAACCTCTGCGATCCCCCCGCTATACCGAGCGCATATTATAGGCACTCAGGAGACCCCCATGACCGTCACTCTCGGCATCAACGGCTTTGGCCGCATTGGGCGCAGCACGCTCGCACATATCGCAGAGGCAGCGCGCAATGATGTTCAGGTCGTCAAAGTGAACGCCACAGGCCCGCTGGAAACCAGCGCGCATTTGCTGCGCTACGACAGTGTGCATGGGCGCTTTCCGGGCGATGTGAAAGTCTCCGGCAACACGATGGACTTAGGCCGTGGCCCTATGGAAATGTACTCAACCTACGATCCGGCCGAGCTGGATTGGTCCGGCTGCGATGTGGTTCTGGAATGCACGGGTCAGTTTAATGATGGCGCAAAGGCCAATGTCCACCTTGAGCGCGGTGCCAAGTCGGTCCTTATCTCTGCCCCTGCAAAAAATGTCGAACGCACCATTGTCTACGGCGTCAATCACCGTGACATGCGCGAGGGCGATCGTATGATCTCGAACGGCTCTTGCACCACCAATTGTCTTGCCCCGCTTGCAAAAGTTCTTGATGAGGGCATCGGCATCGAGCGCGGCATTATGACGACAATCCATTCCTACACGGGTGATCAACCAATGCTTGATCGCCGCCACGCTGATCTTTACCGCGCGCGCGCAGCGGCGATGGCGATGATCCCCACCTCGACCGGTGCTGCCAAAGCTTTGGGCGAAGTGCTGCCCAATCTCAAAGGCAAGCTTGATGGCACTGCCATGCGCGTGCCTACACCGAATGTCTCTGCCGTTGATCTTACATTTGAAGCCAAGCGTGATGTCACCGTCGAAGAGGTCAACGCGCTGGTTGAAGATGCCGCCGCTGGGCATATGGGCGCGGTTCTGTCATATGATCCAGAGCCAAAAGTCTCTATCGATTTCAATCACACCACACACAGCAGCATCTTTGCCCCGGATCAGACCAAAGTCGTTGGCGGGCGCACCGTGCGCGTGTTGGCGTGGTATGACAATGAATGGGGTTTTTCGGCGCGTATGGCCGATGTGGCCGCTGCGCTGGGTCGTTTGCAGCATTGAATTTGCAAAAGACACCCTTTCGGCGGGGATCAAATCGTATTTCCGCCTTCACAATCCCGGCCCGCTGACGCATCTTGAGCCCACTCAAGAAAGCACAGCGCCCCATGACCAACACACTCGCGATCTTTTTAGGTCTGATCATCGTCAGCTTGCTTGTCGCCGATGTGGTGCTCATGGACTCATTGAACATCATATTCCTTGCAAAAAAATTTACAGAGTTCACCGATTGGATCGCCTTTTGGCGCTGATCTGATCACTTCTCTGCTCCGCCTCTTGACTCCTGCGGCTATTTGCAATTGTTAGCGCTAACGATATCGCTTTCAAAATGACGAGGATGTGGACATGGCTGTAAAAGTAGCAATCAATGGATTTGGACGTATCGGCCGCAATGTTCTGCGCGCCATTATTGAAAGCGGGCGCACGGATATTGAAGTCATTGCAATCAATGACTTAGGCCCTGTGGCAACCAATGCACATCTGCTGCAATACGACAGCGTGCATGGCCGTTTTCCTGCAAAAGTCACCCATGACGACACATCCATCGATGCCGGTCGCGGCCCGATTGCTGTTACCGCCATTCGCAATCCCGCCGAGCTGCCATGGGGCGATGTCGACATCGTCTTGGAATGTACGGGCGTGTTCACGGACAAGGAAAAAGCCAAGGTACACCTTGAGAATGGCGCAAGCCGCGTGCTGGTTTCTGCACCCTCGAAAGGTGCTGACAAAACAATCGTTTACGGCGTGAATGATGCTACGTTGACGGCGGATGATCTGATCGTTTCCAACGCGTCATGCACAACGAACTGCCTCGCGCCTGTGGCTTATGTGCTCAACAACGCCTTTGGCATCAAACGCGGCTTTATGACCACAGTGCACAGCTATACAGGCGATCAACCGACGCTTGATACGATGCACAAGGATCTCTACCGCGCGCGCGCCGCTGCAATGAGCATGATCCCGACCTCCACAGGCGCGGCAAAGGCCGTTGGCCTTGTTTTGCCCGAGCTTGCGGGCAAACTCGACGGCGTCGCGATCCGCGTGCCGACACCAAATGTCTCGGCGGTTGATCTGACATTTGAAACGGCGCGCGATGTTAGCGCTGAAGAGATCAACGCAGCGATCAAAGCTGCTGCCGATGGCCCCTTGGCCGGCGTTTTGGAGTGCAACGAGAGCAAACTCGTCTCAATGGACTTCAACCACGATCCACACAGCTCGATCTTCGCAAGCGATCAAACCAAAGTCATGGACGGCAACATGTGCCGCATCCTGTCTTGGTATGATAACGAGTGGGGCTTCTCCAACCGCATGGCCGATACAGCAGTTGCAATGGCAAAATTCTTGTAAAACATCTGCGGGGGGATCGATTTTTCTAGAAAAATCGCGCGCCCCCTATCGACTGTACAGCATTGGAAACCAATCTTCGCGCAGCCTTTGTCCGGGCTGCATGTCATGGCCAGGAAACGGCGGTGATGTTGGCCCGGGCCGCTCGACATAACGCGCATCATCACCCAAAAGACGCAGCGAAAACGCACGTCGCCGCTGCGTCGTTTCATTGCCGCGCGCGCCATGCAAAATCGAATAGTTGAACGCAACCGCGTCTCCCGGCTCCATCTCATATTCGCGCACACTCATGCCCTCCGCATCAGGATCAGGCACGGGCATGTAGGCATCAGCGTCAGGGTAAAAGCTTGTTTCTGAGAGCCAACGCGTTGGCAGCACAGGCTTTTCCCAAAGATGCGAGCCAGCAACGCAGCGCAAGGACGCCTCTGTCACAGCATCCAGCGGCGACCAAAAGCTTACCGTTTGCCGCCCCTCCACGAAATAATACGGCCCATCCGTGTGCCAAGGCGTCGGCTTCGACGTCCCGGGCTCCTTTACAAGCACATGATCATGAAACAGCTGCACTGTCTTTGAGCGCATCAAATCCGCTGCCACCTCTGCCGCCGCGCTTTGTTTGATTACCTCTTCAAACTCGGCGATACGCGACCAATTGCAGTAATCATCAAAAAAGCGTCCCCCCTCGCCCGCCTTCAAATTCTCGGCGGCATAGGGCCCGGGCGCATCGATGTTGCGCTGAACGCCCGTGCGCAGCGCCTCCACATGATCCGCGAAGAGCCCCTTCACCAGAACAACGCCATCGCGCTGAAAACTCTCGACCATATCTTCATTTATCAAAGGATGCATTCGCTCGCCTATCTTTGTGCCATGCGCTGCGCCAATTCCAACATGCGCATGGAAAACCCCCATTCATTATCATACCAACCAAAGACCCGCAGCAAGCCGCCAACAGAGACCGAAAGCTCTGGCCCCACCAAAACAAGCGATTCAGAGCGCATGCGCAAGTCAGATGAGACCAAAGGCTGCTCTGTCCAACCTAAAACACCATCGATTGCCTGCGCTTTTAGGTGGGCGCGCACCATGTCCGCCGTTACGCTCGTGCGGGTTTGAACCGTCAAGTCAATCGCCGAAACGCTGGCTGTTGGCACTCTGATAGCGCGCGCTTCGATCCGCCCTGCAAGATGCGGCAAAACCTCGTCCGTCAGACGCTGCGCGCTTGTTGTTGTTGGCACCATCGACAAAGCCGCCGCGCGGCTGCGCGCGAAATCAGCGCCGGGCTTGTCCACTGTCGGCTGACTGCCTGTATAGCAATGCACCGTCGTCATATGTCCGCTTTCAACGCCGTAAGCCGCATCCAAAACGCGCAACAAGGGCGCAAGCGCATTGGTGGTGCACGACGCGTTCGAGACAATTTTCGCGCGCCCCAGCTCTTCGTCATTTGCGCCAATAACGATGGTTTTGTCGGCAGTTTGCGATGGGCCAGAAATCAGGACGGCCCCTGCTCCAGCCTCTATCCCGCGCGTCGCAATCGCACGGTTTCCGGCAAGACCTGTACACTCAAGAACCACATCAACGCCCGATAGATCAAGCGTGCTCAAATCATCCGTGTGATGAAAGGCGATTGCGTCACCATCCAATATCAGCGCAGCTTTTTTGTGATCAACGCTACCGTTAAATCGGCCGAAAACACTATCATATTCAAAGAGATAGGCACATACATCAAGGGGTTGAATGTCATTGATCAACACCAATTCGAACGGCAAATCAGAGCCGCGCAATATACGCAAAATGGATCGCCCGATCCGGCCAAACCCATTCAATGCAATACGTGTTTTCTTGTTCTCCATGGCGCGAGTGTTGCCGCAAAGTTTTGCGCTTTGCTAGCAAACAATTGTACCAATCGAGCGCCTTGATGAGGGTTAAGCCGCTAAGCCGTCGCAAACTGACCCCGCATGTCGCAAGCAAACAGGAAAAACGCATCAGTCTAAGGCGACGTTAAGCGCTCAGCACATAGGATAGCGCGATGCAATTTGGACTAAGTGAAGAGCAAAATATGATCGTCAACACGGTCCGCAGTTTTGTTGAAAATGAAATATATCCTTATGAAACAGAGGTCGAACAAACCGGGCATGTGCCGCTGGAACTTGGTGAGACGCTTAAGCAAAAAGTGATCGATCTTGGTTTTTACGCCTGCAATTTCCCGGAAGAGGTCGGCGGCGCGGGGCTATCACATCTCGATTTCACTTTGGTCGAGCGCGAATTGGGTCGCGGCTCAATGGCCTTGACCCACTTTTTTGGGCGCCCTCAGAACATCTTGATGGCCTGCGAAGGCGCGCAAAGAGAACGCTATCTTTTGCCCGCAGTGCGCGGCGAAAAAATGGATGCGCTGGCGATGACAGAACCAGAAGCAGGCTCGGACGTGCGCGGTATGAAATGCAGCGCAGTACGATCGGGCGGTGATTGGGTCATCAACGGTTCAAAGCACTTCATTTCAGGCGGAGAACATGCTGACTTTTTTATCGTTTTTGTGGCAACCGGCGAAGACCAAACCCCAAAAGGCCCTAAAAAGCGCATAACAGCGTTTCTCGTGGATCGTGGCACTCCGGGATTTGAAGCGCGCGAGGGCTATAAATCCGTTTCGCACCGTGGGTACAAAAACTACGTTTTGGATTTTACTGATTGCCGCCTCCCCGACGCGCAAGTGCTTGGCGAAGTCGATGGCGGTTTCGCGGTGATGAACGAATGGCTTTATGCAACGCGCCTGACTGTTGCTGCATTCAGCGTCGGGCGTGCACGTCGCTGTTTTGATTATGCGTTGAACTACGCCGCCGAGCGTAAACAATTTGGACAACAGATCGGAAAATTCCAAGGCGTCAGTTTTCAAGTTGCAGATATGATTACTGAAATCGATGCTGCCGATTGGCTTACACTCTCGGGCGCTTGGCGGCTTGATCAAGAACTGCCAGCCAATCGTGAAATTGCCAGTGCCAAACTATTCGCGACAGAAATGCTTGCGCGCGTCACCGATACAACACTGCAAATTCATGGCGGCATGGGTCTTATGGACGACTATCCGATCGAACGCTTCTGGCGAGATGCACGTGTCGAGCGGATTTGGGATGGGACAAGTGAAATTCAGCGTCACATCATCAGCCGCGACCTTTTTCGCCCGCTTGGTGCCTAGCGCATGAAACGCAATCGCCTTGAACGTTTGCTTCGCCCCAAAACTATCGCAGTCGTTGGTGGCGGTGCATGGTGCCAAAACGTCATTCGAACATGTCGATCTGTGGGTTTCTTAGGGCCGATTTGGCCAGTTCATCCAAGTAGGAGCTCCATTGCAGGCCATGCCACGTATAGCAGCATAGAAGCGCTTCCCTCCGCGCCTGATGCAACGTTTCTTGGCATCAACAGAAATGCTACGATTGCCGGTCTTTCCTCCCTTTCTAAGCGCCGCGCAGGGGGCGCGGTGTGTTTTGCGTCCGGCTTTGCCGAGGCTTCGGCGGAACTTGCAGATGGGGCGGATCTACAAGAACAGATGCTCGGCGCAGCAGGCGACATGCCCGTTTTAGGACCTAATTGTTACGGCTTCCTTAATTATCTCGACGGAGCCGCACTTTGGCCTGATCAACACGGCGGCGAGCGCGTCGAAAGTGGCGTTGCGATCATCACACAAAGCTCAAATATCGCGATCAATTTAACCATGCAAAATCGTGCTGTTCCATTGGCTTATGTGGTGACAGCAGGCAATCAGGCGCAGACTGACCTTTCTGAAATCGGTATGGAATTACTGCGTGATACACGCGTAAGCTGTCTTGGGCTCCATGTCGAAGGCATAAATGATATCAGAGAATTAGAGAGGCTTTCTAATCTATCACATGAACTTGGAAAACCGATCTGTGTCCTGAAAGTGGGCAGATCAGATCAAGCGCAATTGGCGTCGATCTCGCATACGGCTTCGCTTGCGGGAAGCCATGCTGGTGCACGCGCATTGATTAACCATCTTGGGTTTGCGCAAGTTGACGATTTAGCGACTTTTTTAGAATTGCTAAAAATCTGGCATATCGCCGGACCTTTGAGCTCGAATCAGATCGCTTCCGCCTCTTGTTCTGGCGGGGAAGCGAGCCTTATGGCCGATCTTGCGACTCAATCAGGTTTGGACTTTCCAGAACTCTCGTCAACCCAAACCACCAAACTGCGCGCGAGCCTTGGACCCAAAGTGGCTCTTGCTAACCCATTGGATTACCACACATATATCTGGCCTCAAACCGATCTCATGCAGCAAACATTTGAAGCTTTGTTTGACGCTGACATTACAATGGGCCTGGTGGTTTTGGACATGCCGCGCGCGGATCGCTGTAGTTTGGCCGACTGGCATTTGGCAATCGACGCCGTGACAAATTGCGCGAAAGGCACCAAGACTCCAGTCGGTGTTGTCGCATCGCTGCCAGACACTATGCCCGAAGACATCGCAAAAGCCCTTATGAAACATGGGGTTGTGCCACTTAATGGGATGGACACAGCATTGCGCGCATTGGCGTTGGCGAAAGTAGGCGCTCGAAAAACCGCACCTATCCTATTGCCTATACAATCTGAAAACCTGCGCACGTTAAGCGAAGCCGAGGCCAAATCCCGCCTTGCTGGCTTTGGGCTGCCGATCCCTAAATCGCTGACAGGCCCTTCGCGAGACCAAATCCTAGAGACGGTCGCAGAAATTGACACACCGTGGGTCCTGAAAGGGCTTGGCCTTGCGCATAAATCTGAAAACGCGGCTGTGCGCGTGGGGTTAACCACTCGCGCGGAGCTGGACTTAGCTTTGAAGGAGATGAACTTCAAATCGTATCTTATTGAAGAACAGGTCGAAAATTCGATTTTAGAGCTGCTCATCGCCGTGACGCTCGATCCCGCTCATGGATATATCTTAACGCTTGGCGCGGGCGGCACACTGACTGAACTGTTGCAAGACACGGCATCCCTGGTTTTGCCGGTTACTGAATCCGATGTGGATACCGCGCTAGCAAGTCTTCGCTGCGCCCCAATCTTAGATGGCTATCGCGGGGCGCAAGCCGTTGATCGCAAAGCGATTTGGATAGCAATCGAAGCTGTGCAGAACTACGTCATTGCGCATCAGGGCCAAGTACAAGAAGTTGAAATAAATCCGCTAATCTGCACCTCGTCGAGCGCCATCGCAGTCGATGCTCTAATCGTTCAAGGAGACCCAAAATGACCGATAGTCCAATAAAAACACACATTGATGGACATGTTCTAGAAGTGACCCTTGACCGCCCCAAGGCCAATGCGATCGACCTTGCGACAAGCCGCATAATGGGACAAGTTTTCAAGGACTTTCGCGATGATCCTAGTCTAAGAGTCGCAATAATAACCGGCACTGGCGAGAAGTTCTTTTGCCCGGGTTGGGATCTGAAAGCAGCGGCCGATGGCGACGCTGTTGATGGCGATTATGGGGTTGGCGGGTTTGGCGGATTGCAAGAACTGCCGCATCTTAACAAGCCCGTCATTGCCGCAATCAACGGAATTTGCTGTGGCGGCGGGCTTGAATTGGCCCTAAGCGCTGACATGATCCTTGCGGCAGATCACGCAAGTTTTGCGCTGCCGGAAATTCGCTCGGGCACGGTTGCTGACGCTGCGAGCATCAAATTGCCCAAGCGCATCCCCTATCATATCGCTATGGAAATGCTTCTGACGGGGCGTTGGCTGGAGTGCGAAGAGGCCGCGCGTTGGGGCTTGATTAATCACATTTATCCCGCGGCTGATCTTATGGATGAAGCCCGCAAATTGGCACAATTGCTCGCCTCTGGCCCGCCTCTTGTCTATGCGGCGATCAAAGAAGTGGTGCGCGAGGCGGAGGACATGAAATTCCAAGACGCGCTAAACAAAATTACCAAAAGCCAGTTCAAATCGGTCGAGACGCTCTACACATCCGAGGACCAGCTAGAGGGCGCGAAAGCCTTTGCAGAAAAGCGCGATCCTGTTTGGAAAGGGCGCTAAAGCGAAGCAAAATCAACCGATTGAATCGCTGCGCCCTGCGGCGCGGCCCGAGAAAATGCAGCCACCAAGGAAGGTTCCTTCAAGCGCATTGTACCCGTGATAGCCACCGCCGCCGAAACCTGCGACCTCGCCCGCCGCAAAAAGGCCCGGCACCACTTTGCCGTCTGCGCCAACCATTTGACTGTCCAAATTGGTCTGCAAACCGCCAAGCGTTTTGCGGGTGATCAGGTTCAATCGCACCGCGATCAATGGCCCATTCTGCGGCTCAAGAAATTTATGCGGCGGCGCAGTGCGCACCAATTTGTCACCGCGATATTGACGGGCAGAACGGATCGCATTGACTTGAATATCCTTGCTAAATGCGTTGTCGATCTGTGCATCGCGCGCTTCTATTTGCGCGCGCAGCTGCGGCTCTGAAATCAGGTTCTCACCGGTAATCTTGTTCATTCCAGCGACCAGATCTTGCAGATTATCCGCAACCAC
>CAYQZI010000013.1:24002-30084 GCA_964421835.1 uncultured Planktotalea sp.
CGAATACCGTGACGCGGCCAAATCGGATCCCAGTTTTTGATGCCTTCGGTGTAAAACCAAAGACGATCACGATTGATAATATGGCCCCCCGCAGCCTCTGAAATGTCCAGCATGCGCCCATCCACATGTTTGGGCACACCAGAGAGCATGTTTTGCGGCATCGCGCCAAGCCGCTCTGTCGGCCAAACTTTTTCGATCAACTCGAAATTGCCCCCAATCCCGCCAGAGGCAACAACGACCGACGACGCCTCGTGCGTAAAATCGCCAACAGTTTCGCGTGTTGTTTCAGCGCCTTGCACAGCATCATCGGCGGCAAGAACGCGCCCTGAAACGCCTTTGGCCGCGCCATTTTGCATATCGATCCGGTCAACCTGATGGCGATACTGAAAGGTGATGCGCCCCGCTGCTTCGTGGTTTTTGCAGCGGCGGATAAAATGCTCAAGCACCCCCGGCCCCGTGCCCCAAGTGATGTGAAACCGCGGCACCGAATTGCCATGCCCATTGGCGTAACCATCACCGCGCTCGGCCCAGCCGACCACAGGAAACCAACGCAGACCCATGCTGTGCAACCACGGGCGCATCTCGCCAGCAGCGAAATCGAGGTATTTTTCAGCCCACTGCCGTGGATAGGCGTCTTCGGGGCGATCAAACTGAGCAGAGCCCATCCAGTCATTGAGCGCCAGCGCGTGACTATCCTTGATGCCCATGCGGCGTTGCTCGGGTGTGTCGATCATGAACAAGCCACCAAGGGACCAAAAGGCTTGCCCGCCAAGGTTTTGCGGCCCTTCTTGATCAACGATTATGACCGATTTACCGCGATCCCCAAGTTCGGCAGCGGCCGCAAGTCCAGCAAGTCCCGCGCCCACAACAATGACATCCGCTTTCATGGCCCAGCCCCTTACAATAGATCATGCGTTTTGCTTAAGGTCATGATGAGCCGCGCGCGCAGGCGGCGCAACAAAATCGTTAGGTCAGATCGTTCCAAGCCACCGATTCCTCGACAAAATCCGCCTCTCAAACGGCGTAAATATTGCGCGGCAATATGGTGGATGCCCAAATTTTAGCCGTTTTGGAAAATCTGGCGTTAATCACCACGATTCTCATTGTCTGCACACGCGAACAAGGCAACCTTGTCGCCAGAAATCCAAGAGCCAAAGGTAGCCGCGCTATTAACCAACACACGATCATAGCAAAAGCTGCGCAGCAGCCCCGCGCGCGCGGCACCGCATCGCTGAGTGTGCGCAACCGCGCGGGCAAAAATGTGATCGGCGATCTGTATCAATCCGGCTCGTCCAAATGCCTGTTTCCGCGCAGTGCTCATCCTGCGATGGATGCGGTCATTTTGAACACAGCAGGCGGGGTGACAGGGGGGGATAAGTTCGCATTTACCGGCCATGCCGCCCCCGGCAGCGCGCTGACACTGACCACACAAGCCTGCGAGCGCGTCTACAAAGCGCAGCCAAGTCAGGTCGGCGAGATCGACAATGCCCTAAAGATTGACAGCAAAGCGCGGATCAATTGGTTGCCGCAGGAAACCATCCTGTTTGACCACGCGGCGCTTGAGCGGCGTTTGACGGTAGAGCTTGCGCGCGATGCCAGTTTTTTGATGCTCGAGGCCTTGGTCTTTGGCCGTGCGGCCATGGGCGAGGTGCTAAGCCACGCGAGCCTGCGCGATAGGATAGAGATCACGCGCGATGGCGTGCCGCTTTTCATGGATGCCACGCATTTGCAGGGCAATGTCAGCGCCCATCTTGCCAAGCCGAACACGGCCAATGGCGCGGGGGCCATGGCCACGCTGATTTTTGTGCACGCAAGCGCCGAGGCAGAGCTGCCCAAGCTACGCGCGCTATTACCTGAAACTGCGGGTGCCAGTTTGCTCGCCCCTGACACTTTGATTCTGCGGCTTTTGGCCAGCGACAGCTTTATGCTGCGCCAAAGCTTGCTGCCGATTATGCTCCTTTTGAACAACGGCCATGTGCCTCGATGCTGGATGATTTGATATGAACCTGACCCCCAGAGAAAAAGACAAATTGCTGATCGCAATGGCCGCAGAGGTCGCGCGCAAGCGGTTGGCGCGCGGCGTGAAACTGAACCACCCCGAAGCGATTGCTTTGATCACCGAAGCGGTTGTCGAGGGCGCGCGCGACGGGCGCTCTGTTGCCGAGCTGATGCAAGCGGGTGCCAAGATTGTCAAAGCCAGCGATTGCATGGCGGGCATCCCCGAGATGATCCACGATGTGCAAGTCGAAGCGACCTTTCCTGACGGCACAAAACTTGTGACCGTTCACAACCCAATTCGATAGGAGCCTGCTATGATCCCCGGAGAGCTATTGCCCGCGAGCGGCGACTTGATCCTGAATGAGGGCCGCGACGCGATTACGCTGATGGTTGCCAATACGGGCGATCGCCCAGTACAGGTTGGCAGTCACTATCATTTCGCCGAAAGCAACGCCGCGCTTGAATTTGACCGTGCGGCCGCGCATGGCCGCCGCCTTGATATTGCGCCGGGCACGGCTGTACGCTTTGAGCCCGGTCAACGCCGCGAGGTGAACTTGATCGAAATCGCAGGCGCGCGGCGCATTTTCGGGTTTAACAACAAAGTCATGGGAGAGCTCTGATGGCTACTTCAATCAGCCGCGCAGATTATGCCGCCATGTTTGGTCCCACGGTTGGGGATCGTTTGCGCCTTGCGGATACGGATCTGATCATCGAGGTCGAGCGCGATCTGACCGCCGAGCGCGCCAATGGTGGCAACGGGCGCACCTATGGTGAAGAGGTGAAATTCGGCGGCGGCAAAGTGATCCGCGACGGCATGGGGCAAAGCCAAGCCACACGCGCGGACGGCGCTGTTGATACGGTGATCACCAATGCGCTTATTGTGGATCACTCGGGGATATACAAAGCCGATGTGGGCCTGCGCGATGGACGTATTCACAAGATCGGCAAAGCGGGCAACCCTGACACGCAACCCGGCGTCGATATCATTGTCGGCCCCGGCACCGAAGCGATTGCTGGCGAGGGCCGTATCCTGACCGCAGGCGGGTTTGATTCCCACATCCACTTTATTTGCCCACAGCAGATTGAGGACGCGCTGCACTCTGGCCTAACCACCATGCTTGGCGGCGGCACCGGCCCTGCGCATGGCACGCTGGCGACCACCTGCACCCCCGGCCCTTGGCACATTGGGCGCATGTTGCAAGCGGCGGATGCCTTTCCTATGAACCTTGCCTTTGCGGGTAAGGGCAATGCGTCCTTGCCTGCCGCGTTGGAAGAGCAGGTTTTGGGCGGCGCCTGCGCGCTGAAACTGCACGAGGATTGGGGCACCACCCCTGCGGCCATTGATTGCTGCCTGTCTGTTGCGGACGCGATGGATGTGCAGGTGATGATCCACACGGACACTTTGAATGAGTCCGGTTTTGTCGAAAACACCGTCGCCGCCATGAAGGGGCGCACTATCCACGCCTTCCACACAGAGGGCGCGGGCGGTGGTCATGCGCCTGATATCATCAAGATTTGCGGCGAAGAGCATGTGCTCCCCTCCTCTACCAATCCGACGCGGCCCTTTACGGTGAACACGCTCGAAGAGCATCTCGATATGCTTATGGTCTGTCATCACCTTGATAAATCCATTCCCGAGGATGTGGCCTTTGCCGAGAGCCGGATCCGGCGCGAGACGATTGCGGCCGAGGATATCCTGCACGACATGGGCGCGTTCAGCATTATCGCAAGCGACAGTCAGGCCATGGGGCGCGTTGGCGAAGTGCTGATCCGCACATGGCAAACCGCTGATAAGATGAAGAAACAACGCGGCAGCTTGGCCGAAGAAACAGGCGATAACGACAATTTCCGCGTGCGCCGCTACATTGCGAAATACACCATCAACCCAGCGATTGCCCATGGCATCGCGGGCGAGATTGGCAGCATCGAGGAAGGCAAGCGCGCAGATCTGGTGCTTTGGGATCCTGCGTTCTTTGGGGTGAAACCCGAAATGGTTCTGCTCAGCGGCACGATAGTGATGGCGCAGATGGGGGATCCCAATGCCTCTATCCCGACGCCGCAACCTGTTTATTCGCGCCCTATGTTTGGTGCCTTCGGGCGTAGTGTTGAAAACTCTGCTGTGACCTTTGTCAGCGCTGCTGCGCAGGATGCTGGCATTGGCACGCGGCTTGGGTTGGCAAAGCAAACGGTGGCGGTGCAGAACACTCGCAACATCGGCAAATCTGATCTGATCCTGAACAATGCGACACCTCATGTCGAGGTTGATCCGGAAACCTACGAGGTGCGCGCCGACGGCGAGCTGCTAACGTGCGAGCCTGCCGAAGTGCTGCCTATGGCGCAGCGCTATTTCATGTTCTGAGGCGGATATGAGCGACGCACTTCCCACCGCCCGCAGCTATCACAGCCATGCGCATGGGCAGGTTTTTGATCAGATTGCTTTGGATTATGAAGACCGCTTTTTGCGTCGAAAGACGCTGACCACGGAACGTGGCTTGCGGTTTTTGGTCGATTTGCCAAAGACCACATCGCTGAATCATGGCGGTGTTCTGGTGCTGGAGAACGCAAGTGAAATCGCGATCATCGCTGCGCCAGAGGACCTGCTAGAGATCAAAGCCGATGATCTGACGCGGCTGGCGTGGCACATCGGCAATCGCCACACCCCGTGCCAGATTGAAGCGGATCGCCTGCTGATTCAGCGCGATCATGTCATCAAAGATATGCTGGATCTGATTGGTGCGGAGCTGCGCGAGGTGGTTGAGCCATTCACCCCCGAGGGCGGCGCATATGGACATGGACGGACACATGGCCACAGCCACTGAACTCCTCACGCTCACCCAGTGGTTTTCGCCCAGCTTTCCTGTCGGGACTTTCGCCTATTCGCATGGGCTCGAATGGGCGGTGCAAAGCGGCGATGTGACGAGCGCGGCGCAGGTGCAAGATTGGATAGAGACGGTTTTGCGCCACGGCGCAGGGTGGAACGATTGTGTGCTTATGGCTGCCGCCTACCGCGTTGAAGAGGCGCAAAAGCTCGCGCATATCGATGCAACGGCGCGCGCGCTTGCGGCCACGCGTGAACGCTTGCAAGAAACGGTGCTGCAAGGTCAAGCGTTTTGCCAAGCCTTCTCTAAGCTCACATCCCATAAACTTGATGACCTCACCTACCCTGTTGCGACTGGCCATGCTGCATCGCTGGAAGGTCTGCCGCTTGATCTAACGATGCAAATGTATCTGCACAGCTTCCTCAGCAATCTTTCCGCCGCTGCGATGCGCCTTGTTCCCTTGGGGCAAAGCGATGGGCAAGCGATTATCCGTGATCTTGCGCCTGTCTGCGCTGAAATCGCCGAGCACGCATTGAACGCCAGTCTTGACGATCTGAGCAGCACGTCGTTTCTGGCAGATATCGCGGCAATGAAACACGAAACACAATATTCAAGGATCTTCCGCACATGAGCGAGATGAATGGCCCTTTGCGCGTTGGTATCGGCGGCCCTGTGGGCGCTGGCAAAACCACCCTCACCGCTGCACTTTGCGAGGCGCTGCGTGCGCAGTATTCCGTCGGCGTGATCACCAATGACATCTACACCCGCGAGGATGCTGAAGAGCTGATGCGCCAGCAAGTCCTGCCGCTTGATCGCATTATCGGCGTTGAAACTGGCGGCTGCCCGCATACAGCCATTCGCGAGGATGCTTCGATCAATCTGGCAGCAGTTGCTGAGATGCAGCAGCGTCATCCCGATGTGGAAGTGGTGTTGATTGAAAGCGGCGGCGATAACCTATCGGCGACGTTTAGTCCTGAATTGGCGGATATCACGCTCTATGTCATCGATGTGGCCGCAGGCGAGGAAATCCCGCGCAAAGGCGGGCCTGCGATTACCAAATCAGACGTGCTGGTGATCAACAAGACCGACCTTGCCCCCCATGTCGGCGCACGGCTTGAGATCATGGAGCGGGACGCGAAAAAGATGCGCGGCGAACGTCCATTTGTCTTCGCGCAAATGAAAAAGCGCAAAGGGCTTGATCAAATCATCACGCATATGCGCGAGATTGGCGGGCTGCGCGACAGCGCCGCCTAGAAGAACAGCGA
>CAYQZI010000014.1:0-14389 GCA_964421835.1 uncultured Planktotalea sp.
TGTGTTTCGACGAATGCCCGGCACTTCCTGCGTCCGATGCGGATGTGCGCAAATCTATGGAATTGTCTATGCGTTGGGCGCAACGCTCGCGCGATGCTTTTGGCGACAGACCGGGTCATGCGCTGTTTGGGATTCAACAAGGGGGCGTCACAGAAGAACTCCGTGGGATAAGCGCTGAGAAACTGCGCGAGATTGAATTTGACGGCTATGCAGTGGGCGGTTTGGCCGTGGGCGAGGGGCAAGAGGCGATGTTCGGTGTGCTCGACTATGCACCCGATATGTTACCAAAAGATAAACCGCGCTACTTAATGGGTGTCGGCAAACCTGATGACATTGTCGGTGCCGTCGCGCGCGGCATTGATATGATGGATTGTGTCCTTCCCTCGCGCTCGGGTCGCACGGGCCAAGCCTGGACGCGCCGTGGGCAAGTGAACATCAAGAACGCGCGCCACGCTGATGATCCGCGCCCTTTAGATGAAAATTGTACCTGTCCGGCCTGTTCCAACTACTCGCGCGCCTATTTGAACCATGTGTTCCGCTCGCATGAAATGATCTCTGGCATGCTGATCACTTGGCACAACCTTCATTATTATCAAGAGCTTATGCAAGGGATGCGCGACGCGATTGCAGCGGGAACCTTTGATCAATTTCAAGCGGAGTTTCACGCGATGCGCGCGATGGGCGATATCGAACCTTTGTGAAATTTCTTTACGAGTTCGAAAGATTCGCCTGCTAATCCGCTGTCCATGTCTTTGATGCAGCTTATATGCGGCGCGCTTGCGCTGACCCTTTGTGCCAGTTTTGTAGATGCGCGAACGCAAGGAAACTTGTTGCGCGCCCCCCCGATTAACGGTGCAGCGCAGTAAGCGTGTCGGCCTCTTTGCTTCAAGTTGAGGATAAAAGTCGCTTGAAACTCATGCCATAGCGCCCCATGTACTTACCCTAAGTAGGAGACGAGAAAGCGTTGCCGCCTCGCGGGACCACTTCGTCTTGCCCATAGTAAGGACAGAGCATGCAAGAGCCCCTAAATTCATCCTATCCGGTCCTGCCGCTGCGCGATATTGTGGTATTTCCACATATGATCGTGCCGCTGTTTGTTGGCCGTGAAAAATCTGTGCGCGCCTTGGAAGAGGTGATGGCGGATGACAAGCAAATTCTGCTCGCAGCGCAGCGCGATCCGTCCGAGGATGATCCGCAAGTCGATGGTATTTTCGATGCAGGTGTGATTGCTAACGTATTGCAATTGCTGAAGCTTCCCGATGGCACTGTGAAGGTACTTGTTGAAGGTCAAGCGCGGGTTAGCGTTACCGAATATCTCGAAAACGAAAGCTTCTTTGAAGCACGCGCTGAGTATTTGACCGAAATGCCCGGCGACGCTGCCACGATAGAAGCGCTTATTCGCACCGTCGGCACAGAGTTCGAGCGCTATGCGAAGGTCAAAAAGAACGTCCCTGAAGAGGCGCTCGCCTCTGTGGTTGAAACCGAAGATCCTGCAAAGCTTGCAGATCTCGTGTCCGGTCACCTGGGCATTGAAGTGCATCAAAAGCAGGAGTTGCTAGAAACGCTTTCCGTCAGCGAACGTTTGGAAAAAGTCTATGGTCTGATGCAGGGCGAAATGAGCGTTCTTCAGGTCGAGAAAAAGATCAAAACACGCGTCAAAACCCAGATGGAGCGCACACAGCGCGAGTACTATTTGAATGAGCAAATGAAAGCCATTCAGAAGGAACTTGGCGATGGCGAAGATGGTCAAAACGAAGTGGCCGAGCTTGAGGGCAGGGTCCTTGCGACCAAACTCAGCAAGGAAGCACGCGAAAAGGCAGATGCGGAGATCAAAAAGCTCAAAAATATGAGCCCGATGAGCGCCGAAGCGACGGTGGTGCGCAACTATCTTGATTGGATGCTTGCGATCCCTTGGGGCACGAAATCACGCGTGAAAAAGAACCTTGTTGCGGCTCAACAAGTGCTCGATGCGGATCACTATGGCCTTGATAAGGTTAAAGAACGTATCGTTGAATATCTCGCAGTGCAACAACGCTCCAAAAAGCTCAAAGGCCCGATAATGTGCCTTGTTGGCCCTCCCGGCGTTGGTAAAACCTCGCTTGGTAAGTCCGTAGCGAAAGCGACAGGACGCGAATTTATTCGGATCTCCCTTGGCGGCGTGCGTGATGAGAGCGAAATTCGTGGTCACCGCCGGACCTACATTGGCTCTATGCCCGGTAAGATCATCCAAGCTTTGAAGAAAGCAAAGACGACCAACCCCCTGATCTTGCTCGATGAAATTGACAAGATGGGTCAGGATTTCCGTGGTGATCCCGCCTCTGCGATGCTCGAAGTGCTCGACCCGGAACAAAACGGCACGTTCGTCGATCACTATCTAGAGGTGGAATACGACCTCTCAAACGTGATGTTCCTGACGACCTCGAACTCTTACAATATGCCGGGCCCATTGCTTGATCGGATGGAGATTATTCCGCTCGCGGGCTACACAGAGGACGAAAAATGCGAGATCGCAAAACAACATTTGCTCTCTAAACAGGTCAAAAATCACGGCTTGAAGTCGGGTGAATTCACGCTGACGGATGACGCATTGCGCGAGATTGTGCGCGTTTATACCCGTGAGGCTGGCGTTCGTAACCTAGAGCGGGAAATTGCAAAGATTGCACGCAAAGCAGTGACAAAGATTGTGAAGGGTGAAGAAACGCAAATCACTGTTAACGCTGATAATTTGGATGACTACCTTGGCGTTAAGAAATATCGCTATGGTCTGGCCGAGCAAGATGATCAGGTTGGCGTTGTGACTGGCCTTGCCTACACGTCTGTTGGGGGCGAGCTTTTGAATATCGAAGCGCTTCGGTTGCCTGGAAAAGGTCGCATGAAAACAACGGGTAAGCTTGGCGATGTGATGAAGGAAAGCATCGACGCTGCAAGCTCTTACGTGCGCTCAATCGCACCGCAAATCGGAGTTAAGCCACCTAAGTTCGAGAACTGGGATATACACGTCCATGTTCCCGAGGGGGCGACGCCGAAAGATGGCCCTTCGGCGGGTCTGGCGATGGTGACGTCGATCGTGTCTGTTCTTACGGGCATCCCGATCCGCAAAGATATTGCAATGACGGGCGAGGTCACTCTACGCGGCAATGCATTGCCAATTGGTGGTTTGAAGGAAAAACTTCTCGCCGCTTTGCGCGGTGGCATTACGACAGTCTTGATTCCGCAAGAGAACGAAAAAGACCTGCGCGACATTCCTGACAATGTAAAAGAGGGATTGAAAATTATCCCTGTCAGCCATGTGAGTGACGTGCTGAAACATGCTTTGGTCGAAACACCCGTTGCTGTTGAGTGGGACGAAGTCGCCGAAGAAGCCGCTGCGGCCGCTCTTAAAAAGGGTGACACTGCGAGCACCGTCGCACACTAAATGCTTTGAAAAAGAAAAGTCGGCCTCGATGGGGCCGACATAATGCAATTCTAGTTTGCAGTTTTTGTAGACTACTTGATCACCGCTGCCGAGAACAACAGCAAGCTCATTAAAGCGACAATGGTTGTGCCTGAACTGGAGCTGGCTGCTTTTGCGGCCTCAATGATGATTTCTTGCTCTAAAACTGGATCTGACAAAGCGCCTGCATGTGCCATTGTTGTGCCAGATATAGTGAGCGCGGTGACGGCGACTGCTATATACTTCATGATTACCCTCAATGTTGTGTGGCGTAAAAATGTCAAACTAGACAGATTCGGTCAAGGAAACGGGTGGTCGTATGCTTTGAATTTTGCTAGTTTGTATCCAAATCGGGAACAAAGGGCAGAGAAACATGGCTAAAAGCACAACTTCGAGAACAACAACTTCAAGTCGTAGCTCTGCTTCGAGTGGAACCAAGTCTGGAACGTCAACCAAAGCTGCGGCAGCGCAATCAGCGGTTAGCTCTCAGCCGAAACCCGTGGTCGTAACGGAAAATACGCCTAGTGTTTCAGATCCGGCACTTAAAAAGAAAGAGTTGATCGACACGGTTGTTGAGCGCTCTGGCATCAAAAAGAAAGATGCAAAGCCGGTGATAGAGGCGATGCTGGCTGTGTTGGGGCAAACTTTGGCAGATGGGCGCGAGATGAATTTGCAACCTTTTGGCAAAGTCAAAATCAACCGTGCCAAAGACGTGCAAGGCGGCAAGGTTCTTGTCACCAAGATTCGTCAAAGCAATCGCGTGCCCAAGGCATCGAGTGATCCATCTGCTAAGGCAGCAGAATAGACCTTAAATCCACATGAAAGACGCAGCGCAATTGCGTTGCGCCTGATTTGCTCTGCGCTATTCTTGCTCGAACGCGTAGCAATTGAAATATAAAGCAGCAGCAATGAGCTTTCCTAAGATCTACCTTTTGCGTCATGGGCAGACAGAGTGGAATGTTGCAGGACGGCTGCAAGGCAAGCTTGATTCTGTGTTGACTTCGGTTGGACATCAACAAGCGCTCCGGCAAGCAGAGATTATCCAAAAGATTCAAGCTGAGGACGTTAAAATCAACGCCTTTTCCAGTCCGCAAGGGCGCGCGATGGCCACTGCGAAACTCGCGTTGGAGGGGATAGCTGCGTCTATTACGCCCGAAGCCCGCTTGAGCGAAATCAGCGCGGGCGCATGGGACGGCCATTTTCTTAAGGATATAGAGTGCGATCATGCCCAACTTTTTAAGCGGGCACGCAATGCGTTTGAGTTGATGTTCCTTGCGCCTGATGGGGAAGGCGAGCGCGCAGTTCGGGCGCGTTGCAACGCATTTTTGGCAGAGCTAAACGCGCCAGCGGTTCTTGTCACTCATGGCGCAACGCTTTGCGTTCTGAGAGGGATCTTGCGCGGATTGAGCTTTGATGAAACGCTGAATTTGGAGCATGAACAGGGCTGTGTTTATGTGATTGAAAACAGCATTGAAACGATCTTGCGTTAAACTTAAAAAACCATGGATTTTGAGTTGCTCAGGGGTTGCACGGGGCAAAATAACTGTCTAAACGACACCTCATCGGGTGATTAGCTCAGTTGGTAGAGCGCTTCCTTTACACGGAAGATGTCGGGAGTTCGAGCCTCTCATCACCCACCATTCAGGCAACTGAATGAGCAGTGAGCGGTTGTAGCTCAGTTGGTTAGAGTACCGGCCTGTCACGCCGGGGGTCGCGGGTTCGAGTCCCGTCAACCGCGCCACCGCTGCTTGAAAAGCTCCCTTCGGGGAGCTTTTTTCATTTCATAGGGTTGCGATTGGGCGCGATTTTTCTAGAAAAATCGGGCACTTCGAATGAAACGTTTTGCTTTAAACGAAGATCGAATAGCCGCTTGACGAGACCGCAAAGCTCACTTATCCCGCACCTCATGCGCGGTTGTAGCTCAGTTGGTTAGAGTACCGGCCTGTCACGCCGGGGGTCGCGGGTTCGAGTCCCGTCAACCGCGCCATTTTCACTAAATTTTCTGATCCAAGAAACTGCGCAGTTCGGCCAAGGTTTCATTTGGATAATGATCTGGAAAGAAATGCCCGCCGGGCATCGGTTTTGCTGTGAAATTGGTGAGTTTATCGGCCCAGACAGCCCGCATGTCATAGGCTTTGTCCATCATGCCGCCGCTGGCATAAAGCACAAGGGCTGGGCAAGTGACACGTTTCTCAAGGTCCAGCGCATCCATGTCAAAATCAAGCGTCGCGCCAGCGCGATAGTCATCGCACATCGCGCGAATTGTGTCGCGGCGGCGCCAAGCGGTGCGATAAGCCTCAAGCGCGGTTTGATCAAAGTCCGGCTCGTTGCCCGTGCCCCAAGCCATCAAGCAGGATTCGAAATATGTGTCAGGATCATGTGCGATCATGGAATCGGGCAAGGGCGCGGGCTGGGCCAAGAACAGCCAATGATAATAGCCAAGAGCAACCTCGCGAGAGAGGTCGGCGAACAGCGTGTGGGTTGGGATAATATCCATCAAAGTCAACGTCTTGAAACGGTCCGAATGATCGAGTGCAAGACGGTGCGATACGCGCGCGCCGCGATCATGCCCGATCAGATGTGCATGCTCTATGCCCAGATGGTCCATCAAGGCCAGAATGTCGGAGCCCATCTCGCGAAAACTGTAGTGTTCAACGCCTAAAGGTTTCGCAGAGAAACCGTAGCCGCGTAGATCTGGGCAAATGACACGGTAGGTTTGAGCGAGGTTCGGTGCGATCCCGTGCCACATCATGCTGGTTTGCGGAAAGCCATGAAGCAGGATCAAGAGTTGGCCTGATCCTGCGACTTGATAGGAAATCGGACCCATTGGCCCGTCGAGGGTTTCGCGGCGAAACCCCGCTATCATGCTGATAAAGCGTCTAAAATACGCGCCCAAGAACGCATCCCTTTATAAAAGCTCTCAAGATCGTACTTTTCATTCGGGGAATGTATTTGATCATCATCTTTGCCAAATCCGATGAGCATCGCATCGACATCAAGGATGTCTTTGAAGTGACCTGCGATAGGGATTGAGCCGCCACACCCCACATAGGCGGCAGGGTTTGGCCATTCATCGCTCAGGGCTTTGCGCGCTTTTTCAAATGCGGGATCCTTGATCGACATTTGGCTCGCTTTAGAGCCTTTGCCGAGGGGGAATTCGACGGAGTAATCCTCTGGCAAGCAGCTGCGCACATACTCTTCAAACGCCGCGTGAATCGCATCTGGGTCTTGCTGACCCACAAGGCGGAAGCTGATTTTTGCGCCTGCCTCAGCGGGAAGCACGGTTTTGAAACCATCGCCTGCGTAGCCGCCCCAGATGCCGTTGACGTCACAGGTGGGGCGCGACCAGATCATTTCGAGCGGTGTGCGGTCTTGCTCGCCCGCAGGCACGCTAAGGCCGACATCACCCAAGAATTTCGCGTGATCAAAGCCAAGCCCTTGCCATTGCGCGCGAATTTCATCCTCAAGCTCTGGCACGGCATCATAAAAGCCGGGCAATGTAATGCGACCTGTGGCGTCGTGCAGACCCGTAATGATTTTGGAGAGGACGCGGATCGGGTTCATCGCAACGCCGCCATACATGCCGGAGTGCAAGTCGCGATCTGGCCCTTTGACGATAACTTCTTCTGCTACAAGACCGCGCAGCATGGTGACGATGGAGGGCACTTTGCTCTCGAAAAGCCCCGTGTCGCAGATAAGCGCGATATCGGATTTCAGCTCTTCCGCGTTTTCAACCATGAACGGCACGAGAGAAGGGGAACCGCTTTCTTCTTCGCCCTCAAAGAAGAAGCTGATCTTGCAAGGCAGGGCGCCATGCACCTCTTTCCAAGCGCGGCAGGCTTCCACGAAGGTCATCAACTGACCTTTGTCATCAGACGAGCCGCGACCGCGAATAACTTTGCCAGCAGGCGTGTCCTCTATGGCGGGCTCAAACGGTGGGTTGTCCCAAAGATCAAGGGGATCAACAGGTTGTACGTCATAATGACCGTAGAACATCACATGTGGGCCATCGCCATCGATATGCCCAATAACCATCGGATGACCGGGCGTTGGGCGTTTAGACGCATCAGCGCCGAGCATCTTCAGGTCTGCCACGAGCCAATCGGCCGCATCATCGCAATCGCGTTTAAAGGCGGGATCCGTGGAAATTGACGGGATACGCAAAAGGTTGAGCAAGCGCTCGGTGGCATTTGGAAGATCGTCATCGATTCTTGCTAGAACGGCATCAAGAGACATGGTGTAGGGTATTCCGTATTTGTGAGAGCGTTGCGCGGACGCTATCCACGCGGCGCGCGGCTGTCCAGAAGACGCTGTGTTTCCAACTTGTGCTCTTAATGGTTAACGTTTGATTTAGATTAAGGCTGCGACATGACGCGCAGTGCTAAAGTGTTGCCTCGGCACTATGTAATCGTTATGTATTCGAAAAATGGAATGTTGCCGCGATCTGCCGCCAAAACATTGCTTTTAAAGCAAAGTGTTTGGATTGATGCGGGGCAAAAGGGGACAAAGCGCTTGGATTATACAGCTCAGCTCGACGCAAGTTTGCAAAGCCTTCATGATGAGGGGCGTTACAGAACGTTCATTGATATCGAACGCGAGAACGGACAGTTTCCAAATGCGACATGGCGCAAAGAGGATGGCGGCGAGCAGGCGATCACGGTTTGGTGCGGCAATGACTATCTCGGGATGGGGCAAAACCCTGATGTTTTAAGCGCGATGCACGAGGCGCTAGACGCCACAGGTGCTGGCTCTGGCGGGACGCGTAATATTTCCGGCACGACAGTCTATCACAAGCGGCTCGAGGCAGAGCTCGCCGATTTGCACGGGAAAGACGCCGCGCTTTTGTTCACCTCCGCCTATATCGCAAATGATGCAACGCTCTCGACCTTGCCCAAGCTCTTCCCCGGCTTGATCATTTATTCGGACGCTTTGAATCACGCGTCCATGATCGAGGGCGTGCGCCGCAATGGCGGGGCGAAACGGATTTTCCGGCACAATGACGTAGCGCATCTGCGCGAACTTTTGGCGGCGGATGATCCCGACGTTCCAAAGTTGATCGCATTCGAATCGATCTATTCAATGGATGGCGATTTTGGCCCGATTGAAGCAATTTGTGATCTTGCAGATGAGTTCGGAGCACTGACCTATATCGATGAAGTCCATGCCGTTGGCATGTACGGCGCGCGCGGTGGCGGCGTGGCCGAGCGCGACCGGCTGATGCACCGTTTGGACATCATAAATGGCACGCTCGCCAAGGCCTACGGGGTGATGGGTGGCTACATTGCTGCCTCGAGCAAAATGTGCGACGCGATCCGCTCTTACGCGCCTGGGTTTATCTTCACGACATCGCTGCCTCCTGCGGTTGCTGCTGGTGCGGCTGCGTCGGTGGCCTATCTCAAGCGTCATCCCGAGCTGCGTGAGCAGCATCAAACGCAGGCTAAGATACTGAAAATGCGTCTAAAAGGACTTGGCATGCCGATCATCGATCATGGCAGTCATATCGTGCCTGTGATGGTCGGAAATCCGGTCCACACCAAGACACTGTCGGATATGCTGCTGGATGAGTTCGGAATCTACGTGCAGCCGATCAATTTCCCGACCGTGCCGCGCGGCACGGAGCGCCTGCGCTTCACGCCGTCTCCGGTGCATGGTGCACAAGAAATGGACAAACTGGTGCGGGCCATGGACGCGCTTTGGTCGCAATGTGCGCTGAATCGTGCCGAATTAACGGCTTAGCCCTTATTTAGTGCAGAATCGCTTGCGGCGTGTTAACCTGTCGCTAATAAGACCATAGGCCGAGTCGGACTTGTGGATAAGTTTTGGACAGAGCGGTTACGCGTAGCATGGGGCAGGGCGAATGATCGGGCGCAAAAAATCGCGCAAGCCAGAGGAAGTTGACGTCGCACCCAAAGGGTTCGACGACTACGAGCTGCTGCTTGGTGATATGATGCGCGGTGAGCGCGCGACGCTTGGTAAATCCTTGCTGGATGTGCAGCGCGAGCTGAAGATCAAAGCCTCTTATATCTCCGCGATTGAAAACGCCGACCCGCTGGTCTTTGAAACGCCCGGATTTATCGCTGGCTACGTACGGTCTTATGCGCGGTATCTTGGCATGGATCCTGAGCGGGCCTTTGAGATTTTCTGCCGTGAAAGCGGTTTTGCCACGGCGCACGGCATGTCTGACGAAGCGTCCAGCATCAAGAAATCCCGCGCGGCCGAGATTATTGCCGGCTCCTCTATTGGTCGCGATCCTTTCGCGCAGCCAAGCACGCCGTTTGTGCCAACCAACGACGCCTTTATGTCGCGTGTTGAGCCGGGCGCGATTGGCTCGACTTTGGTTTTGGTCACGCTTTTGGGCGCGATTGGCTTTGGTGGCTGGACGGTCTTGAACGAAGTGCAACAAGTGCGCGTCGCGCCTGTTGATGAAACGCCGATAGTCTTGACCGACCTTGACCCGATCGCCCGCGCGACTGCGCCAGTGGCTCAAGGGGATGAAAGCGGCGCTGATACTGTCGCGGGTCTTGGTGCGCCAACAAGCGAAGGCTTGGATCGTCTTTATCGCCCCAAAGCGCTTGATACGCCTGTTCTAGTTGCGCGCGATGCGCCGATTTCGATGATCAATCCGCAAAGCTTTGGCGCATTTGCGGCCGAGCAAACCCAAGCGCAAGAGCTTGACGCTCAGCCAACGCTTTTGGCGGATGGGACTGTGCAAGTTGCGCCCAGCTTCGCGCCTGACGGTACGGCAATTCCACAGGTGGTCGAGCAAACTCCCGGCCAAGTGCAACTTGTTGCGGTGCGCCCAGCTTGGGTGCGTGTCAGCGCAGCGGATGGCACCTCTGTGTTTGAGGGCATCTTGAATGCGGGCGACACTTATCCAATTCCGATCACCGAAGTGCCACCAACGCTGCGTGTCGGCGAATCTGGCGCGATCTATTTCGCGGTCAACGGCCAACACTTTGGCCCTGCAGGTCCACGCGGTCAGGTCACGTCCAAAGTCGCGCTTTCGGCAGATGCCTTAACCGAGAAATATACAGTCGCCGATCTGAACGCCGATCAAGACCTCGCGCGCGTTGTCGCTGAGGTACAGGGCCTTCAAATCCCCAGCGAGTAAGCTGCATTAAGCGCGCTTAACCCCCTTCCTTGCATTGCCTGATCTGCTCGCCCGCTTTATGCTGATATGCAAAGCAGTCTGCGCGAAAAGGGAAGCCTCATGTCGCTCAATCACGTCCGTCCTTGGAAGAACATCTATCGCCGTACATCGCGCCAGATTATGGTGGGCAATGTTCCTGTTGGCGGCGATGCGCCGATTGCGGTGCAAACCATGACGAACACCGACACCTCTGACGTGGCCGCGACTGTCGCGCAGGTGCAAGCCGCCGCAGAGGCGGGAGCAGATATCGTGCGCGTGTCGACGCCAGACGAATCCTCGACCAAAGCACTGAAAGAGATTGTGCGCGAGAGCACCGTGCCGATCGTTGCAGACATTCATTTCCACTACAAACGCGCGATTGAAGCCGCAGAGGCAGGCGCAGCTTGCCTACGGATCAACCCCGGAAACATCGGCGATGAGAAGCGCGTCAAAGAGGTGATCCAAGCGGCGAAGGATCATGGCTGTTCGATCCGTATTGGTGTGAACGCGGGCTCGCTTGAGAAGCATCTGCTGGAAAAATACGGCGAGCCGTGCCCCGATGCGATGGTCGAAAGCGGGCTAGAGCATATCCGTATTCTGCAAGACAACGATTTTCACGAGTTCAAGATCAGCTGTAAAGCGTCTGATGTGTTCATGTCGGCTGCTGCGTATCAGCAATTGGCAGAGGCAACGGACGCGCCGATCCACCTTGGCATCACCGAAGCAGGCGGTTTGGTCAGCGGCACGATCAAGTCGGCGATTGGCCTTGGGAACCTGTTGTGGATGGGCATTGGTGACACGATCCGTGTCTCGCTTTCCGCCGATCCCGTGGAAGAGGTGAAGGTCGGCTATGAAATCCTTAAGTCGCTTGGCCTGCGCCATCGCGGTGTGAACATTATTTCCTGTCCCTCTTGCGCGCGCCAAGGGTTTGACGTGATCAAAACCGTCGAAACGCTGGAAAAACGCCTTGAGCACATTAAAACGCCAATGAGCCTGTCGATCATTGGTTGTGTGGTAAATGGACCGGGCGAAGCGCTGATGACGGACGTCGGTTGGACGGGCGGCGGCGCTGGCTCTGGTATGGTCTACCTCGCTGGCAAGCAAAGCCATAAGATGAGCAATGATGATATGGTCGAGCATATTGTCGAGCAGGTTGAAAAGCGCGCGGCTGTGATAGATGCGGAAATGGCCGCAGATGTTCAGGCGGCTGAATAGCGCGCTCTGATGGCGCAAGGCACTGCTTTGAAACCGAAATTCGCCGAGTTCTTCTCGGGTGGCGGCATGGTGCATGCCGCGCTTGGCGCGCGTTGGGACTGCGCTTTGGCCAATGATATCGATCCGATGAAATGTGCGGTCTACCGCCAGAACTGGGGCGGTGCGCATTTGCTTGAGGGCGATGTTGCGGGTCTGCCTGCGCAGACATTGCATCAAGAGTTGGATCTGGTTTGGGCCTCGAGCCCTTGCCAAGATTTCAGTTTGGCGGGCAAGGGCAAAGGGCTGAAAGGGCTGCGCAGCGGCGTGTTTTATCACTGGATGCGGCTTCTGACGCAGGGGGTAAAGGCCGGATATGCGCCGCGCGTGATCGCGTTTGAGAATGTCACAGGGTTGATGAGCCGCGCGAGCGGGCAGGATTTCACCCATGTTCTCAACTCGTTAAGTGGGCTTGGCTACCGCGTTGGCGCGCTTGAGATCGACGCGCGCCACTTTGTACCGCAAAGTCGGCCGCGTTTGTTTGTGATTGCCTTGCGCAAGGATATCCCAAGCGAGGGGCTGACACTTGCTGCGCCGACGGGGATGTTTCATACGGAAAAGCTCCGCCGCTATGTGAATAGTGCCATCGGCGATTTGAAAAGTGGTTTTACATGGTGGGCGCATCAACCACCCGCTCTTAGCACAACGTCGATCAGCGATATCGTCGATCGCAAACCTGATACGGACTGGCACAGCGAAGCAAAAGTCGATGCGCTTCTGGATATGATGTCAGAGCCAAGTGCGACGCGCATCGCGCAGGCGCGCCGTACGGGCAAGCGCGAGATTGGGCTGCTGTATAAACGCGGACGCCCCGATGAAAACGGTAAGATTCGCCAACGCGCAGAGGTGCGTTTTGACGGTATCGCAGGCTGTCTGCGCACGCCTGGGGGCGGGTCATCGCGGCAGACAATTGTGTTTGTGAAAGGCAATTCCGTCAAAGCGCGGCTGCTCTCTAGCAAAGAGGCAAGCCGCTTGATGGGCCTGCCCGAAAGCTACAAGATGCCCAGTCATTACAACAGCGCCTATAAGGTTGCGGGCGACGGTGTCGTCGTGCCGATTGTCAGCTATCTTGATGCGGCGCTGTTTCAGCCGATGCTCGAGAGCGCCCGCGCGCGCGCGGCGGCATGAGCAGGGCTCAGGAATTTCGCAAGAACGCGCTGTCAGCGCTCACGGATGAGATTGGCGTCTACGCCCTGTGCGATTTGGACGGCGTGCCGATGTATGTGGGGCAATCGGTGGATGGCATTCGCTCTCGGGTGCGCCGACACCTGACCTCTGCGCGCTCGGATATCATTGCCAATCGGCAGGTGGATGTCTGGGAAATCGCCTATGTTTGGGCGTGGCCTGTTGCGGCGAAGATTGATATCGAACCGCTTGAAGCTGCGCTTTTTCAACGGTTTGACGCAGAAACCACGCTGATGAATGGCAAGGTTTTACCGCTCAAATCTGAACCAGTCCTTGAGCCGGAAAAGCAAGAGATCCAAGTGATTGAAGAGAGCGAGCGCCAAACGCGTCTGCGACCGGATCAACGTCTTGAGCGGCAAATCCGCCAATATGGCATTCTGGTGGATTACATCCAGACCGTCAAAAGCGCGCCCCATTTAAAGCGCGCTTTGGATGCTCATTTCGAACGTCTTGTGAGCTATCACAAAACGTTTCTTTAGCGCCGCTTAGCTGCGCTCTTCGCCTACAATCTGCTTCATCGCATCAAGTGGCACGTAGCCGCGTACAAGTTGGCCACCCATCACAAAGGTAGGCGTGCCACGGATCGACAAACGCTGGGCAAGAGCGCGCGTGTCATTGATTTCTTTGGTGACCTCTTCGCTGTCCATTTGTGCAACAATCGCTGCGCCATCTAGGCCAAGGCTTTCGGCTAAACGGCCAAGAGCTGCGCCAGAGGGCTGCCCGCCATAGGTCATCAAAGCATCGTGGACGGCTTGATATGCCTCATCGCCCGCGACCTGCTTGGTCGCAATTGCGAAACGAGACGACACAACAGAGGCTTCGCCGAGGATCGGCAATTCCTTCACCACAAGGCGGATGTTGCCATCACTTGCGAGCAGATCCGCGACTTCGTCATGGGCTTTGCGGCAATATCCACAGCGATAATCAAGGAACTCAACGACAGTGATATCGCCCTCGGGGTTGCCGCCGATCCAGGAATACCCGTCCTCGAACAGCGCTTCTGCGTTTGCGGCGACAAGCGCCAGATCATCGACCGCTTGCTGCTGCTGTTGCTGCGCTTCCATCTGGTTCACCGAATCCAGAATAACCTGCGGATTGGCCATGATATAGGCGCGGATCTGTTCTTGCAGCGCGGCGCGCTCTGCATCGCTCATATCGTTAATGTCAAAGGCATGCGCCGGAGCGGTTAGCGCTGCGGCACACAGGCTCGCAGAGGCCAAAAGTCGTTTCATTTTATTGCTCTCCCAATCATCAGTTCATTTTTTCACACGCTCAGCTGCACTGAGCACATCTTGCGCACGTTGCCAAGGACCCGAGCCTCGGGGCAACCTGCCTGCCGCGCGTTTGGCATGAATTTCAGCATCCTTCAGGCGGCCAATCAAAGCGTAGCG
>CAYQZI010000014.1:14489-29969 GCA_964421835.1 uncultured Planktotalea sp.
TTACTGGTTTGCGCACGGCGGTGGTACGCGACAGCTTGCATCATCAGTTTGATATCTGCCGCCTCCGCCTGTTTGGCGCGGCGCAACGTGCTTTTGGGCGCTTGCTTAAACGCCCAGATTTTCGCTTTCGCGCGCTCAAACCAATACCGGCTTGTTGCACTGTAGGGCAGATCGCCGCCGTATGCTGCGACATAGGCCTCCATCGCGCGCACGCGGTCACGTGTGAAAGGATGCGAGCGCGCATAGGGGTCTTGGCGCGCTTGGGACAGAACGTCTTGCCCTTTGAAAATGTCATGTACTTCAATCGCGCCGCGCGTCGAGATGCCGGCGGCGGCCATATAGCGCACAGCCGATTGATCGGCCGAGCTTTCCTCGGCGCGGTTATGGCTCAGAACGCTGCGCCGCGCCGAAGAGGCGACGCCAAGTGCAATCGCACCAGCCCCGCGCGCGCCGCTCGCTGCGACCGCAGTAGCCAGCGCGATGCCCAGTCCAGTGACGTTGTTGCGATTGTTCAGCACTGCGCGGCGGCGGGTCAAATGACCATTTGCGATATGCGCGGCCTCATGGGCGATGACGCTTTGCAGCGCTTCAGCGCTTTTAAGGCG
The DNA here is from genome assembly GCA_964421835.1 of uncultured Planktotalea sp. Classification (GTDB taxonomy): domain Bacteria; phylum Pseudomonadota; class Alphaproteobacteria; order Rhodobacterales; family Rhodobacteraceae; genus Planktotalea. Next base: position 15,095 of record CAYQZI010000014.1, read on the forward strand.
CGTCACCATGCCCGTGTGCAAAAAGATCGAATTGGAATCGATCACAAAGGCATTTGGCACGCGGCTGTCGATCAGCAAAATCTTAACACGCGTCGGGCTGAGCCCTGCGGCTTGCAAAATAGGGCGCGCGAGCTGGGCTAAGGAATGCTCGATATCGGCGTCGCGAATTAGGCTTTGCGCGCGCGCAGGCAGCGCAAAAAGAGCGCAGATCATAAACACAATGGCGAGCAGACGCATTGACTGTTCCTTGATTTCGCGGTGAAACCGCTAACAGGTGCCAGAATGGGAGAGAGCAATGCGAAACTCAAGTCGTGGAATCGTCGATCCCTTCATTGTGATGGATGTTATGGAAGCGGCGCGCGCGGCTGAAACGGCGGGGCGGCACATTATTCATATGGAAGTCGGACAACCGGGCAGCGCGGCACCTGCGGGGGCGCGGGCCGCTGCGGCGCGCGCGATGGAGGAGGGCGCGCTTGGCTACACGGTTGCGCTTGGCTTGCCGGAGTTGCGCGCGCGCATCGCGCAGCTCTACGGTGAATGGTATAATGTGGATCTAAACCCCGAACGCGTTGTCGTCACCTCTGGCTCGTCAGCGGCATTTTTGCTGGCGTTCACAGCCCTGTTTGAAGCGGGCGATCGCGTCGCGATTGGCGCGCCGGGCTATCCAAGTTACCGTCAGATCCTAAAAGCGCTGAGCCTTGAGCCGGTGCTGATCCAAGCGCAGCCCGAGAAACGATTGCAACCCATTGCGGCGGATCTGAAAGGGTTGGACGCGCAAGGCCTGATGGTCGCATCGCCCGCGAATCCCACAGGAACGATGCTGGATCGCAGTGCCATGGCATCGCTGATTGGCGCAGCAGATGAAGCGGGCGCGGCGTTCATCTCTGACGAGATTTACCACGGCATCGAGTATGAGGCGAAAGCCGTCACGGCGCTGGAAATCAGCGATGACGCCTATGTGATCAACTCGTTTTCCAAGTATTTCTCTATGACGGGTTGGCGTGTCGGCTGGATGGTGGTGCCCGAGGATCATGTGCGTCTCATCGAGCGTTTAGCGCAAAACATGTTCATCTGCGCGCCGCATATCTCTCAGGTGACGGCGCTTGCGGCGATGGAATGCCATGACGAACTGGCCGCAAATATGAAGATCTACACCGACAATCGCGCGCTGATGATCGCGGGTTTGCCGAAAGCAGGTCTTGGCAAGTTCGCGCCGCCTGACGGGGCCTTTTATGTCTATGTGGATGTGAGCGATTATACCGATGACAGTCGCCAGTTTGCCGCCGATATTCTAGAGCACGCAGGAGTTGCGGTGACGCCCGGGCTTGATTTTGACAGCGCGCGCGGCCATCAGACGATCCGCCTGTCTTATGCGCGCAGCACCGAGGATATCATTGAAGGCCTTGCGCGCTTGAAAACATATATGGACGCGCGGCGCGCTTAAGTGTCGAGCTCGACCCAGACTGGCACGTGATCTGAGGGTTTTTCTTTCGCGCGCACGTGTTTGTCGATTTGGCAATCAAGCAAAATGTCGGCAACGGCAGGGCTGAGCAGGAAGTGATCGATGCGGATGCCATCGTCGCGGTTCCAAGCACCGGCTTGATAATCCCAAAAGCTGTAATGCTCTGGCCCTTGCACACGCGCGCGAAACGCTTCGGTCAGACCTAAGTTCAGCAAACGGCGATAGGCTGCTCGGCTTTCGGGGCGCGCAAGGGCATCCTCTTGCCACGCCTCTGGGCGGCGCGCGTCCTCGTCTTGGGGAATAATATTGTAATCGCCCGCCATCAAAAACGGCGTTTCTTCGGCCAACAATGCCTCTGCGCGCGCTTGCAAACGCTGCATCCACGCAAGCTTGTAGTCATATTTCGGCCCCGGCGCAGGGTTGCCGTTGGGCAGATATAGCCCGCAAACGCGAATGGCTTGCTTTCCCACAACGGTTGCTTCGATCCAGCGGGCTTGCTCGTCGCTGTCATCCCCGGGCAGACCACGCGTCACATCCTCTAGCGGCAGTTTTGATAGGATCGCAACGCCGTTGAACGATTTTTGCCCATGGGTTTCAACATTATAGCCCATGTCCTCGAACAGCTCGCGCGGGAAGTTTTCATCGACTGACTTGATTTCCTGCAACAGCGCGACATCCGGCTGCGCCTCTTGCAACCACTCGGGCAGGGCTGCGATGCGCGCTTTGATTCCGTTGATGTTAAAGGTAGCAATTTTCATCGATGCGCGCTCCTGCTTGGATTTCACCTTTGCTATCCTTTTAGGCAGGGGCCATGCAAGCGATCTGAATTTCAGCGCATGAGTGCGATGCAGTATTTTTCCCCCGTGCAGCGATCTGCGCAGGCTATTAGGTTGAAGCGAAATCAACCTTTGGGGGCGACATGCTGAAAATTTTCAATTTTTTGAAGAAAGAAACGGGCGAAGCGAAGCTGGTCACAATGCGCGAGCGATTTGAAGCGGCTCAAAGTGAAATGAACGCGGTGCTCGCCAGCCTTGCCGAGATGCCGCAGATCAACATTGATGCAAAAGCGCAGCAAGTAACGTTCACCGCGCCAGAGCAGTTCGCAGACGAAGCCTTGGCCCTGCCAGCGCCGGATCTTGCTGAAAAACCAACGTCCGAGGGGGAAAGCAACAGCGACGAAAGCGATGAAAAGACCGACACAGACGCAGAAAAAGCGGGAGAAAAGCCTGCAAATTGATTCGGATTTGAACGAATTACACAGGCCGGCCCGCTGCGCGCGCGCCGGTCTTTTTGTTTCCAGAGCACATCGCGCAGGCCTGCACTTGTGGAGCTCTCTGTGAGTAACCTGTGAACAAAGCCATCGGACTGAAAAAGTTTTCGGTTGGGGATAAGTTCAAAAGATGTGGGCTCAGCAAAAGCTTAATGTTTGCACTCTATGTGGATAAGGCTAAAGGTTAACACGCGTTAATAAAGTAAAACTTCATTATGCACGTTATGCGTGCAAGCATTTAGATATCAAAAAACCAGTAGGAGAAATTTGATGTCTGCACTTTTGAAGTCGACCCCTCTCGGGACCAATCCCTCCAGCAACATGCACAGCGGCAATGATGTCGAGCTTTTCACCACCAGCAGCGCGTCGGTAACGGCAACGTCGCTTCACGCGGGTCATGGCGCTGCGCTTTTCACATCCGGCTCAGCGCCTGCGCATAGCGGCGAAAACACGGCGCTGTTCACCTCTGGGTCTGCGCCAAGCCAGGAGACGTCGCAAGCAAGCGGTGCGCTGACGGCTTTGTTCACGTCGGGCTCTTAATACACGCACAAAGACAAGGGCGGCGATTTCGCACATAGGGATTTTAGAGGAGTTTTAGGATGTCTGTGAACGTTATTTCGCTCTGTCGCCATCAACAACAGCGCGCCACAGGACTTGGCGCGCTGTTGCAAGGATTCGCCCAAAAACGTCGCCCGAGCGAGGATGTTTATTGGCTGAAAGAAAACGCTGAAATCCTGAATATTCTTGAATGCACTAACCTAAGCGTATCAGCGCAAGCGCTTGAAACTTATCAAGAGTTTTATGACACACTGCCGGATCGATTGGCTTTTTTTCCGCAGTATTATCGTTTCTTCACCTCGATCGCCTGCGATCTTGAAGCCTTGGGACTGCGCGGCAATATCGCCGCTCAGGCCTGTGATTTCGTCGCTGAAAACGCGCTTTTAACAGCCGAGCTTTCTGATTTGCAACGTGCAGAGGCGGTGCGGCTTCTCGCGCGCCGTGGTCATCGCGTTAGCGGCGCAGAGGCGCTGCACGAAAGGCTGCACAGTTTTATCAATCACTCACCCAATTTCGCCGTCCCGAACCGCAAAGCGGCCTATGAACTCACTCACATCGTGTTCTACCTGTCCGAATATGGCCGCCGCGACCCCGAGCTGCACAAAAACGCGGTGCAAAGTTTGATCTTTGCTGGATTGCTTGCCTATCTAGAGCAGAATTTGGACCTGCTTTCAGAGATTTGCGTCGCGCTGCGCTATGCTCGGCAAGTGCCGCCAACGGCTTGGGAAAGGTGGATAAAGTCCTGCACCTTTGCGTTTCACTTGCGTGCGCAAGATGACGGCGCTGGGGATCAGTATCACGAGTATTTGGTGGCAAATTGGGCCTGCGCACAGATGGGCGGCGGTGCTTTTCAGCATGAGTATTCCCCGAAGGGCAGTGGGTTTTATAGCGCGGTTGCGCCACTTGGCGCGCTTGGCGCGGTCTCCGAGGCGCTGCTGCAATGGGAGGGCGCGCGCAGTGCATCGTGGGATCTGATGGAGCGCAAAGTTTATGCCGCGTTGCCCGCAGATATCGCAGCTCATTTGTCCGATGTTACAGAGTCCAGCACGCAGTTTGCCGCGCTTTTTGAGCATTTTTCCAGAGCGGATCATGGAAAGGTGGCTCATCGAACAGAACGCAAAAGCCCACGCTTGGAACACGTCAGATGAGCGGCGCAAGGTCTTCCGTTTTCGCCAGCAGTGCCATTGGCGGATTGGCGTTGATTTTGCTCTATTGCCTGCTTGCGACTGGCGCGGATGCGATCACGCGTTTGGTTGCGCAGGGCTTTGAAGCGCCGCAGCTTTACTGCTTTTCTGGCGGGATCGTTGCGGCACTTAGTTTGATCATGCACAATGCGAAAACCGGCGGCGAAAAAGCGTCTTTGCGATCGAAAAGACCGCGCACGCTGGCGCTAAGATCTTTGCTTTGCATCGTGGCGGCGGTGTCTTATTTCTTTGCGTTCCGCTCACTACCTTTCGCAGAAGTGTTTGTTTTCATTGCGCTTGTCCCAATTTTCGCAGCGCTTCTAAGCGGACCAATCTTGGGGGAACCGGTGGGTTGGAAAAGCTGGATTGCGCTTGGAGTTGGGTTTGCGGGGATGCTTGTGCTCTACCCGCAAGGGCTTGGCATTCTCACGCCTGCACATCTTTGCGCCGCCTTTGGCGCACTGAGCGGCGCAGCTGCAATGGTACTGGCGCGCCACATTAGCCGCGATGATGACAATGCTTTGCTGCAAGTGCTCTACCCAAACCTTGCGCTTTGCCTCGTGATGGCTTGCGTTTTACCGTTTGTTTACAGGCCGATGCAGGGCGCGGACCTCGCTTTGATCGCCGCTTATGCCGCGCTATTGTTTCTGGCCCGCTGGGTGTTGGTGCTGAGCCTGACATATATGAAGGCCTATGTGGTGACGCTTTTGATCAACCTTCAATTCGTTGTCATGATCGTCGTCGGCGCGGTTCTTTTCGCTGAGATGCCTAGCGTTAACCTTATCATCGGGGCCGGAATTATCATTCTCGCTGGGGCGTATCTTCTTTTGGAAACAATCGGTTATCGGATCAAGCTCACGCGCGCAGTGCTCGCTTGAGCTACATTGAAAAACTAGTGCCACAGCCGCAAGAGCTGCTGGCGTTCGGATTTTCAATCGTAAAGCGCGCACCGATCAACTCTTCGGAGAAATCGATCACCGCGTTTTCAAGAAACGGCAAAGACATGGAATCGACCACGACTTTCTCACCGCGGCCTTCTAACACAAGGTCATCGCCCGAAGGCGCGTCGAGTTTGATGTCATACTGAAAGCCAGAGCAACCGCCGCCCTCGACGGCGACGCGCAGCGCTTGGCCTTGCTCTGCCGCGCCAATTTCGGACAGGCGCTCGAACGCGCGAGGGGTCACTTTAGGGGGCAAGTTCATATGCGTTTCCGCCTGTGGGCTTTTTCGGTTAGCGCCAATATAAGCGTGCATGGGACAAGCGGCAAGGACGGGACTTCATGCGCGCAACATATTCTTGCGATCCGGCGCACACGCGCGGGCGGTTGGTGGCTGAAGAGGAAAGCGCGCATCGTACTTGCTTTCAACGCGATCGCGACCGGATTATTCACTCGAGCGCGTTTCGGCGCCTTAAACATAAAACTCAAGTGTTTGTGGAGCATGAGGGCGATTATTTTCGCACGCGCCTGACCCATTCCATTGAGGTGGCGCAGGTGGCGCGCACCATGTCGGGGGCTTTGGGGCTAAATGAAGAGCTGACAGAGGCGATCGCGTTGGCGCATGATTTGGGTCACACGCCCTTCGGGCATACGGGCGAGGATGCGCTTGATGTGTTGATGCAGCCCTATGGTGGGTTTGATCATAATGCGCAGGCCGTAAAGATCGTCACGGCGCTAGAGCGGCATTATGCGGAGTTTGACGGGCTCAATCTGACATGGGAAACGCTGGAGGGGTTGGCAAAGCACAATGGTCCTGTCGTTGGCGATTTGCCGCATGCGTTGAGCGATTATAATGCGCGCCATGATCTTGAGCTGCATACACATGCCAGCGCCGAGGCGCAGGTTGCGGCGCTCTCGGACGATATTGCTTATAACAATCACGACCTTCACGACGGCTTGCGCGCGGGGCTTTTTACGCAAGATGATATCTGCGCGCTTCCGATTGTTGGCGACGCGTTTAAACAGGTGGATGCGCTTTATCCGACGCTTGATCCTTCGCGCCGTATGCACGAAGCGTTGCGGCGTGTGTTCGGCGTGATGGTGTCGGACGTGATAGCAACGAGCCAGAACAATCTGGCCAGAAGTGGCGTGAAGACGGCTCAGGATATTCGCGATCTTGGTGCGCCTACTGTGTTATTTTCCAATGGATTATGGCGTGATCTTAAGGTGATACGTGAATTTCTTTTCACGCGCATGTACCGCGCGCCTTCGGTTGTAGATATGCGTGCGCGGGTGACGTCTGTGGTCGAGGATTTGTTTCCTCTCTTTATGCAGCGCACGGATATGCTGCCCCTTGAATGGCGGGCAGATGTGGAACGCGCGACAAGTGAAACAGAGCTGGCACGCATTGTGGCGGATTATATTTCAGGCATGACGGACCGTTTCGCGCAGCAAGAGCATCACCGGCTTTTAGGCTAGTGTGGGAGGGGGCTAGCCCCCGCCGCTAAAGCGACTCCCCCGGAAGTTATTTGGCAAGATGAAGCTGGGCACCGCGTAGATGCATTGAAAGTAAAGCATTAGACGCGTATGACGCGCGCAGACCTATTAGGACCAATTCGATGAACCTATTTGACGATATCCGCGCCGCAGTTTTGACCGCTCTTCAAGCGATGCAAAGCGCTGGTGAATTGCCAAGCGATCTTGATTTCGCAAACGTTGCGGTCGAGCCGCCGCGCGATGCTGCGCATGGGGATATGGCGACGAATGCGGCGATGGTTTTGGCCAAACCCGCCAAGATGAAGCCGCGCGATATTGCTGACGTTTTGGCGAAGCACTTGGTTCGCGATGCACGCATTGAAAGTGCAGAGGTCGCAGGGCCGGGGTTCTTGAATATGCGCCTGTCTGTGTCGCTTTGGCAGGGCGTGTTTGGTGCCGTGCTCGCGCAGGGCGCAAGTTTTGGCCGCTCTGATATGGGCAAGGGCAAGAGGGTTAACGTTGAATATGTCTCGGCCAATCCGACGGGCCCTTTGCACGTAGGTCACACGCGCGGCGCGGTGTTTGGCGATGCGCTGGCAAGTCTGCTGGATTACGCGGGCTATGAGGTCACGCGGGAGTACTACATCAATGATGGCGGCGCGCAGGTCGATGTGCTCGCGCGCTCTGTCTATTTGCGCTACCTCGAAGCGCATGGCCAAGAGGTCGCGTTCGAGGATGGCACCTATCCTGGCGATTATCTGATCCCTGTCGGCGCAGAGCTGAAAGACAAGGTTGGCGATGCCTTTCTTGGGAAGGGCGAGCAATTCTGGCTGGCGGAAGTGCGTGAATTCGCGACCGAGGCGATGATGGATCTTGTGCGCGCTGATCTTGGCTCGCTTGGGATCGAGATGGACAAGTTCTATTCCGAAAAATCGCTTTACGGCACAGGCCGGATTGAAGCGGCGATTGATGCGCTGAAAGATAAGGGCCTGATCTATGAAGGCGTGCTTGAGCCGCCGAAAGGTAAGAAGCCCGAAGATTGGGAACCGCGCGAGCAGACGCTCTTTAAGTCGACTGAGCATGGGGATGATGTGGATCGCCCCGTGATGAAATCGGATGGGGCTTGGACCTATTTCGCGCCCGATATCGCCTATCACTATGACAAGGTTACGCGTGGCTATGACATGTTGATCGACGTTTTTGGCGCAGATCACGGTGGCTATGTGAAGCGGATGAAAGCGGCTGTGTCTGCGCTCTCTGATGGGCAAGTGCCGCTGGATATCAAGCTGATTCAATTGGTGAAACTGTTCAAAAACGGTGAGCCGTTCAAGATGTCCAAGCGGGCAGGGACGTTCGTCACTCTGCGCGATGTAGTGGATCAGGTTGGCGCTGGCGCGACGCGGTTTCACATGCTCACGCGTAAGAATGATGCGCCGCTGGATTTCGACTTTGACAAGGTCTTGGAGCAATCCAAGGACAACCCCGTCTTTTATGTGCAATATGCAAATGCGCGGGTGAATTCGGTGTTGCGCAAAGCGCACGATGCGGGGCTTGACCTAGACGTAGCGCCTGATCTGAGCCAGCTGTCCCATGAGGCAGAGATTGCTGTGGCTAAGAAACTGGCAGAATGGCCGCGCATGGTCGCGCTTGCTGCGCGCACCAATGAGCCGCACCGGATTTCCTTCTATCTCTATGATTTAGCAAGCGAATTTCACGCGCTCTACAATCGTGGCAATGACCTGCCGGAGCTACGTTTCCTGCAAGACGACTCGAAAGACACATCTATTTCTAAAATTGCCCTCGCGCGCGCCGTGCAGGTTGTGATTTGCGCCGGTCTCGGTATCTTGGGTGTCGAACCGGTAGAAGAAATGCGATAAACGACATTCCTCACGCCGGACTTGAGTAGGCAAAAGATGCACGCGGCACAGTATCGCGGGCACGATGTGAGGCAAAATGGCAGATTTTCCAATGAGCGGGCGCGGTTATGCGCCTCAGGCTGGATCGTATCAGGCGTATCAGGGCTATCAGCAGCCTCCAGTTGAGCCGCCCCATGCGCAGCCGCAACCCTCTGGCAATCCGGTGAAAGCGATGGCTGCATTGACGGGGGCGGGTCTGTCGCTGGCGTTGCTTATCGGCGTTGGTGCTTGGAGCTATCAATTGATTGCGCGCGATGTCGCGGGCGTGCCGGTTGTGCGCGCCGTGCAGGGCGAGATGCGCATTCGCCCCGCGGACCCTGGTGGCGCGGAGGCGCAGAACCAAGGGCTGTCGGTGAACAATGTTGCTGCCGCGGGTGGCACGGCGGGTCCCTCTGATCGCATCGTGCTTGCGCCAGAACCCATTGATCTTGCAAGCGAAGAGACGCCGTTGATTGATCAGCTTGCCGCTGCGCAGCCGCGCTTTGCGCCAAGCGATAGCAATACAAACACCTTGACCCTTTCGGCACCTGAACAAGAAGAGGTCGTCGCAGTTGATCCGAAAATGGCGTCAATCGAGGCTTTGGCCGCGCAGATCGCCGCCGGAGCAACACCGCTGACAACGCAAGGGCAAGTGCAAAGCGCGCCCGTTGTGACATCCGTGAGCGACGTACCCGCTGGGGCGCAGCCAGTGCGCAGCGCGCCTGCGCCATTGGCCCTAAGCCAAGACGCGATTTCAGCCAGCATTCCGGGCGTTACGATTTCGGTGCGCCCACAACTGCGTCCCGAAGGCGTGCGTACTGCATCTTTGAATGCCACTGCCTTAACAAGTGGCGGCGTGAAAGAGATCAGCCCGAGCGCGATCCCCGCAGGGACCCGCCTTGTGCAGCTTGGGGCCTATGAAAGCCCTGAAATCGCGCGCGCTGAGTGGACGCGTTTCTCCCAGCGTTTCGCAGATTACATGGCAGGCAAAGATCGCGTCGTGCAAAAGGCAACAAGCGGTGGGCGCACGTTTTATCGCCTTCGCGCCCATGGGTTTGCGGACCTTGCGGATGCGCGGCGCTTTTGTTCAGCTTTGACGGCGCAAAACACAGATTGTATTCCGGTGGTGACACGCTGATGGGCAACGGGGCAACCATCCTTGGCTGCCTAGGCCATGCGCTTTCTGCAAATGAGACGCGGTTCTTTCAGCAGGCGGATCCCTTTGGATTTATCCTGTTTGATCGCAACTTGGAGACGCCCGATCAAATTCGTGCGCTGTGCGATAGTTTGCGCGACGCCGTTGGGCGCGATGCGCCGATCCTGATTGATCAAGAAGGGGGGCGCGTGCAACGTTTGCGCCCGCCGCTGGCGCATCAATGGCTGCCTCCGCTCGAGGATGTGCAGCGCTTTGGCGAGAACGCACCGCGCGCGATGTATCTGCGTAACCGTATTATTGCGGATGAACTTTTGGCGCTTGGAATTGATGCAAACTGTGCGCCAATGGTGGATATTGCCCATGAAGATACGCACGCGTTTCTGAAGAATCGCTGTTACGGGAGTACGTTAGAAGGCGTTGTTAAAATTGGTCAAGCCGTAGCAGGCGGTCTGCTCGATGGCGGTGTTTTGCCGGTACTCAAGCATATCCCCGGCCATGGGCGCGCTGTCGCTGACAGCCATCTGGACTTGCCGATTGTTGAAACCGATAGCGACATTCTGCGTCAGTCTGATTTTGCCGCTTTTGCTGCACTGAATGATCTGCCCATGGGCATGACCGCACATATTACCTATAGCGCGTTTGATGATCGCCCCGCGACGCTTTCGCCTAAAATGATGGGGCTGATCCGCAAAGACATCGGCTTTGACGGGCTGATTATGACCGATGATATCACCATGAAGGCGCTGGCTGGCTCGCTCACAGAACTCTCTCGCCTGTCGATTGATGCGGGCTGCGACATTGTTTTGCACTGCAATGGCGATATGAGCGAGATGGAAGAAGTTGTCGCCGCCTCTGGCAACATGAATGTTCACAGCCAAAGCCGCGCGGATGCAGCGCTTGCCTGCCGACGCACCCCTGATCCTGTTGACATTTCTCATTTGCACGCGCAGCTTGAAGCGCTGGCAAATGAGGCAGGACATGACGCCTGACACCACTGAAAATTCAGATCTGTTTGAGCGGGGCGGGCAAAGCCGCTTGTCCGTGGAAGACCGCATGGCCGCCGAAGCGCTTATCGTGGATGTGGATGGCTATGAAGGGCCGCTCGATATCCTGTTAACGCTGTCGCGCACGCAAAAGGTGGATTTGCGCAAGATTTCGGTGCTGCAATTGGCACAGCAGTATTTGCTGTTCGTAGAGCGCGCGAAAGAGCTTCGCTTGGAACTGGCGGCTGATTATCTGGTGATGGCGGCGTGGCTTGCCTTCTTGAAATCGCGCCTATTGTTGCCTCCTGATCCCACCGAAGAGGGCCCGACGGGCGAAGAACTTGCAGCCCACCTTGCGTTTCAGCTTGAGCGTTTGCAGGCGATGCGCGATGCGGCGGCGCGGCTAATGGCGCGCGACCGCCTTGGGCGCGATTTCTTTGCGCGCGGTATCCCTGAAGTGGTTGAGCGGGTGCGTAAAGTGACCTATTCGGCGACTTTGCTTGACCTAATGCAGGGCTACGCGCGCATCAGAACCCGTGACGAGTTCCGCCCCTTTGTGATGGACCGCGATGCGGTTTATACGATGGAGGAAGCGCTGGGGCATATGCGGGGTTTGATCGGCTTTGCGGGGAAGTGGACGGATATTTCGAGCTATTTACCCGAAGGTTGGCAGAACGATCCGATAAAACGCCGCTCCGCGACAGCTGCAACCTTTGCCGCGTCTTTGGAGTTGGTGAAAGAAGGAAAGGCTGAAATCCGCCAAAGCGCGATGTTTGAGCCGATAGAAGTACGACGGAGAGAGCAGGGTGAGTGAGCCGCAAACACGAGAGGGCGAAGAGGCTGAGATCGAACAGAGCCTTTTTGAAGCGCCCCCGATGGGTGAGCAAGAACGCATGGTTGAAGCGGTGCTTTTTGCCAGCGCACAGCCCGTCACAGTTGCTGAGTTGAACGCGCGCATGCCGCATGGCTGTGACGCGGCAGAAGCGTTGGTACATGTGAAGAAGCGCTATGAAGGGCGCGGTGTGACGTTGATGAAAACGGGCAATGCTTACGCGATGCGCACCGCTGGGGATCTAAGCTTTTTGATGCAAAAAGAAACGGTTGAGACGCGCAAACTTTCGCGTGCAGCAATCGAGACTTTAGCGATTATCGCCTACCATCAGCCAGTGACGCGGGCAGAGATCGAAGAAATTCGCGGCGTGTCGGTGTCGCGCGGCACAGTCGATCAGCTGCTTGAAATGGAGTGGATCCGCTTTGGGCGCCGCAAGATGACGCCGGGTCGTCCTGTGACGTTTGTGGTCACGCCAGATTTTCTGGATCAATTTGGTTTGGAAAGCGCGCGTGATTTGCCGGGGCTTAAGGAATTGCGCTCGGCTGGATTGCTGGAAAATCGCCCGCCACCCAGCCTTGGTGTGGCGCTGGAGGGCGATGAAAGCGAAGAAGATGAAGATCAAAGCGAACTTTTCGAAGAATAATTGGTATTTTCGCCCTGAAAAATGCACAATCAGCGCCTATATGCATCACTGAGGCACAAACGGGAGCAACCCAATGAATATGAATTCAATCATTAATATGGTGATCCGACGCGTGATGAGCATTGTGATCAACAAGGGCATCAACGCGGGCGTTGATCAAATGTCCAAGCGTAAAGGACGCGCTGCCAATGATCGCCAAGCGCAGGCAGATGTGCAGCAAGACAATCAGCGCCTACGTTAAACCGCGCGTTTTGCACGCCGCTGTATCACGTTTTAACGTTTAAGCCGCGCCGCGCGTCCACCGCGCCGCCCTTTTGGCACGGATTGTCGGCTTGGCAGTTCTTTCATGATAGACGCGCGGGTTTCCGGCGTCATTTTCGACCATTTGGTGATTTCATCGATCGAGCGATTGCATCCTGTGCACAGCCGTGTTTCGGGATGCACGACGCAAATTTGTATGCAAGGGCTGTCGATCTCATCGCGGGTCCAGACTGGCGTGCTCATACTGCGGCCTCGCGCTTTAGGTGAGAAAGGCGATCAAGCGCACCTTGCAGAATATAAGCAGCAGCAATGTTATCAATGACCTCTGCACGGCGCCTGCGCGAGGCATCCGCCTCTAGCAAAGCGCGCTCAGCCGCGACTGTGGACAGGCGTTCATCCCAATAGGTGATTGGCAGATCAGATTGGCGCGCGAAATTACGCGCAAAGGCGCGTGTTGATTGGCAGCGCGGCCCTTCAGAGCCATCCATGTTGAACGGCAGACCCAGCACAATGCCACCAATCTCGCGTGCGTCGATGATCTCGGACAGGCGCGCGGCATCGGCAGTGTATTTGCTGCGTTTTATGGTCTCCAATGGAGAGGCGACGGACAAAAGCCCATCGCTGACAGCCACGCCAATTGTTTTGGTGCCAAGGTCAAGACCAAGCAAAGCGCGCCTTGGTTTCAAAACATCGGCAAACTCTTCAACGCTTTCAAGTATCACTGCGTCACCCCAAGCGCGCGCGCGGCGCGGCGCACAACTGCCAATGCATCGGGGCGATCGCCGAACACGTCTTTTGCGTTTTGCCAGATCAGCGCGGCTTGGTCCGCATTGCCCAATACGCCATGCGCCGAGATCAAGCGTGCCCATTCTTCGGGGCTGCCGCCCTGTGTGGCGAGGCGGTCCGAGAGCTGCGCAACCATACCGCGGATCATTTCTGCCCGATCTTCCTCGCTCAGCTCGCCCGCGTTCTGGATATCTTCAGCGCTTGGTCCGCTGAGCGATGCGTCCCGTAAGGGGGGCAGTTCGTATTTCACACCTGCGCGAAAGGCAAGTTCCTCTATTTGCTCGCGAATAGGAGGGACCCAGCCGGCATCATCGGGACTGTCTTGCAGCAGCTTCGCCCAAGCGCGAAAGGCCACATCAGGGCGTCCCACTTGCAGCATCATCAGACCTGAATAATACCGCGCCACACCGCTTTCGGGATCTAGTCGCAAAGCCACCGCAAGCGCGCGCTCGGCCTGTGGTGACACATACCCGCCAGCCGCGATTACCAGCATATCTGCGTAGGTTTCATAGTCCTGTGCGCTGACGGCATCGCCTTTCAGGCGGATCACTTCGGCCTGCGCCACATGGGCGGCGGCGGCATTGCCAAGGCGCATTTCATGGGTTGCGAGCAAGGTCGCACCTTGCAGATCATCGGGGCGTTTCTCTACCGCTTCGCGCAGCTTTTCGATTAACTCAATATAGGCGGCAGGGGCGTTGGGATCAATGCCCGCCGCGGGCAGGGTGGCCTCCGCTGTCGCTTGATTTGGGCGCTCGGCGCGCGCAATACGCGCCGCTTCGATGCGATCCGCAAGGGCAAGATCGCCGTAGCCCGGCGCGCCCAAATCACGGTATAGAAAAAGCGAGCCGCCAATCAACACAGCGCCAAGCCCGACAATCGCACCATAACGCAACGCCGTTGGACTGCGCGCGTCAACCTGTTCACTGCGCATCGCCTTGTCCGCGCTCAAAATGCGGCGCGAAATCTCTGTGCTCAGACGTTCAGCATCGGCGCTATCGATCACACCGCGCGCGTGGTCACGCTCGACCTCTGCAAGCTGGTCACGGTAGACATTTATATCAAATTCAGCCGCCGGGCGCGCGCCCTCATGACCGCGCCACAAAGCCAGTGCGAGCAAACCGCAGGCTCCAATCGCCAAAACACTTGTGATCAGCCAGAACGTCATAGAGTCTCCCTTGTTGCTTTCATTTAGTTTGCAATGGCGCTGAAAAAAAGAGCTAGCTGCGCAAACCAGCCGCATATCCCAAGCAATGCAGTTTTTGTCGCAGGGTTTCTTGGCATTTTCACGGGTTTGGCTTACCAAAAGAACCGCGCGCTTGGTCGTTTTCACGCTGTTTCTTGTCGGTGCGGGTATCCTCTTTTCCGCCATTCGCCCCAAAACCAAGGGGTAGGCGAATCCGTGTGACTTTGATCAGCCTGCTGCCGTTTGAC
>CAYQZI010000015.1:0-29930 GCA_964421835.1 uncultured Planktotalea sp.
CAACAACAGAGCTGAACCTCGCGGACTTCTTCCGTGTGAACAACATCTCTTATGAGCCAGTGCCAATCGAGACAAACGCTGAAGCACAGCCTTTGTATCTTGAGGGTGCATGCGACGTTTACACAACAGACGCATCCGGCCTTGCAGCGACACGCGCAGCATTCGAAAACCCAGCAGATCACGTTGTTCTGCCTGAGATCATCTCTAAAGAGCCACTCGGCCCATTGGTCCGTCATGGCGATTCTGAGTGGGGCGACGTTGTTCGCTGGTCTTTGAACGCATTGATCGCAGCTGAAGAGCTGGGCGTGACATCTGCGAACATCGGCGAGCTTGGCGCAGCAGCTGGCAACAACCCAGAGATCAACCGTCTCTTGGGCACAGAAGGCACATTGGGCGAGATGCTCGGCCTTGACGCTGACTGGGCGAAGAAAGCCATCATGGCAGGCGGTAACTACGCCGAGATCTTCGAGAAGAACATTGGTGAGAACACACCAATCGGTCTATCCCGTGGTCTGAACGCTCAGTGGACAGACGGTGGTCTGCTCTACGTTCCACCGTTCCGCTAAACCCGGAATACTCAGGAAGGGCGCGGAACACTCCGCGCCCTTCTTACTTTAAGGCTTATAATAGAAAAGCCGTCTTTGAGCCATGACCGGACCAACCGGCAGGTTTCACCAAAGACAGCCACACCCAGGGAACAGTCCATGACGACTTTATCTGACCCTCCCAAGGGCGGTTTTCGGCTATCGATGCTGATCAACGATACGCGTTACCGGTCCTACACATTTCAATTTATTGCTCTGATCGCGCTGATCGCGGCCTTTGCTTACTTGGGTAATAACCTGATTAGCAATCTGAAGGCTGCAGGTCTCAACATCTCTTACAAGTTTCTGGGCGAGCCTGCGGGCTATGACATCAACCAGCGCTTGATCGAGTACACATCGCAATCCACGCACCTACGCGCCGCGATTGTGGGCATTCTAAATACCTTGCTCGTTGCGGTGGTTGCCTGCTTCTTTGCAACCATCATCGGCATTGTCGTCGGCGTGCTACGCTTGAGTAACAACTGGTTGGTAAACAAGCTGATGGGCGTTTACGTGGAAATTTTCCGCAACGTGCCTGTGCTGATCTGGATCTTGATCATTATGGCGGTCTTTGTCGCCGTGCTTCCGCAACCGCGAGAATTTCGCGGCGATGATGCGACGGCGAGCATGTTCCTTGATCTTTTCGCCTTTACGGGACGTGGCTTCTATTTTCCGCGACCGCATTTCACAGCGGAATGGGCGACAGGTGCAACGGGTTGGGTGATCATAATCGCTTTGCTGATCGCAAGCTTCTTTGGTGCGCGCGCGTTGGCCAAATCGGCGTCAGTAACCCAAGAAGCGACGGGTGATCGTCCAACCACTTGGTACTTCACGTTGGCGATTTGGCTTGTGCCACTGATCGCGGCTTGCGTGATCATGGGGCTGACGTGGGATATTCCCGAGCTGAAAGGCTTCAACTTTAAAGGCGGCATATACGCGCGTAACTCCTTCATTGCGTTGACCTTTGCTTTGTCGATCTACACAGCGGCTTTCATCGCCGAAAACGTGCGCGCCGGTATTTTGGCGATTTCCAAAGGTCAAACAGAGGCAGCGGCGTCGCTCGGTCTGCGTCCTGGACGTATCATGAACCTTGTGATCTTGCCGCAAGCCTTGCGGGTGATCATTCCGCCGCTGATTTCGCAGTATCTCAACATCACCAAGAACTCCTCGCTGGCGATTGCCGTTGGTTACATGGATGTGACGGGCACATTGGGGGGCATCACGCTCAACCAAACGGGTCGTGCGATTGAGACGGTTCTTTTGTTGATGTTGTTCTACCTCGTGATCTCGCTCAGTATTTCGGCGATCATGAACGTGTATAACAACTCTGTTAAATTGAAGGAGCGGTAGGATGAGAAGTACCAAAACCACACCTGTCGCTTTCGTGCGCGACGCAATGCTGGCGGAGAAAGCTCCGCCAGTGACCGCTGCTGGCCCAGTGGGCTGGATCAAGAAGAACCTGTTTCCGAATGCGTTCAGCTCGATCTTAACATTGGCGTCGATTTACATCATCTATGCGATTGTTTCTGGTGCGCTTCCATGGTTTGCCAATGGCGTGTGGGACACCCCCTCGCTTGCGGCGTGCCGCGAGGTGCTACAGGGCAAAACGGGCGGCTGTTTTTCTGTTCTAACGGAACGTTGGAACCAACTGCTGTTTGGTTTCAAATACCCTGAAGTGCATTACTGGCGTCCAACACTGGCGTTCATCGGCCTGTTCGTCGCAGCGGCACCTGTGTTGTTTAGCAAATTGCCCCGCAATTTGCTGATCTTCACGATGATCTATCCTTTCGCGGCGTTCTGGCTGATCTGGGGCGGTACAATTCTGACGCCTTTGATGATCGCTGCAGGGTTTGTTGTTGGCTACTTTGTCTTCAAGAAGCTTGAGTATCAAAGCTTTGCGATGGGTCTTATCGGTGCCATTGTGGCGACGATCGTGGTTTGGAGCCTGTCTGGCTATGTCACCACAGCCTTGTCGGGTTTCCTTGCGCTAGAAGCCGTGCCAAGCCGCGATATGGGCGGGTTCATGTTGAACTTTATCCTCGGTGTGGTCTGCGTATCGCTGTCTATTCCAATTGGCATCGTGCTTGCGCTGGGTCGTCAGTCTGACATGCCGATTATCAAAGGCATCTGTGTGGTCTTCATCGAGTTCATTCGTGGCGTTCCTTTGATTACATTGCTCTTCGTCGCAAACGTGGTTTTGGCGTATTTCTTACCACCCGGTACGACGTTTGACTTGATCCTGCGGGTGATCATCATGATCACCATGTTCTCCTCGGCTTATATCGCCGAAGTTGTGCGCGGTGGTCTCGCGGCATTGCCGAAAGGGCAATATGAGGCGGGCGATAGCTTGGGGCTGGATTATGCGCAGAACATGCGGTTGATCATCCTTCCGCAGGCGCTGAAAATTTCCATTCCGGGCATCGTGAATATCGCGGTGGGTCTGTTTAAGGACACAACTCTTGTGTCGGTCATTTCGATGTTCGATCTGGTAGGGATGATCCGTGGTCCGATCCTTGCCTCAACCGAATGGAACGGCGTCTATTGGGAGCTGTTTGGCTTTGCGGTCGTTATGTTCTTCATCGTTTGCTACGGCATTTCACAATACTCACAATGGTTGGAGCGTCAGCTCGCAACCGGTCACCGATAAGAAAGGGTCCTAGTTATGGCCGAAGCACAAATGCAGGTATCGGACGAGATCGCGATTACCATTGAGAATATGAACAAGTGGTACGGCACATTCCACGTGCTGCGCGACATTGATTTGACTGTGAACCGTGGTGAACGGATCGTGATTTGCGGGCCTTCTGGGTCCGGAAAATCCACGCTTATTCGCTGCATCAACGCGCTGGAAGAACACCAGCAAGGGCGTATCGAGGTGGACGGCACGGTCTTGTCCTCTGACCTTAAGAACATCGACAAGATCCGCTCGGAAGTGGGCATGTGCTTTCAGCACTTTAACCTCTTCCCGCATCTGACGATTTTGGAGAACTGCACGCTGGCTCCGATTTGGGTGCGCAAAACGCCCAAGAAGGAAGCTGAAGAGACAGCGATGTATTTCTTGGAAAAGGTGAAAATCCCTGACCAAGCGCTGAAGTATCCCGGGCAACTGTCGGGTGGGCAGCAGCAGCGTGTGGCGATTGCGAGATCGCTGTGCATGAAGCCACGGATCATGCTCTTTGACGAGCCGACATCAGCGCTTGATCCGGAGATGATCAAAGAAGTGCTTGATACAATGATCGAGCTTGCGGAAGAGGGCATGACGATGCTTTGCGTCACGCACGAGATGGGCTTTGCGCGTCAGGTAGCGAACCGCGTTATCTTTATGGATCAGGGCCAGATTGTGGAGCAGAATGAGCCGGAAGCGTTCTTTAACAACCCGCAGTCCGAGCGTACTCAGTTGTTCTTAAGCCAGATTTTGGGACACTAAGACAAAGTAGGGTGCGTGGTATCACGCACCTTACCTTTACATCAGCTCTTTTGGGGTGATGAAATGGGTGACCGTTCCGTCGCCGAATTTCAGCTCGGGCCAAGTCTCGATTTCGCATTCAAACACTGTCGTCGCGCCTGATGGATAGTTGAAAAATCTTTGATTGTTCGGCGCGCTTTGCGCCATTTGCTCGGCAAATTCACCGATGCCGGGATTATGAGCTAGCAGCAAGACAACGTCACCTTTTGCTTGCTGCACAGTTTCCAACAGCGCATCTTCAGACGCCATATAGAGGCTTTCGAAACGTGTAAGCGCCGCGTCAATGTTCAGCCCTGCGCCGGTTTCTTGCACCCGTTTTGCGCTGGAGCAAATGGTTTCATCCGGCGCAAGATTAATCGAGCGGAGCCAATCGCCTAAAGCAAGCGCGCCGTCGTGACCGCGTTTATTGAGAGGACGGTCAATATCCTCAAGGTCGTGCTCCCAGCTCGATTTCGCGTGACGCATCACGATCAGTGTTTTGCTCATGCGATCACTCTCCCAAAAAAGCACGCATGTGGAAAGCAGATTGTTCAGGTAAGCGTCCGTAGGTTTGCGAGACAGGGCAAGCGCGCCGCGCCGCGCAGCCTTGTGTGCGGCAGGATTTGCTGTCGGGGCCAAGGATGTGTGCTATGCACGCA
The DNA here is from genome assembly GCA_964421835.1 of uncultured Planktotalea sp. Lineage (GTDB taxonomy): Bacteria > Pseudomonadota > Alphaproteobacteria > Rhodobacterales > Rhodobacteraceae > Planktotalea. Next base: position 4,689 of record CAYQZI010000015.1, read on the forward strand.
TCCACGTCGTAAGCGGTTTCGCTGAGCGCATCAACGGGGCAGGCGGAGCGGCAGGGTTGGGAGCAAGGGGTGCAGGGCGCGTGCGCCTGCTCAGGAAGCTCGAGGTGCCCCGAGAGGCGCAGCGCACCGCGATAGGAGATGAAGAGGCCGGCGCTGTCATGCACAAGCATGCCGACGGGGGACAGGAAGGCCTGATGGCTCGCGAGCGCCCAAGAGATGAACGGCGGATAGGGCGGACCATCGGAGGGGAAGAGCGCCTCAGCCTCAAAGCGGCGCGCGAGGGCGGTGATCACGCGTTTGGACCAGCGATCTAGCGGATTTCGTTGCCCGTCCTGGAGTTCATCGCTGCCGCGCACATGAGGCCAGAAACCAGGCTGGAGCGGGCCAAGCAGAACCACGGTTTTATCGCCCTCGTGCAAAGCGCCAACGATGTCGAGATGCTCTGCCTGCGCCGCCGCGCGAATGGCCTCAATCACGGATCAGCGAACCTGCGCCATGCTCTGTATAAAGCTCAAGCAAGCAGGCATTGGGCGCGCGTCCATCCAGGATCACAACCGCGCGCACCCCGCCGTCGATTGCAGCAAGCGCGGTTTCGGTTTTGGGAATCATACCGCCTGCGATGGTGCCATCCGCCGTAAGCACGCGGATCTGAGCAGCGCTCAGCTCTGTCACCACCTCGCCAGAGCCATCCTTGACGCCCGCCACATCCGTCAACAGCAACAAACGATCCGCTTTGAGACTGGCAGCAATTGCGCCAGCAGCAGTGTCGCCGTTGACGTTGAAGGTCTCGCCATTGCGCCCCGTCCCAATTGGGGCGATCACGGGAATAATATTCTCGCGTGCTAGCTCGCGCAGGAAGTCAGGGTTCAACTCCGCAGGGGTGCCCACAAAGCCAAGATCAGGATCCGTCTGATCGCAGACCATCAGGTTTGCGTCCTTGCCAGACAGGCCAACGGCCTTGCCGCCCTCTGCGTTGATCGCTTGCACAATGCGCTTGTTGACGCGCCCAGAGAGCACCATCTCAACGACTTCCACCGTCGCCGCGTCGGTCACGCGCTTGCCATTCACAAACTCAGATTTGATCGCGAGCCGCTCGAGCATCGCGTTAATCATCGGGCCGCCACCATGCACGATCACCGGGTTCACACCCACTTGCTGCATCAACACCACATCGCGTGCAAAGCTTTCCATGCCTGCATCGCTGCCCATGGCGTGACCGCCAAGCTTAATGACAACCGTCGCGTCATCATAGCGCTGCAAATAGGGCAGGGCGGAGGAAAGCGTGTGCGCTGTGGCGATCCAATCGCGGTTCATATCTTGTTTCTTCATTTTGGGACCTCTTGGCCCTTGGTTACCGAAGCCCTGCGCGCGCGGCAAGCCAAAGTGGATTGCGTAAATTTTAAGCAGATCAATTTTTACCAGTTGATAAAAAAATAAAACCCTGCAAACGTGAAAACAGCGAAAACTACAGGAGAGATCCATGCCAGCGGATATGCTAGCTCAGGGGATTGAAGCAGGGCGCCTTGACGCCGATCAATATGATGCGAATTTTCAGGATTTGCACAAACCGCTTGATGATCACGAAGCATTGGTCGCGGCGGATCGCTGTTACTTTTGCCATGATGCGCCTTGTATAACGGCCTGCCCGACGGACATCGATATCCCTTTGTTTATTCGCCAAATCGCAACAGGGACCTCTGATGCGGCGGCGAAAACCATCCTGAGCCAGAACATTATGGGCGGCATGTGCGCGCGCGTGTGCCCGACGGAAACGCTTTGTGAAGAGGTCTGCGTGCGCGAGGTGGCCGAAGGCAAACCTGTTCTCATTGGTCAACTTCAACGCTATGCGACAGATGGCTTGATGGCCAAAGGCACGCATCCTTTCGAGCGCGCTGAGCTGACGGGCAAACGCGTCGCGGTTGTGGGCGCTGGCCCTGCGGGCCTTGCTTGCGCGCATCGATTGGCGATGCTCGGGCATGATGTCGTGGTGATGGACGCACGGGAAAAGCCCGGCGGGCTGAATGAATTTGGCATCGCAGCCTACAAAAGCACCGATGATTTCGCCGCGCGCGAAGTCGAGTGGCTGTTGCAGATCGGTGGGATCGAGATGCGCTATGGCGCAGCGCTCGGCTCGGACATGCCACTGGCGGATCTGCAAAGCGACTATGACGCAGTTTTCCTTGGTATGGGGCTTGGCGGTGTGAACGGTCTAGGTTTGGATGGCGATGAAAAAAATGGCATCACGGATGCTGTTGATTTCATTGCAGACCTTCGCCAAGCCAGTGATCTCAGCACAGTGCCCGTGGGGCGTGATGTGGTGGTGATTGGTGGTGGTATGACAGCGGTGGATGCGGCTGTGCAGGCCAAACTGCTTGGCGCTTTGAACGTCACGCTGATGTATCGCCGCTCGCGCGCGCGCATGAACGCAAGCGTTTACGAACAGGACCTCGCAGCCTCTAAAGGGGTGCGCATCATCACCAACGCGTCGCCCATTGCAGTTCAAGGCAACGGCGCCGTGCGCGAGGTGGAGTTTGAATACACCGACGATGATTTAAGGCCAACAGGGCAGCGTGTGCGGATTGCAGCCGATCAAGTTTTTAGGGCGATTGGGCAGGTCTTGCAGGGTGATGATTTGCCCGAGTTGGACGGCCGCAAGATCAAGGTTTCCTCGACTGGTGCGACGTCTGTTAGTGGCGTTTGGGCTGGTGGCGATTGTGCGTCCGGCGGCGATGATTTGACCGTAACGGCAGTGGCCGAAGGACGCGACGCGGCGATGGATATACATGCGACCCTCATGGGAGGAGCGAGCTAATGGCAGATCTCACGACTGATTTTCTTGGCATCAAAAGCCCCAATCCGTTCTGGCTCGCCTCTGCGCCGCCGACGGATAAGGAATACAACGTGCGCCGCGCGTTTGAGGCTGGTTGGGGCGGTGTCGTTTGGAAAACGCTCGGCTCTGAAGGGCCGCCTGTCGTCAACGTGAACGGGCCGCGCTACGGCGCAATCTATGGCGCGGATCGGCGCTTGCTGGGTTTGAACAATATTGAGCTGATCACGGATCGCGACTTGTTCACCAACCTTGAAGAGATCAAACGCGTGAAAGCGGATTATCCGGACCGCGCGGTGATTGTGTCCTTGATGGTGCCTTGTGAGGAAGAGGCGTGGAAAGCCATTCTGCCGTTGGTCGAGGACACTGGCGCTGATGGGATCGAGCTGAATTTCGGCTGTCCGCATGGCATGTCAGAGCGCGGCATGGGCGCGGCGGTGGGCCAAGTACCTGAATATATCGAGATGGTGACGCGCTGGTGCAAGCAATATTATTCCAAACCCGTCATCGTGAAGTTGACGCCCAATATCACTGATGTGCGCAAACCTGCGGCAGCGGCAAAGGCTGGCGGCGCGGATGCGGTGTCTTTGATTAACACTATTAATTCAATCACTTCCGTTAATCTTGATACGATGAGTCCTGAGCCCTCGATTGACGGGAAGGGCACGCATGGGGGCTATTGTGGCCCTGCGGTAAAACCCATCGCGATGAGTATGGTGAGCGAGATTGCACGGGCGGAGGCGACGCAGGGCCTGCCGATTTCCGGCATTGGCGGCATCACCACGTGGCGTGATGCGGCGGAATTCATGGCGCTTGGGTGTGGCAATGTGCAGGTCTGCACGGCAGCGATGACCTATGGCTTCAAGATCGTGCAAGAGATGATTTCGGGCCTGAGCCAATGGATGGATGAAAAGGGTTATGCCAGCACATCCGAGTTCGTTGGGATGGCTGTTCCCAACACGACGGATTGGCAGTATCTCAACCTGAACTACATCGCGAAGGCGAAGATTGATCAGGATCTTTGCATCTCATGTGGGCGCTGTTTTGCTGCCTGTGAAGACACTTCGCACCAAGCGATTGCGATGTCTGATGAGCGTGTGTTCAGCGTTATCGATGCGGAATGCGTTGCCTGTAATCTTTGTGTGAACGTGTGCCCCGTTCAGGATTGCATCACCATGGAAGAGATGCCCGTGGGTGCGGTTGATCCACGCACAGAGCGTGTCGTGGAAGAGGCTTATGCCAATTGGACAACCCATCCGAACAATCCGAGCGCGACTGCTGCGGAATAGCTTTTCCCGACCCCGCTGTTCTCCCCAGCGGATGCCAGAGACCCCTGCTGGAGTGAGTGACAGCGGGGGTCCTTTTGTGTTTGGCGTTGCTGGGGGCCAGCCCCCATCGGGCAAGCCCGTTTCCCCAGGAGTGTTCGCGCCGAGATAGAAACGCTCTGGGGGAGCGTTTCAGGCGCAGAACGGGCGGAGCCCAAGGCAAGATGAAGGGGCTGGTTACGCGCTGACTTGTGAAAGAAAGGCGTCACGAAATTTCTGCAGTTCAGTGTGGCGGGTTATGGCCATGCGTTGGCCCTCAGCCGTTTGAAAACCCTGTGCGAGGGTTAAAAGTTTTGTTTCAAAGTGGTCAATTGCAAAGGAACGATCATCGAGGTCGCGGTTCTTCGCATGTGGATCAACAAGGTCGTAGAGCTGACTGCCCATGCGACCCGCAACGTAGAAACATCGCGCCACGCCAATAAGGCCGATGGCATCAAGGCGGTCAGCATCTTGCAGGATCTTCGCCTCGATTGTTTCAGGTGCAATGCCAGCAGAAAAGCTATGTGCTTCAATGGCGTGACAAACGCGCGCGATCTGCTCGGCCTTCCACCCAAGCGGTTTGAGATGCGCCGCAGCAGCATGAGCCGCAAGCGTAGAGGCTTTGGCGCGATCTGGGCTGTTCTTCTCAACGCTCACGCAATCATGCAGAAGCGTTGCGGCCGCTAGGATCTCGAGATCACCACCTTCCTGCGCGGCGATGCTGTGGGCATTGGCCCAGACACGGGTGAGATGCGCGATGTCATGCGCGCCGTCTGATGCGTTTGGCACGGCGTGAGGCAGAAGGGTATTGGCGAGCTCAGAGTAAGGCGCAAATAGCCGAGCACTCATGCGTAGAGCGCTTCAATCTGGCCATCATATAATTCGAACACTTTGTTGCGACGCACTTTCATCGTCGCAGTCACTTCGCCGTCGTCGTGATCCAGCTCTTTAGGGAGTAAATGCACCTTCTTGATTTGCTCGACGCGGGCGAGATTGCCGTTTTGTTTCGCGACCTCCTTGTCGATCAACTCTTGAACCTGAGGATGCTCCGCGAGTGAGCGAAAGGTCGTATAAGCGATGCTTTTGCTTTCGGCCCACAGGCGCACAGTGTCCATGTCGATCTGCACAAGGGCGGACACGTAAGGACGCTTGTCAGCGATCACGATGCACTCTTTGATATAGGGCGAGGCTTTCATGATATTCTCGATCAAAGAGGGCGATAGGTTCTTGCCCGCCGCGTTGATCATGATGTCTTTTTTGCGATCAATCAGCGAGATGGAGCCATCGGCGCAGGCCTCTGCCACGTCGCCCGTATGCAGCCAGCCATCGACAATGGTTTCCGCTGTGGCATCTGGGCGATTGTAGTAACCTTTGAAGACGATGCCGCCTTTGACCAGCAGTTCTCCATCGTCAGCGATCTTATAGTCAACCCCGTCGACAAATTGCCCAACGCGCCCTTCGCAGTTGCCCCAGTCAGGCTGAATGGTCGCAGCGCCTGTGGTTTCAGACATGCCCCAAGCTTCGCGGATGTTGATGCCAATGCCGCGCATGAAAGTAAGCAGGTCTTCGGAAATCGGTGCGGCTGCAGTGATCGCGAATTTCACCCGCCCAAGTCCAAGGTAAGAGCGAATATGACGATAAACGGTGAGGTCCCAAAAGGCGTTGGCGAGCGTGTCCGTCGCGCTCCACTGATCGCGCCGGATTGCACCGCGACGTTCCGCTTGTTTCAGCGCATAAAGCGTCATTGGCCCTTTGATCTTGCCCGCAGTCGCCGCTTGGATCGTCAGATCAGAGCGCATCTTTTCCCAAATACGCGGCACACCGAAGAAGATTTGTGGCGCGACTTCGCGCAGATCAATGATGATCGTGCGCAGGCTTTCGCCAAAGTTCATCACCATCTTGGAGGCCAGCGCGTTGGTCACCGTTACGTTTTGCTCGGCAATGTGACAGAGGGGCAGGTAGCTCAGAACATTGGTGCCTTCTGGATACTCACCAAAGATCTCTTTGCTGAGGGCCGCCGCAACAGAGAGGTTGTTGTGGCTGATTTCAGCCCCTTTCGGCAGGCCCGTCGAGCCGGAGGTGAAAACCATCATCGCTGTGCGCTCTGGTGTGATGCCAGCGATGCGCGCGGCGACCTCTTTGTCGGCACCTGCGGCCAGCGCTTTGCGGCCCATCTCGATCACCTCATCAAAGGTCTTCAGGTTTAGTTCCGTCTGATCCGCCGTGCCTTTGGGATTGAAAATGATCAACTGACGCAGCTTGGGCAGCTTGCCACGCAGCTCGATTATCTTATCAAGTTGTTCTTGATCCTCGATAAACAGCATCGTGGTGTCAGAGGAGCCCGCAAGATGCTCAATCTCTGGCGCGGGGGAGGTGGGATACATGCCCGTCACCACACCTCCTGCTGCGTTTATCCCGAACTGAGCAAGCACCCATTCGCGCCGGTTCTCCGACAGAATGCCGATGTGTTCGCCGTCCTGCATTCCCAGCTCCATCAAGCCTGCTGCGACCGCGTGCATAATCTCTTCAAAGCCAGACCATGTGATCTCTTGCCAGATGCCAAAGTCTTTTTGGCGCATCGCGACGCGATTTGGCTCATTGGCAGCGTGGGATGACACAATAGAAACGTTGGAGCGGAAATCAGTCATAGCAGTACCCTTAGCTCAACCAGCGTTTGCGGCGCTTATAGTGCTTAACATCGCGAAACGATTGACGATCTTCAGACCCGTCTTCAGAGACACCAAGATAAAAGCTTTGAATGTCTTTGTCGTTCTTTAACGTCTCAACATCACCCTCAAGAACGATCTGCCCGCTTTCCATGATGTAGCCATAGTCCGCGACGGAAAAGGCAACACCTGCGTTTTGCTCCACCACCAGGATGGAGGTGCCGTCTTCGGTGTTCAAACGCTGGATCGTTTCGAAAATCTCTTTCACAATCTTTGGGGCCAGTCCAAGGGACGGCTCGTCCATCAAGATTAGTTTTGGTTTGGCAATCATTGCGCGTCCAAAGGCAAGCATTTGCTGCTCTCCGCCGGACAAATATCCCGCGATCTGCTTGCGCCGCTCCAGAAGCCTTGGAAAAAACGCGTATACCTTGTCGAAATCCGCCTTCTCGCCGCGCCCATCCAGCGCATAGGAGGCCGCGATCAAATTATCTTCGACGGTCATTTCCGCAAAAATACGCCGTCCTTCGCGTACATGAAACATGCCTTGCTTCACCAAAGCGTCTGGCGCGGTGTTTTTGATATTCTTGCCGTCAAAGTGAATACGGCCCTCGCCAACTTCGCCATTTTCCAGCTTCAAAAGGTTCGATGCAGCCTTAAGTGTCGTGGTTTTGCCAGCCCCGTTGGTGCCCAGCAATGTCACGATCTTGCCTTGCGGCACTTCAAGCGACAAGCCGCGCAACGCTTGCACGGTGTGATAATAACTCACTTCGATGTTCTCGATGCTCAGCATGCAAAGGCGTCCAGTATCTTCTTTGGTCTACAAATATCCCGGGGGTGCGGGGGCTGGCCCCCGCCTCGGTCGGATGGCCCAAAAGGGCCATCCGAAACGTCTTTTATGTGCTCAGCCAGTCAGACACAGGCGTGAACAGCCCCGTGTCAGGCGCATATTCATACACGCGACCCGTCCCGATCTTGTTGTCCTTCATGGACACAGGTCCACCAAAGAAGCCGCCGCTATCCCAATCGGAAATACCAGACAGGCTTTCTGCGATGTTATCCGCCGTCAGCTCTTTGCCCGCTTCGGCCGTATCGCGCATGGCTTTCATCGCCAGCTCAAGGCCACACATAGTCTGGATCGCCCAAGTGGACATGTAATTCTCGAGCGGTGTGCCAGCAAACATTGCTTTGGAAAGCGCTGCATACTGCTCATAGCGCGGCGCGCCTTCGCGGTCATAGAAGTAGCGGTAAGGCATCACGCCTTGATAGCCCGCAAGGAACGGACCCGCTTCCGCCGTAATACGATCTGCGATAAGCTTTTCCATACCCCAGAATGTGCCGTGGAATTGCACGGGCAGGCCAAACTGACGCGCACCGCCGATAAGTTGAGGCCAAACGCCTGTCACATACCCTTGCAGGATGCAGTGCTCTGCGCCCGATTGTGCCAGCTTGGTGACGTGCGTCGGAATGTCAGCACCTTGCGCTTTCGTGGCTTCAACAAGCACAACTTCGATGCCCAGCTCTTCGGCTTTCGCCTTGCCATGCTCCAAAGGATCGCGACCAAACTCAGTGTTGGAGTGGATGAACGCGACTTTCGTACCGCCAGCCGCTTTGATGTTTTGCAGCAGAATGTCGAACTGGTCCTGATAGGTCGGGCCAGAGATATACTGGTATGGGTTCGTCTCAGGGTTCGCGAGTTCAGACGCGAAAGATGTGGAGCCCATGAGGCGTGCATTGTCGCCTTTCAACTCAGGTGCGATCAGCTTCATCGCGCCTGTGGAGTCTGCGAAATAGCCCACCAAAGAATTACCCTCAGTCGCCAAAGCGCGCTGGTAGTTGGCAAGTGTGTTCTGCGGCACGTAGCCGGAATCTTCGGTGACGAAACGGATTGGGGTGCCCGCAATACCGCCTTCATCGTTGAACAGCTTTTGCGCCAAAGCAAAAGCAGGTGCCACAAGCTGGCCCGCAGTTGCAAATGGGCCTGTCAGCGGCAAGGACGCGCCAAGCACATACTCTGTGGGTTGCGCTTTCAGGATCATGGGTGTGCCCATGGCCGCCGTCGCGGCCGCGCCGGTGGCTAGAAACGTGCGTCTGTTAAGTGTCATAGTCATCTCCCTAAGTGGTGGCCTTTGGTTTTCTATCCACGCGCAAACGGCCAACGGTTTGCAGAGCGCAGTATTCGGTCAGTGATTTGATTGATCCCCAGCGGTTCCTTCAGCAAGAAGAAGACTAGCAAAAGACCAAAGACGATTTCTTGAACGGGTCCCGTGTAGCGCGCCAGTTCAAGGCTACCGCCCGTCGCAGCACCCATGCCAATTTTGATCAACTCGGGCACAAGCAGTACAACGAAAACGCCAAAAACAGGTCCCATCGTGCGTCCCATACCGCCAACGATCAGGGCGGCGACCAATTCAAGCGAGAGATCAAGGCCATATTGCTCCGGCAGGATACGCGCGAAAAAGTAAGCACCAAGCGCACCAGATAGGCCGCAATAACCCGCAGAAATTGCAAAGCTCATCAGCTTGTAGCGCAGCAAAGAGATGCCAAGGATCTCGGCAGAGTAATCGCGGTCGCGGATCGCGATGAAAGCACGGCCAACACGCGTACGAAACAGGTTTTGCGCAGCGAGCAGGGTCACCACGGCGAAAAACGCGATCAGCAAATACATCTCGCGTTTCGTATCAAGCTCCCACCCCAGCAAATTCGCGCTTGGTGTATCGATCCCGACAATGCCCCCGGTCCAAGGTTTAAACAGATCCTGCTCAATCAAGAACTTCACAATGAAGCTCGCCGCGAGCGTCGCTACGGCGAGGTAGAGGCCTTTGACGCGCAAAGAGGGGAGACCAACGATAATACCAACCAGCGCGGAAATGATGATTGCGAGAGGAATAACAATGAAAGGTAGAATGCCAGCTGGGAGCCAGCTGAAGCCATTGCTTAAGATCACCGTCGCGTAAGCGCCAATCGCAACAAACGCACCGTGACCCAAGGACACAAGCCCTGTGTAGCCCGTCAAGACATTCACGCCCACAACAGCGATCAGTAGGATGCCCATTTTGCAGGCCATAAGCACCGCGTAGTCATTGGCAAACAGCGGAAAGATCGCAAGCAAAAGCAGGCTGATGAACACAAACGCTTGTTTGTTGCGGTTGTTCAGAACCCGCTCATCGGCACCATAGGTGGCTTTGAGGTTGCCGTTAATCATATGCGTTCAACCTCTTTTTGGCCCATAAGCCCGTGCGGTCGGAAAATGATAACCACCAAGACGGCCACGTAGGGCACGATCTCTGCCCATTCGCCGCCAAGCTTCCACTGCGTCATTGCTTCCAGCACACCCACGGTCATTGCCGCGATGAACACGCCCACATAGCTGTCCAAGCCGCCCATCAAAACGATGGCAAGGACCGAGAAGCCAAACAGACCGAGCGAAGGCGAGATACCATTGCGCGTTGCAAGGATTGCACCAGCGACGGCACCCGTCGTGCAGGCTAGAACCCAAGCGCGTGAAAAGACTTTGGGAACTGAGATGCCCATGGAATAGGCCGTCGATTGATCTTCGGCGGTAGCGCGAATGGCTACGCCGCCTTTGGTGAATTTCACCATCGCGACGATGCCACCAAAAATCAGCAAAGCGATGATCATATTCACAATATCCGCGCCAAAGAGGAAGATCATCGTGCCAAACAACTCGAACCGGATCGGCGTATTGGGGGCAATATGCGGAACGAAGGCCGCGTCCGCCGTCCAGATCAGCGATGCGGCACCAGAAAGGATCGAAATCAACCCAACCGTCACCATGATCATCGCAAAAACCGATTGCCCCATCAATGGACGCATCAATGTGCGCTCCACCAGTAGTCCAAGGATTGCGTTACAGACCAAAGCGCCGATCAAGCCAAAGATGATACGCGGCACGTTTGCTGCCCAATCCAGCACAGCACCAAGCGGCGAGAACATCGCCAAACCGGTCCGCATTTCGACCATCCAATCAGGCTTCCAAGAGGCAAGCCAAACTGGCGCGCCCTCCATGCCTGGAATGATCACCGCGAAGGTGAAGTAGAAATACGCGCCAAACATGATCAGATAGCCATGCGCGAAGTTCACCACTTTGGTCGCCTTATAGACCGACACAATGCCCACGGCGATCAGCGCATAAATCGCGCCGCTCATCAGGCCGTTGATTGCGAATTGAATAAACTGTCCCATATCGCGCTCCTACGCTGCCGCGCCTAAATACGCTTCAATCACCGCAGGGTTTTGAGAGACTTCCGCGGGCGTGCCAGATGCGATTTGCTGACCGAAATTCAAAACAACAATGTGAGAGCAGATGTCCATCACCATATGCATATCGTGCTCCACCAACAAAATGGTCGTGCCGAATTGTTCCTGCACATCAAGGATAAAGCGCGCCATATCTGCGGTTTCTTCACGGTTCATGCCTGCAACAGGTTCGTCAAGCAGCAACACGCGTGGCCGCATCGCCAGTGCGCGGGCGAGTTCGACGCGCTTTTGCAAACCATAAGAGAGCATCGTGATCGGGTATTTGCGGATGTGGTCAATCTCTAAAAAATCAATCACGCGCTCTTCAATATCGCGGCGCAGCTCCAGCTCTTCCGCGCGGGCGGAGCCAAAATATTTGAACGCGGAGAACAGCCCTGTGTTGAGCCGTGTGTGGCCACCAAGCTTGATATTATCAAGCACCGTCATGCCGCGAAACAGCGCGATATTCTGGAATGTGCGTGCCATCCCAAGAGAGGCGCGTTTGTCCGGCGTTATGCCTGTTATGTCGTCGCCATCAAAGGTCACGGTGCCTTTGTCAGGGGCGTAAAAGCCTGAAATCGCGTTGAAAAGCGAAGTCTTGCCCGCGCCATTGGGACCAATCACGCCAGTGATCTCGCCCTCTTTGGCTTCAAAGTTCACCCCTTGCAGCGCTTTAATGCCGCCAAAGGAAAGATGTAGATCAGATACGCTCAGCATGGCTGATCGAGACCTCCCGTTTGCCCCCATCTGCCTGTCGCTTTTGCGATCTATTGCTTTGGGGATACTTACTGTTGAGCTCGCAACTTACCGATTTGCCGTCGTGCCGCAATGCACTTTGACGTGCTTGTACGTTACGTAAAGGCAAAAGACTTTGCCTTGTTACAAAATCTTTATGCCTGTGTCGCTTGGTTGTCATGCTTCAGCGCGACTGTGCGAGCACGATGACTCGCCACATATGGGAAAAAGAGTATGAACGATATCGACACGTCTGAGTTGAGCTGGGATGAGTGGGACGAACTGCAACGCCCGACACCCGATACCACGGATTTTGATAAAGTCGTTGAGGCTGCAATATCGCGCCGTGGCTTTTTGAGCGGATTGCTTGCCTTTGGCTCTGGCGCGGCAGCGATGGGCTTGATGGGCACAACATCCGCACAGGCTGCGGGCGCTGCCTCGCGCTTTGGGTTTACGCCTATCCCAGCCTATACCGATGCAACGGTCCATGTCCCCGAAGGCTACAGCTGGGACGTCGTTGCACGCTGGGGCGGCGCTGTTCTCTGACGCAGCACCGCATGATCCTGAAACCGGTGGCAGCGCTGAAAACGCGCTGCGTGTCTTTGGGGAAAACACTGACGGAATGGAGCTTTTCACCGTTGGCAATCGCCAGATCATTGCGGTGAACCATGAATATGTGAATCCCAAGATCAACTTGCCTGCGGCGCAAGGCGGTAAGCCGATGAGCGAAGCGGATGTCGCCAAGTTGCAGAACCTGCAAGGCGTGACGATCATGGAGGTTGATCAAACCGAACAGGGTTGGGTGATCGTAGCCGATAGCCCGTTCAACCGCCGCATCACACAAAACACGCCGATGAAGATCAGCGGCCCCGCAGCGGGCCATCCGATGCTGCGCACCCCCTTTGATCCAAGTGGCACAGAAGTTCTGGGCACGCTCAACAACTGCGGGGCAGGGCGCACGCCTTGGGGGACTTATCTAACGTGCGAAGAAAACTTTAACGGCTATTTCGGCGCAACTGATGCTGAAATGGAAATGCCGGAAGGCTTTGATCGCTACGGCATCAAGCACAAAAGCCGGTATAACTACCAAATGTATGATGCACGTTTTGATCTGCGCCAGAACCCGAACGAGCCGAACCGTTTTGGCTACATCGTTGAGATTGACCCCGCCGATTTGGATGGAACGCCCGTAAAGCGCACGGCCTTGGGACGGTTCAAACATGAAAACGCTGCCTTTGCCCTTTCGGCGGATGGGCGACCTGTTGTCTATCTGGGCGACGATGAGCGAGGCAAGTTTCTTTATAAGTTCGTCAGCGCGCATGTTTACCAAACAGGCGGTGCCACATCGAAATTGCTTGATGAAGGACAGCTTTATGCAGCGCATTTCAACGAAGACGGCACCGGCGAATGGCGCGCTTTGACGCCAGAGGCGACAGGCATGGACGCAGCATTGATTGCTGTTCACACACGTCAAGCGGCCTCTAAGGTAGGCGCGACGACGATGGATCGCCCCGAGTGGGTGGCAATCAATCCAATCGCGGTTGAGGGCTATTGCGCATTGACCAACAACAAGAACCGCGCTGTTAAACCCAACGCGGGCGGCGACGAAACGCCAGCAGTTGGCCCAAATCCACGCGCCGAAAACCGCTACGGTCAGATTGTGCGCTGGTATCCTGATGCGGATGATCATGCCTCCGAGAGCTTCAAATGGGATCTTTACGTCATGGCGGGAAACCCGACTGTGCACGAGGATGCCTATTCGGGATCAGACAACGTCAACGAGGGTAATCTGTTCAACAGCCCAGATGGCATGATGTTTGACAGCCGTGGTCTGCTCTGGATCCAGACGGATGGGGATGACAGCGACGAGGGCGATTTCGCTGGGATGGGCAACAACCAGATGTTGGTTGGTGATCCGGCAACAGGGGAAATCCAGCGCTTTATGACAGGGCCAAAGGGCTCTGAGGTAACGGGCCTGACCTTTAGTTCCGATCGACGCACGATCTTTGCTGGCATCCAGCACCCCAGCGGGGCCTTCCCTGATGGTGTGGGGTCTGCGCGCAGCTCTATCATTGCGATTACCAAAGATGATGGTGCGATCATTGGCTGATGGCCTGCGGCGATCGGCCTGAGTGCCAAAATTGCCCGCTGCGCCCTGTTGAGGCCAAGCCGGACAAACGAAAGTAGGCAAGAAAGGGCTAGCATTACGCTGGCCCTTTTTTGATGCGCGACGCAAAACTTCAGGCAAGCCTCAAGACGCGCATCGCCAGCGTGCTCAAATTTCCGAGAAGAGCGGGCAATGATCGGGCACGTCTGGATCGCTTTTTATGGCGCTTGGATCATGGATCACCTGATAGTCCGCAAAACGAGTGGTGATTAAACTGGAACCGGACCCAAACCGGGCGTCACAGGAATCCCAAAGGTCAGGCTTTGGAAGGAAATCGCAGGGAATGGCTGCTCTTCAGAGCTGATCGGAATGTTAATCGGAATGCGCGCGAACAGCTCGACGGACCCATCAGAATGCGAATAGGACAGCGTGTTGTACGTGCCGCTTGCATCGACATCATAGATGATATCGCGTGTGGTTGGGTTGGTTGCCAATTCCGCATCACTGAGCAGCACAACAATAAAATCTTCTTCCAGATCAAAGTCTTCAAGCGTCGAGACCTGTTCAGTCGTGTCAGCCGTCAGCATATAGAAATCATTGCCATCGCCGCTAAGCAGTGTGGACGAGCCGAAGTCGGTGAGATCGTCATCGCCGATGCCCGCATCAACGATATTGTCCGAGCCGCCAGTGACATAGAGGCGGTCATGGCCCTCGCCGCCCACAAGGTTAGAGCCGCCGGTGGTGCTCGACACGATCAGATCATTGCCCGCGCCGCCATCAAAAAACATGCCCTCCTCATCGAAAAACTCTTGTTCTTCGAGGAAGTCGTCCTGCCCTTCAAAGAATTGCTCGTCGTCAATAAAGGGCGCGATATCAAGCCCAACGAGCGTGTCGTTCCCTGCATCGCCAAAGAGCGATCCCGCTTGGGTGTTGAGCACGATGTCATCGCCTGCGCCGCCGCGCAGCTCGTCGAAGCCGTAATCGCCAAGGATGGTGTCATCGCCGTCGCCGCCCAAGGCTTCGTCATCGTCTTCGCCGCCATCGATGAAATCGCGGTCATCGCCGCCCTCGATAAAGTCATTGCCAAAGCCGCCAATAAGGCTGTCTTGACCCACGCCGCCAAAGAGCGTGTCGTCGCCGCTGCCGCCAAAGAGCGTGTCGTTGCCACCCTCTGTTGCGTTCCACTCATCGCCGTGCAGCACGCTATCGCCTGAACCGTCGGTCAGGACATCGTTGCCAAGCCCACCCGAGAAAATGTTCGACGTGCCCGTGAGCTGAACCACATCATTGCCGCCGCCGCCGGTGCCAAGATCGCTGCCCGTGCCGGTGACAATACTGTCATCGCCAAGGCCACCGGCCACGAAATCATCCCCATCGCCGCCTGTAAGCGTATCATTGCCCGCATCGCCAAAAATGAAGTCATTTCCGTCGTTTCCAAGGATCTGGTCATTCCCGCCAGCGCCGATCACCAGATCATCGCCCGCATTCGCATCAATGCTATCGCCATTCTCGGTACCGACAATTTCATCCGCAGTGGGATCGGCAACAAACAATGCGCCAGCGGTCAAACCAAGCAGAGCGAGAAGGAAAAGCATAGCGGCACCTAAATAGATTATGTCAAAATTGTGGCATCACGCTACGATGCTCATGCGGTGTAATCAAGGAAACTCTATGTTTCGTTAAAATTTGCGTCTTTTGCGGCGCATAAAGTTCAAAGCTCGATAGGGATCAGGACCTCTGGCGCGATCACACGGGCGTTCGGGACGGCGTCGATCATTGGCTGAATGCTTTGCTCAAGCAGTGGGAAAGTATTGTAGTGGCACGGAATGACTGTGCTGAAATTGAAGAAACGCTTGGCAGCATAGGCCGCGCGCGTCATATCCATGGTGAAGTGACCACCAGCGCAAAGGATGCCGATGTCGGGGTGGTGCAGATCCTCAAAGAGTTCCATATCCATCATCACATCCGTGTCGCCGCTGAAATAGATAACGCGGCCCTCGCCAGCGATCATAAAGCCGCTTTCTGTGCCTGCATACATGGGGCCATTTTCGGTTTTATAGGTGCTGGAGTGCGCCGCTGTGACCATGGTGACAGCGACTTTTCCAAGTTGCACGGTGCCGCCTTTGTTGAAGCCAACAGTTTTGATGCCGCGTTTTTCTTCCATAAATCCCATGTGATCGTAAATGCCGACAGCCGGGATATCGAGCTCTTTGGCGATATCGAAGCCATCGGCGCAGTGATCAAAATGACCGTGCGAGATAAGCACATGGGTCGCGCCCTTCATCGCATCTTCGCGACGCTCTTCAGGGAAAACCGGGCAACCGGTGAGCCAAGGATCAATGAGCAGGACCTGATCTTCGATTTCGATGCGAAAGCCGGAGTGACCGAGGGGAATGATTTTCATGTGCTGTCTCCTGAGCTAAGGTTTTTGTGATACTACCTTGGATCGGCGGAATCTCAATTGCGATTGTGGTGCGCGCGGTGCCTAAGGGATTCGAGTTTAAGGGCAAGATGAAGCGGGGCTTGCGACTGCTTTGCGTCAAGGATAAACGCTAGCGCAAAGCGATCAGCCGGAGACTTGCCCGATGTCCATTGATGAACAGACCGCCGCGCGCGTCGCCAAATTGGCGCGCATCAAGGTAGAGCCGGAAGCCTTGCCCGCATTGGCGCAGGAATTCACCAATATCCTTGGTTTTATTGAGCAATTGAACGAAGTGGATGTCGAAGGGGTTGAGCCGATGACATCTGTTACGCCGCAGCGTTTGTATCGGCGCAGCGACGCGGTGACGGACGGCGCGCAGCAGGAAAAAGTTCTGAAGAATGCGCCAGACGCCCGCGAGGGGTTTTTCGCAGTTCCGAAGGTGGTTGAATAATGAGCGATCTTACGAAGATGACACTGGCCAGCGCGCGCGATGCGTTACGCAAGGGCGAGACAACATCTGTTGAGTTGACGCAGACGCATTTGAAAGCCATCGAAGGCGCGGGAGCGCTCAATGCATTTGTGCACCACACGCCAGAGATTGCGCTAGAGCAGGCCAAAGCCGCGGATGCACGTATTGCAGCAGGCGATGCACCGGATATGTGTGGCTTGCCGATTGGGATCAAGGATTTGTTCTGCACCAAGGGTGTTCCATCGCAGGCAGCATCGGCTATTCTGACCGGCTTCAAGCCCGAGTATGAAAGCACGGTCAGCGCGAACCTGTTTGACGCAGGCGCGGTGATGCTGGGCAAGCTCAACATGGATGAGTTCGCGATGGGCTCGTCCAACGAGACGTCGGTGTACGGCAATGTGGTCAACCCTTGGCGGCGCAAGGATGACACATCAGAGCTGACGCCGGGTGGATCATCCGGCGGCTCTGCATCGGCGGTGGCGGCGGATCTTTGCCTTGCAGCGACGGGCACAGACACGGGCGGATCCATTCGCCAGCCAGCCGCGTTTACAGGCATAACGGGGATCAAGCCTACCTACGGGCGGTGCTCGCGTTGGGGCACGATTGCTTTTGCCTCTAGCCTTGATCAAGCGGGGCCGATGACCAAAGACGTGCGCGACGCAGCGATCATGTTAGAGACGATGTGTTCCTTTGATGCCAAGGACAGCACCAGCGTTAATCTGGCGGTTCCGAACTTTGAAGCGATGCTGAGCGGTGACATCAAGGGCAAAACCATTGGTATCCCCAAAGAATATCGCATGGATGGCATGCCCGATGAGATCGAGCAGCTTTGGCGCGATGGCACTGCGATGCTGAAAGAGGCGGGCGCGAAGATTGTTGATATCTCGTTGCCACACACGAAATACGCTTTGCCGGCTTACTATGTGATTGCGCCTGCGGAGGCGTCCTCGAACCTCGCGCGGTATGACGGGGTGCGCTATGGCCACCGCGCGACGCTGGATGCGGGCGACGGCATCACGGAGATGTATGAAAAGACCCGCGCCGAAGGGTTTGGCCCTGAAGTGCAACGCCGCGTAATGATTGGCACCTACGTGCTGAGCGCGGGTTTCTATGATGCCTATTACAACCGTGCGCGCCGCGTGCGGGCGCTGATCAAGAAAGACTTTGAGGATGTGTTCGCCGCTGGTGTTGATGCGATCCTGACGCCTGCAACGCCAAGCGCGGCCTTTGGGCTGGGTGAGATGAAGGATGCAGATCCGGTTCAGATGTATCTCAATGACGTTTTCACTGTGACTGTGAACCTTGCAGGTCTGCCCGGAATTGCCGTGCCTGCGGGTGTCGATGGCAACGGCCTGCCGCTTGCGCTGCAATTGATTGGTAAACCGTGGGAAGAGGGGGATTTGCTAAATACCGCCTATGCGCTTGAGCAATCTGCGGGTTTTGTAGCAAAACCAAGCAAATGGTGGTAGACGCGCCTGAAAGAGACATGAGGCAAGTTTAAAATGAAGCGGATTTTCCTTTCGACCTTTGCGCTGGGCGCGGCTTTGGCACTGAGCGCCTGTAGCCCGACCATTCCTGACAGTGGTGCTGGGGTTGGATTTGGCGATTACAAAGAATTCGAGCGCGCTCAAGCCGCGCGCGATGCGGCTTTGACGGGCGGGGCTTTGCCTGCGCCGCAAGCGGTCAGCTCGGAGAGCCTTGCACCAGTTGCGGCCTCTGGAATTGCGCAGGCCAATAGCGCGGACGGCGTTGTGAATGCGAGCCCTGAAAATGCCGCGCCTGTGCTGCGCGCGGGCGGGATCAGCGCTGAGAACGACTTCAATGCGGTCTCTGGCCAACGCTCGATTGAAGGGGATGCTGCAAAGCGCGCGCAGAATCAGCAGCAGTTTCAGGTGATCCAGCCAACGGCTCTGCCAACGCGGCAAGGCAACAGTGGGCCGAATATTGTGGCCTTTGCCATTGCGGCCAAGAACGCCAGAGGGCAACGCGTCTATCGCCGTAATGGCTTTAACGCCGCGCGCAAATATCAACGGGCTTGTTCGGGCTTTGCCTCGCAAGATCAAGCGCAGCAGGCCTTTATGGAACTGGGCGGTCCACAAAAAGATCGCAAAGGCATGGACCCTGATGGCGACGGTTTCGCCTGCGCGTGGGATCCAGCGCCGTTTCGCAATGCTGTGAATGGCTGATATTTTGAGGGGCGCTGAGATTGAGCAGCGCCCGTCCCCCAACTGCGGACCGCGCAAACTTGGCATTGAAAAACCTGACATGGTTGTGCTGCACTACACCGCGATGGGCAGCGCTGAAGATGCGATTTGCACGCTCTGCGATCCCGAAAAACAAGTGTCGGCGCATTATCTGATTGGGCGCGATGGCCGCGCGGTGCAGATGGTCGATGAAACCCTGCGCGCGTGGCACGCGGGGGCAGGGCGCTGGGCAGGCTGCGATGATATCAATTCGCGCTCTATCGGGATTGAGCTTGATAACGATGGGA
This sequence comes from uncultured Planktotalea sp., assembly GCA_964421835.1. GTDB lineage: Bacteria > Pseudomonadota > Alphaproteobacteria > Rhodobacterales > Rhodobacteraceae > Planktotalea. The sequence goes on from CAYQZI010000015.1 coordinate 23,967, forward strand.
GCTCGCCGTTCTCAAGCGCATTGATGGATACCTTAGAGCGTTTGCTTGGCGAAATTCTAAAGCGTTGGGATATTCCGGCCCATCACGTCATTGCGCATTCTGATATGGCCCCTTTGCGCAAAATAGACCCCGGCGCGCGCTTTGATTGGAAGCGTTTGGCGCTTGGGGGGATGTCTGTTTGGCCTGATGCGGGTTCTGATCAGCCATTAACCGAAAATTTAGAAGCGCTGGGCTATGCAGTGACTGAGTTTGGTGTGACGGCCTGTTTGAACGCCTTCCGTTTGCGTTATGCCCCTAGTCGCGCGGGGGTGGAGTGCGAAGCGGATCGGCGTGACGCGGCATCGTTGGCAGCGCGATTCGCGGTTGACCCATGGCAAGCCAACGGTTAGGCGCGGGCTTGCGTGCGGAGGGCTGGATGGCTGCCTTAACGTCGCTACCTCGCGGTAGCTCGTTTTGGAGGAAAGTCCGGACTCCATGAAGCAACGGTGCCGGGTAACGCCCGGCCAGGGTAACCTGAGGGATAGCGCCACAGAGAAGAAACCGCCCATGTTTCGGCATAGGTAAGGGTGAAACGGTGCGGTAAGAGCGCACCGCGGGACGGGTAACCGGACCGGCACGGCAAGCCCCACCGGGAGCAATGCCAAATAGGGATGCCGCGCGCGTGTGATCGAGCAATCGATATCCGCGTAAGGACGCTTTAGCCTGAGGCATCCGGGTTGGCAGCTAGAGGGGCGCAGGCAACTGCGTCTTGAGATGAATGGTCATCTATGTGCGCATCGAGAGCTGCGCATTGGACAAAATCCGGCTTATAGGCCCTCCGCACGCGTTCCATCATTTTTTGCTTGGATGGAGCTTGGTTGATTTCCAATGTAGCCCACACAACACGCCTAGCGCGCGGTGATCAAAATGACACCCAGAACAACAAGCACAGCAACGCCGAGATGGCGCAGATCTACGGTTTCCGCCTTAAATATCAAAACGTTGAAGGCCAATGCCCAGAGTGGAACGAGCGACGCGAGAGGGGCGACGAGCAAAACCTCACCGAAGGAAATCGCTGAATTCAGCGACAATATCCCGCCGCTGACAAGAATACCTGTGATACAAAACCATTTTCGGCCAACAGCTCCGACCCTATGCGCTTTGCGGTTCATCGGAAGGGATGTCACCAAATAGATCACGCCCAAAGAGATCGTCGCTTGCACCATTGTTGCGAAGACTGGGCTGGGAATGTCGAGCAATCCAAGTTTGGTGAAAGGTTGCGTCAGACCGCGCGACATGGAGGCGACAAGCGGAAACGCCAAAGCCCAGATCGGCCAATTGCGCGGCAATTTCTTGGATCCAGAGGTTGAATAGATCATTGCAACAACAATCATTCCAAGGCCAAGACCCGCCTGAAGACTGAAGTCTTCCCCCAATATTAAGATAGCCGGAAAAACCGCAAAAACCGGTGCAAGGCTGCCTAGAGCGGATGTCAATGTCGGCCCAAGCCTTTGAACCGAGAAGATTTGTGCGGTTTGGCTACTTGCGGGAAACAGGATGCCCGTGAGCACGAATATCCAAATGGTGGGTTCTTTAAACCACGCGAAATCCACGAAAAACGGGGATACCAACCACAAACAGGCGGCCATAGTCCCGATCGAATACAGTGCGCCGGTCACCCCGTCAGTGTCAGCAAGTCCGCGTCGCTGAGCAAACGCCGAGAGTGCAAAAAACGCACCGGCGAGTAAGGCAAAAAAAGCTGCGGCAAAATTCATGTGACACCTTCGCGCAATCTGCGCGTATGTCGATGTTTTGCAGTTGGAATGCAACCCGCCGTTTGTGGTCTTATTTGTGGGGTGAGATTTTCTCCCGACGCTTATCGCGCCGCATGGCTGTCACGCATTCATCGCCGCAGCTTTATATTCAGCTGACAAGGCTGCAATCCTGCGGGAAAGGGTGATAATCGGGCATATCGCTCTGAAATGCCTGTTGACTCGGGGGCCGCGCGCTATAGAAGGCGGTAATCAAAGAATTCCCGAACGGCGCGACGCTGTTCGAAGCAGGAGATGACCCATGGCGAAGCCAACCACGATCAAGATCCGCCTGAACTCGACCGCGGGTACAGGCCACTTCTATGTCACAAAGAAAAACGCGCGGACAATGACCGAGAAAATGGTCATCCGTAAGTATGACCCAGTTGTGCGCAAGCACGTTGAGTACAAAGAAGGCAAGATCAAGTAAGATCCCTTCTTATCCGACGTTTTCAAAGCCGCGCACACCAGCGCGGCTTTTTGCGTTTCGGCCCTTATCTTACTTTTAAGTGGAGAGTGCACGAATGTTAATTCGTAGAACCGACCATGCTGACATCCCTGCAATTGATAGGCTTTTGTCACGAAGTTACCCGACGCTTCTTAAGGCAGATTATGCGGCTTCGGTTTTGGAGGTTGCGTTGCCTCTTATCAGCAAAGCGCGCCCTGAGCTGGTGACCTCTGGGACGTATTTCGCGGCCATTGTTGAGGATAAGATCATAAGTGCTGGTGGCTGGAGTGCAGAGCGCCCGACAGGTGGGGTGGAGCCGGGCCTTGGCCATATTAGACATGTGGTCAGCGATCCCGATTATGTGCGGCGTGGTGCGGCCAAAGCGGTTATGGATGCGACCTTTGAGGATGCGCGCAAGGCTGGCATGACGCGTATGGAGTGTTGTTCGACCCTAAGCGCGGTGCCGTTTTATCAGGCCATGGGGTTTGTCGTTTCAAAGCCTGTGACTGTGCCTCTTGGACCTGAAGGCATCGGATTCGCTTCAGTTCTGATGCTCGGGCAGCTTTAAATCGTCGTAAGAACCACCTGTTCTTGCGCAAGTGAGGCTGTCATTTTCTATGATCCGCAAAACTACGTTGGCGAACAAGAATTAGCTTAACAATCTGAAGATGTTGATGAAATTCAGAAAAGTGCTCAAAATGTAGTTAATCGTTACTTTGGTGACGCGATTGTCATGCAACGAATTTTCTTGCTTTGTGAATTTTTGTTGAACACCTTTCCTCAAACACACCCAAAGTCAAAGCGACAGAAAGAAAGATGAAAGACATTTTAATCTGGGAGGAACAAAATGAATTTAAGACCTGACCCGACGTTTCATGCATCGCCAAAGCTGGCAATGGAAGCGCCTGTAGAAGAGTACGCCTTTACGGTTATGCTAAGCCCTGATGGCTCGCAATCCGACGGTATTGCAGTTGTTGATCTAAAGCCTGATTCTGACACTTACGGCGAAATTGTTCATCAAGTGATCGTCCCCAACAAAGGCGACGAATTTCACCACTTCGGCTGGAACGCATGTTCCTCGGCTTTGTCGCCTCTGACGGGTCACGCTTTTCTTGAACGCCGCTATCTCATTGTACCCGGGATTCGATCTTCGCGGATTTACGTAATCGATGTGAAAGAGCCGCTGAAAGCGCATATTCATAAGACGATTGAGCCCGAAGAACTGTTTGCAAAGACAGGCTATTCGCGCCCGCATACGATTCATTGTGGCCCTGAAGGCATTTATGTGTCCTGCCTTGGTGGCGGCGGTGAAGATGGCACAGATGGACCCCCCGGCATCTTTATCATGGATTGCGAAACCTTCGAGATCATTGGTCAGTACGAAATGGACCGTGGTAAACAGGATAAGCACTACGATTTCTGGTGGAACCTACCGCAAGACTACATGGTCAGTTCCGAGTGGGGTCTGCCGCCGCAGTTTGAGAACGGCATTGTTGCAGAGGACTTGCTATCTAACAAATACGGCCATTCGATCCACTTCTGGGACCTGCGCAAGCGGAAGAATATCCAAACGATTGATCTTGGCGAAAACCACCAAATGGCATTGGAAATTCGCCCTGCACACGATCCGACGAAATCCTATGGGTTCTGTGGTGTCGTGGTTGATACCACCAACCTGCAAGGCGCAATTTTCACGTGGTGGCGCGATGATGATGGGGTTTGGCAGGCTAAGAAAACGATCACGATTGATCCGCGTCCTGAAGATCCTGCAAATCTGCCACCGCTGTTGCAGGGCTTTGGCGCGGTGCCTGCATTGGTCACAGACATTGATCTTAGTCTTGATGACAAATATCTCTATGTCGCGTGCTGGGGGCAGGGTGAGATGCATCAATACGATGTCAGCGATCCCATGAACCCCGAGCTGGTCGGAAAAGTTGAAGTTGGCGGCATTGCCAAAGGCACTGCGCATCCTAACGGCAAACCTTTCGCTTACGGGCCGCAAATGGTGGAAATCAGCCGCGATGGCAAACGCGTCTATTGGACCAATTCGCTTTATTCGACATGGGATGATCAGTTCTATCCCGATGATGAAGGTGGACAGATGGTTATGGCAGATGTGGGCGAAAACGGCGGGCTGACGCTCAACAAAGATTTCTACATCGACTTCCCCAAAGGGCTGCGTTCACACCAGATCCGGCTTGAGGGCGGCGACTGCTCGACCGACAGTTTCTGTTATCCGTCCGTCTGACGCGTCTAAATGAGCGCTGATGTGAGCTCTGTGGCGGCCCTTTGGTGGGCCGTCGTTTTTTCAGGGCTGTATCACGGCATAAACCCAGGGATGGGTTGGCCTTTGGCCGTTTCTGCGGCCTTGATGGAGGGCAAAGCCAAAGCCTTGCCGCGTGCGCTGGCGATGCTCGCGCTTGGGCACTTTGTTGCGATGATCGGCATTTTATTGCCTTTCTCGTTGATGATTTTCTTGGTTGATTGGGAAACCGAAATACGAATTGTCGCTGGGCTTTTGGTCATTGCGATGGGTATCTACCTGTTGATCAATCGAAAACATCCGAAATTCCTTGCGCGGGTGCACCCTGCGCGTTTGGCGCTTTGGTCGTTTTTGGCGGCGATGGCGCATGGGGCCGGCTTAATGCTGGTGCCAATTTATCTGGGAATTTGTGCGATTGCGCCGGATGACACGGGCCATTTAGCGGTAGAAGCCCTGATGACCAGCAATATTGGCATCGCCCTTAGCGTTGCTGCGGTGCACACGTTTTCAATGACGGTTGCAGGCGCTGTGATTGCGGTGATCATCTACTATTGGCTCGGTCTGAAGTTCCTGTCCAAGACGTGGTTCAACCTTGATATCGTTTGGGCGTTAAGCCTGATTGTTGTGGGCTGCTTTGGCATTTATGCCGCGTCTTTCGGGCATTGATCTGGTATGGCAAAAGAAAACCGGCCCTCGAAAGGACCGGCTCATAAAATCTAACGATTTCGAAAACGCTTACTCGCGGTTGCCGAACAACTGAAGCAGCATCATGAACATGTTGATGAAGTTCAAATAGAGGCTCAGCGCGCCCATGATTGCGGACTTGCCCAACCACTCGCTGTCGCCGTGGTGCGCATGCGCGAGGTATGTGTTTTTGATGTTCTGGGTGTCATACGCAGTAAGACCCGCGAAGATCAAAACACCAATCGCGGAGATCGCGAACATGATCGCAGGGGAGGCGAGCCAAATGTTGACGATAGACGCCACGATGAGGCCGATAACACCCATAATCAAGAAGCTACCCCAACCGGAGATGTCCTTTTTCGTTGTGTAACCCCAGAGGGACAGACCCGCGAAGGCGATGGATGTGATCAAGAAGATCTGCATGATCGAGTAGCCTGTGAAGACCAAGAAGATCGAGCTGATAGAAACGCCCATGACAGCTGCGAAGATATAGAACACCGTCTGTGCCGTCGCGGCGGACATCTTGTTGATCGCGGCACCCATGCCAAAGACGAAGGCCAAAGGCGCAAACATCACAACCCACTTAAGTGGGGAGAGGTAGAGTGCGGAACCAAGCGATGTCAGATACTTATCAGCGCCAATCTGTGCGACGGCTTGCGACGGATCATTGGTGACCGCGAGGCCAGCAATCGCCCAAGCTGCAAGAAATGTGATGAACATACCCACGGACATCGTGCCGTAGACCTTGTTCATATGCGCGCGCAGGCCCGCATCGATAT
>CAYQZI010000016.1:0-7486 GCA_964421835.1 uncultured Planktotalea sp.
GCTGTTTGGTGGGTTGGCATCGGCGTCGGTGCTTTCAGCGCACTCATTCACCTTCCGATCAAAGAACGCAAACTCGAACGCCCCATTGCGGCCTAGTCTTTATCTTGCCACTAAACTCTAGGGGGTCTGGGGGACTAGTCCCCCAGTCGGTCCGATCGCTTTAGCGATTGGAAACCTTAAGCCATGTAGCGCTCCAGCACATATCGGCTCACCATCAAATCCAAATGCGCCCCGCCACCATTCTTGAACAAAGTAATCTCATCTTCAGATCCCCGTTCAAACCCCGCTTCCGAGTAATAATCCGCAAGCAGGTCACCACGCTCAATCGCGCCACTTTCCAAAGGAATTTGCACTTCGCCGATATGGCCGATCGTTGTGTCAAAGCTGTCCACAAACACGCGTGCACGCTGCAAAGCCTCGTCATCTGCTTCTCGCATGTCAGGTCGATAAGCACCAATCAGATCAACGTGCTGACCCGCTTGCAACCACTCGCCGCGCAGAACAGGCTCTGTGCTCATCGTGGCGCAAGTGACAATATCCGCTTCGCGCACAGCGCGCTCCAAGTCATCCGACACAACAGCGTTGCGCCCAGCGGCAAAGCTTTCAGCATTGGCGCGCGTGCGGCTCCAAACGGTGAACGTGGCACCCTCAAATCCTGCGCTATAGGCATCATGCAAAGCCCGCGCGACAGTACCAGAACCAATGATCAAGATCTTACGACTTTCAGGGCGAGCAAGCCGCAAGGCGCCCAGCAAGCTGTCCCCCGCCGTCTTCCACTTGGTGATCAAATGAAAATCGATGATCGCTTCAAGCCGCCCATTTGCATCATCAAACAAGGACACCGCCCCGTTGATCATCGGCACGCCGGTGTTTGGATTATCAGGAAACACGGTCGCGCATTTCACTGCCAACCCAAGCCCGTTGATCCAAGCAGAGCGGTTCAGCAACGTATCTTTACCACGGTACAGAAATGTATCTGCGACCTCTGCCTTGGGCAGGTGATGACCCGCTTTCAATGCTTCTGTGAGACCAATCCAATCAAGGCCTTTTTCGCCATCTTTAAAGCCGATCTGAATGCTCATGCCGCCTCTTCCTTGCTCAACAACCCTTCAGCGACTAAGCGCGTAGCCCAACCTAGAGAGCCTTCAAACAAATGCGTTTGCCAGCCACGCGCAGCGGCGGCTGCGGTGTTGTCTGCACGATCATCTGTGAAGAGCAAACGTTCTGGTGCTATCCTGCAATCTGACTCTAATTGCGCATAAATGTCAGCGTCCGGCTTAATGACTTTCATATGGCCAGACACGTAAGCGCGATCAAATTCATTCAGGAAATCATACTCCGTTTGCGCATAAGCAAAGCTCTCTACCCCGAAGTTGGTCAAGGCGAAGACAGGCACGCCCTTCGCCTGCAAAGTGCGCATCAAACGCACAGAATGGTCAATCGCGGGGGAGGCCATCTCGATCCAGTTATCATGCCACATCCGAATATCTCCGCGAATTTCGGGATATTGCTCAGCGGTCTCATAAATCACATCGCGAAAATTTTCACCCCGATCCACGCGGTCGTTCATCTTGTGCAGATCAACAGTGTCGAAGATCGCGCGCCGACGCTCTTCGCCAATAACGCGGTCATAGAACCGCTCTGGCTGCCACTCGATCAGTACATTGCCAATGTCGAAAATTACCGCGTCTACTGTCATCAACTCTTTCCTTTTGCAGCCCTCAGCGCGCGCTCCAGGGAATCCAGGAACTTTGAGCGATCCGCCCTGGAGAACGGTTTACCACCGCCGCCAGAGCCGAGTGGGTTCGCTTCGCGCAGGTCTGCCATTAAATCACGCATCGCCAAGCGTTGCCCGATGTTGGCCGCGGTGAAGCGATCCCCATTGTGTTGCAACACTTCTGCGCCGGCTTCGACGCATTTCGCGGCCAATGGGATGTCACCCGTAACCACCACATCCGCAGGCCCACAACGATCCGCGATCCACATGTCCGCTACGTCAGGCCCTGCATCGACAATGATATTTTCCACCAATGGGTTTTGCGAAGGACGCAAGCCACCGTTGGAGACGACATACATGGTCACGCCATGACGGGTCGCAACTTTCTCTGCTTCGGCCTTAACCGGACAGGCATCTGCGTCGATGTAGAGGCTCAAGCGTAGAGCGCCTCAGCATGGAAAGTCACATGATCCTCCATGAAGGTGGAGATGAAGAAGTAGCTATGATCATAGCCAGGCTGCATACGGAAAGTCATTTGTTGACGACGTTTTGTTGCGGCCTCTGCCAAGCTTTCAGGCTTCAAAAGATCTAGGAATTGATCATTGGTGCCTGTGTCAATCAAGACAGGTCCATCAAACCCTTTGTCTTTCATCAGCAAAGCTGCGTCGTGCTTTGCCCATGTGCTTTCATCGCTTCCAAGGTACGCGCCAAGTTGCTTGCGACCCCAATCAGACGCCGTCGGATTGCAGATCGGCGCAAAGGCGGAGACAGAACGAAAACGCCCCTCCAAGTTCATCGCCAAAGTCAGCGCGCCATGCCCGCCCATAGAATGCCCTGTGATGCCTTGGCGCTCCATATCGACCTCGAATTGATCTTCGATCAGCGTAGGAAGCTCATCGGCCAAATAGCTCCACATTTTGAAATGTGGGGACCATGGGGTTTCAGTCGCGTCCACATAAAACCCAGCCCCTTGGCCCAAATCATATGCGTCGTCATTCGCGACATCTTCTCCGCGCGGAGACGTGTCAGGAAACACCAGTGCGATCCCTTGCTCTGCGGCCCAATTCTGCGCACCTGCTTTGACCATTGCATTTTCATGCGTGCAGGTCAGACCAGAGAGGAACCACAGGATTGGTACTGGACCATTCTCTGCTTCGGCGGGCATGAACAAGCCAAAGGTCATCTCGCCTCCGCAGACCTCTGACGCGTGTGAATAGACGCCTTGTTTGCCGCCGAAACAGACGTTCTCGGAAATGGTTTTCATAGATCTTAACTCCTGTGCGTGGGTGCTGCGCTAAAGCTGGCTGACCCATCCTATGACTAAAGAAACGGTCACAATGCTTATCGCAGTTGAGACCAATATGGCGGCGGACACCCTTTGCGGGGCGACGTTGTAATGCTGCGCCAACATGTAGACGTTGCCCGCAACTGGCAAGGCGGCAGCGGCGATTATCACGCTGGCCGAGTAAGGATCCAGCGGGAAAAGATATATCGCGGCGATGGCGACAAAAGCCGGATGCAACACCAGCTTGCAAAAGGTGAGCCAAGCAGCGACTTCAATCTTTTCGGTGGATTTACTCGCGAGGGATGCGCCGATGGCGAACAGTGCGCCAGGTGTTGCTGCGGCCCCGAGCAAGTCCGTAAATGCGAAGATCGGCTTTGGCAAAGGCGCGCCTGTTGCGGACCAAGTCAAACCCAGCACCATTGAAACGATCATAGGGTTTTTAACTAAGCCAATCCCGATTGTGCCAAAGACCGACAGATCAAATCGCCCGTCCTTGGCGATCGACATCAATATTACGATCAAGCTGGAAAAGACGACAAGATCAACGGCTAGGACCAGCATGACAGGGCCAATCGCTTTCTCGCCCATCAGCAAAACCAACATCGGCACGCCCAAAAAACCTGTGTTCCCGATCACAGCGCATTGTGCCTCGATTGCAGTTTTTGCGATGCCTTGATTGCGTAAAAGCGCCACAATGGTCGCGACGCCATAGATGAACGCTGTGCCCCAAAGGTAGGCCACGACAAGTCGTCCATTCCAGATTTCGCTGAACGGGAGCGTCGCTGAAAAGCGAAAGAGCATGGCGGAAAGTGCAAAATAGAAGATGAATTTCGTTAGATATGCAGTTGCTTCAGGGGTGAAAAACCCCCTGCGCCCCGCGCCATAACCAAGGGCGATGACGGCAAAGAAGGGCAACGTTTGTAAAAAGATATCCAACATTGCTTTAGGGGTAACTTGCCCGGCGAAACGGAGCAAGATGCAAGCGCAGCGCAGATGCCACAAACACAACAGGACGATATTTTTTCTGCGCGTCATCGTCTTGGGTTAGGCCAGCAGTTGGATTTGTGCTAGCAGGGCCGTTCAAGCGCGGCAGGCAATCCGTGCTTTGGGAGTTGGGCGTGAACATACAAAACACCGCGATCCGCAAGGGGCGCAAATTTGATCAGGTCTTAGCGGGCGCGCGCGACGTGTTTCTCGCCGAAGGCTTCAGCGCGAGCAATATGGATCATGTTGCCAAAGCCAGTGGTGTGTCCAAAGCGACGCTCTATAGCTATTTCCCTGACAAAGAGAGCTTGTTCATCGTCGTTGTGCAAACCGAATGCGCACGTCAATCTGATGAGGCGATGGAGCATATCGATCAATCAGCTCCGCCAGCGGTTGTCCTTAGCAATGCTGCGCGACATTTGCTTGAGTTTGTGACCTCTGAGTTCGGACAACGCATGTTTCGCATTTGCGTCGCTCAAGCAGACCGTTTTCCAGAGCTAGGTCTGGCGTTTTATCAAAGTGGGCCAATGGTCGTGCGCGAGAAAGTCGGTGCATACTTGCGCTGTGCGACTGAAGCAGGACAGTTGCAGATTACCGATTTTGATCTGGCGGCAGATCAATTCGGGGAGCTTTGCAAGGCTGATATCTTCTCGAAAATTCTCTTTGGGGTTCAAACAACGTTTGAGCCGTCGGAATTGGATCGCATCATTGAGGGTGCTGTCAGCACATTTCTTGCGAAATACGGAACCTAGCTTACCCCTGAGCCCTAAAACCTTGTGAGTTGTGTCGGCATCGGTGCGATCTCCACACCATGTGGCATGGTGGTCAACATCCGTCCGCGGCGCGTCTCACGAAAGCCAAATCCCAAACGCGCCAAGCGTCGCTTGAGGTCATCGCGAGAGGTCACTTTGCCAAGTTCTGGCCGCACAAGGTCAAGTATGCGCGAAATCGTGATCGGGTCTGCTGCGTGATATGTCATTGCCGTCTCCTTGAGTGGTGATACGAACGTCACATTCTGTGCAGGTTTCACGCTCTCGTAGGACTGTGTCCATAATAAGGGCGCAATGTGCAGCTTTGACGTCGTAGCGCTTTCACCAAGAAGCTAGGAGCAATGAATGAAGATTACATGAAGTGATCTCGCGAACGTTACAGTCCGGCATCTGCCTCGATCTGTTTACGCGATTTGCGTGCGCGCTCCGTTGCAGATTTGAGCTGCCCGCAGGCGGCCATAATGTCTTCACCACGTGGTTTGCGAATGGGCGAAGCGTAGCCCGCTTTGTAAATGATATCCGCGAAGCGGCGAATGCGATTGTTGGACGAACGCTTGTAGGGCGCACCAGGCCATTCGTTGAACGGGATCAGATTGATCTTGGCGGGAATGCCTTCGATCAGTTTGATCAAGCGGTGCGCGTCTTCGTCGGTATCGTTCACACCATCGAGCATGACATATTCAAACGTAATTCGCTCTGAATTGGATACACGTGGATAAGCGCGCAAAGCTTCTACCAGCTCTTCGATATTCCAACGTTTGTTGATTGGAACAAGCTTGTCGCGCACCACGTCAGTCGTCGCGTGGAAACTGATCGCCAGTTGGCAACCAATCTCTTCGGCTGTGCGTGCGATCTCGGGCACAACGCCAGAGGTGGATAGGGTAATGCGACGACGAGACAGCTGAATGCCCTCAGCATCCATCGCGATTTTCATCGCGTCGCGTACGTTTTCAAAATTGTAAAGTGGTTCGCCCATGCCCATTAGAACGATATTGCTTAGCAAGCGCGTCTCATCTTTCGGTGCGCCTTGCTCTGGCCACTCATTCAGATCATCCCGCGCGACCATGACTTGGCCAATGATTTCACCAGCGGTTAGGTTGCGCACCAGCTTTTGCGTACCTGTATGACAAAAGGAACAGGTCAGTGTGCAGCCCACTTGCGAGGAGACGCAAAGCGTACCGCGTCCATCTTCGGGGATGTAGACGACTTCGACTTCGTGACCGCCAGCGATTTTTACAAGGTACTTGCGGGTGCCATCCTCAGACACTTGGCGGGTCATCACCTCGGGGATTTCGATGACAAACTTTTCCGCCATCTCAGCGCGAAACGCTTTGGAGAGGTTGGTCATTTCGCTAAAGTCGCGCTTGCCCCATTGATAGATCCACTGCCAAATCTGGCCAACGCGCATCTTTGCTTGCTTCTCAGGCGTGCCTGCTTCTATCAAAGCTGTGCGCATGCGCTCGCGTGTGAGACCGACAAGATTGATAGGCCCTTCAGGCAATTTGCGAGGGATCGTCATTACGTCTTGCGTGATCGGAGCTGTGGCCGCCATGGGAGCATCGCCTTTTTAGGGTATGGGCGCGCTATACACTGGATTCGGGCTCAAAGGGAAGGTGCGTGATTTCACGCACCTTACGGGGTACGGCGCTTATCGTAAGGTGACGTGCTTTGCACGCACCAGGATCACTTGCAGCGCTTTTCAGACTCTTCAACTGACGCGGTAAAGCCAAGCAGTGAAAACGTATCTTTCGTCTGCGTGCCACGTCCAGAACGACCAATCATGACGGCACTGCTGCCACGCTTCATCGCGGTAATGATCTTTGCATCATCCGCTGGCGTTGCAGGCCACGCCCATTCACCATCGGTGAACAATTCAAACTGCGTACCGCTGATGTTCATGTTAACGGTTGAGCCGCTCGCGAAAGGATAGCCACCCGTGAACGTCACTTGACCGGTCACGCCAGAGCCGGGGCGATTAAAGACGAACAACAAAATATCACCGCGTTTTGCGGCAACAACACGGCCACCGCGTGTGTTCACGGTCTCTTTTGGCGAGGAAACACTCCAGCATTCCTTTGGATTGCTTTCAACGAAAACGCTCCAATCGGTGTTTGCGCCAACGCGGTTCGTGCTCTGTGCCTGTGCGAATGCACCGCTTGCGACAACAGTAAGTGCCGCCGCCAAACCTGTGCGCGTGATCCATGAATTCATCTTGTCCAGCCTCCAGCTGTCCTTAACCTCAATCGTAACCCAACGCGCCTCACCTGTTCTCGGCTCTCATCGCAAAGGGTATTTTTCTTCTCGACAAAAGCACATTAGCCTGAAATCCACCACAGGTGAATGCCTGCTTGGCATTTTTTCGCCGCTCAAACATCTGGAGAATACCATGATCGCACCTGTCCCTTTAGCAGAAATCTGGCGTGGTGAATTTCTAGAGAGCGTGCATCTGGGTCACGCCGTCATCTGCGATGGGGCGGGTGAGATTGTAGATGTTTGGGGAAACCCTGATGAGATCGTATTGCCGCGGTCCTCCTCCAAAATGTTGCAAGGCATTCCATTGATCACCTCTGGCGCTGCTGATGCAGCTGGCTTGAGCACAGAGCAACTCGCGCTTGCCTGTGCCTCGCATCAAGGGGCGGCGATCCATACGGATCGTGTTTCGCGCTGGTTGGATGACTTGGGTCTAAGCGATGATGATATGCGGTGTGGGCCGCAAATGCCCGATGATGA
>CAYQZI010000016.1:7586-26970 GCA_964421835.1 uncultured Planktotalea sp.
GCGGACGGCACAACACGCGGCGCGGAATGCGCGATTGCAGCGCTTTTGGTCCGCGCGGGCGTGCTCGATGCGAACCATCCCGCCACCCTTAAACGTATGAACGCTCCAATCACCAATTGGCGCGGGACGTTCACAGGATACATTCGGCCGGCGGCCAGCCTTACGGCTTAAGCGGTCGCGGCGCTCAAAGCAGCATCAACCAGTTTCTTGATGTTGCGCTTGGATGTGTCTGCGACGATGCGACCAATCTCTGTCTTGCCCTTCAGCACAACCAGAGTCGAGCGGCGTGGGATCTTCAGGCTATCGGCCATCTGCGATTTGCCATATGTGTCCCAATCCACATCGATAAACACGATGTTTTCGTCGTAGGCTGGGTTCTCTGCCTTTAGGCTTTCCAAAACACGGCCCTGCGCGCGGCATGTGCCACACCAGCTGGCAGTGAAATCAAGAAGAACAGTGTCGCCCGCAGCTTGGTGCTTTTTCAGCAGGCCCGGCACATATTCAACAGCACTGGCAAGGGCAGGCACCGCTGGCAAAACCAGCGTGGCTGCGCCGGATAGGATCAAAGTTCTACGGTTCATTTTCATCTCCTTGAAGGTGTTTGTTACAGAGCGACGGATAGGTCTTGCAGCCAGATTGGCATGATGTCGAGCAGCCAGCTTTCAATGACATAGTGCCATTTGAAGAAGAGCATTACGCCGACGGCGATAAAGATTGCACCAAGCAATGGGCGCGCAGCGGTCGCGAATTTGCGCATTGCCGCTTGGCGCTTTTGTAAAGCAGAGCGTGCGCCATACCCAAGGGCAAGAATGATGGTGGAAATGCCAAGCGCGAAAAAGAGCATGATCGCAGTGGCGCGCAGCAGGCTTTCCCCTTGGCTCGCCAGCGAAATAGCACCGCCCAAGGTCGGGCCAACGCAAGGGGACCAAACAGCGCCAAGCAACATGCCGCCAACGAACTGCCCTGTGAGCGATCCACGATCCACATCATCCAAACCGCTATCTGCGCGCGCAGCGAAGCCAGCGGTGGCGGTAGAGAAGACCGCAGAAGCTTGAGGAACCAACAAAACAATCCCGAAGAGGATCATCAAAACAGCACCCGCTTGTGCAATGTCATCTGCGTTTAAACCGACGGCTCGACCAAAGGCAGAGACAGCGACGCCAAGCACAACGAAGGACAGGCTCATTCCAGCGGCAAGGGCAACAGGCCCCCAGCGGCTGGCTTGAAGAGCCGTTGCCAAAACGATGGGCAATACCGGCAAAACGCAGGGGTTAATCAGCGTCAGCAAACCTGCGCCATATGCAAAAATAAGTTCCATGTCTGTGACCTACGGCGAAACGCCTTGGCCTGTCACGCCACAAGACGGTCTCGCGCGTTCAACTATCCGTGGGTTTTTGTTTCGACAACTGCACGAGCAAGATACCGACGGTGATGATCACCACGCCTACAATATCCATCATGCCCAGCGTTTCGCCCAGCAGAAGCGCAGCGATGGCCACGCCAAAAAAGGGGTTAAGGAAATGAAACGTAGAGGCGCGCACAGCGCCGATGCGTTCAACTAGGCTGAACCAGATGAAGGTCGCAACAAGGCCGGGAATGAGCGTGGTGTAGGCAAAAGCCGCTGCCAGTTTAAGTGATGGGGTCAAAAAGAGTGTCTCTGTGAACAGCGAAACGACAGCGAGGATCGCGGAGCCAACAAGCATTTGTAGCCCTACAATCATCAAAAGGTTGCCACCAGAAGAGGCCCCGCGCATGGCCAGCGTCGCAATGCTCAGCGCAATCGCGCCCAAGATACAAAGCGCCATGCCAAAGGCATCCGCATTGCCGTCAAAGCGCGCGCCCATGATAAGGACAACACCAATGATCCCCAATGCAAGGCCGATGATGCCCTGTAGCGGCAAGCGGTCCTTGAGCAAAAGCCAGCCCGCTCCAGCCACTATCAGGGGCATTGTGGACGCGATGATAGAGGCAAGCGAGGCTTCCACCGTTTGCATCGCAACGAAGTTCAGCCCTAGATAGAGCGCGTTCTGGCAAAGGCCAAACACAAACACCGCGCGCCATTGGCCGCGTGTGAGTTTCCAATGTTGGCCAAGCGCCTTGGCGATGGCGATGCCCAAAAGCCCCGAAATCAAAAACCGCAGGCTGAGCGAGGCCAGCGGCGAGGCGTCCTGCACAATTATGCGCGCCGATGTAAACGCGCTTGACCACATCAGCGCAAAGGCAAGCCCCATCAAAAGTGCGCGTATATCCATCTGGTCACTCCAACGAAAAAGGGCCGCTTAACCTGAGCGACCCTTCTTCTAAATTCACTTGGAAAGCAAGATCAGCCGTTTACGCTGTCTTTCAGGGCTTTCGCGATTGTCATCTTAACAACCTTGTCCGCGTCTTTCTTGATCTGCTCACCCGTTGCTGGGTTGCGCACCATACGCTCTGGGCGCTCGCGGCAATAGATTTTGCCAACGCCGGGAAGTGTCACAGCGCCGCCGCCGGATACTTCGCGCGTGATCAAAGCACAAACCGCGTCAAGCGCTGAGCCTGCCGCTTTCTTGTCTCCACCCATTTCATCAGCCAGTGCAGCGACCAGTTGAGTTTTTGTCATTGGTTTTGCCATATTCATGGTCTCCCTATCCTGCCCGTATCTTGGGCCTCTACCTCGGTATGTAACGTTATATTGACCATTAGCACAACGGATAGTGGTGCAAAAAAGTGCGAAATACAGGCGTTTTGGGTGCTTTCCGCTAGGTCAAAGCCCGATTGTACAAGGTTACAGGAAGGCGGTTTCGTGAAATGAGCGCAATTTTCGGCTTTGGATACGTTCAAGCGGCATCTCGCTCAGGCGCTCCATAGCGCGAATCCCGATCATCAAATGCCGTGCAACCTGTGTGGTATAGAAGTCCGAGGCCATGCCAGGTAGCTTTAGCTCGCCGTGAAGCGGCTTGTCCGAGACACACAAAAGCGTGCCATAGGGCACGCGAAAGCGGAAACCATTGGCGGCAATTGTGGCGCTTTCCATGTCCAAAGCAACAGCGCGCGACTGCGAAAGTCGTTGCACTGGTCCGTCTTGATCGCGCAACTCCCAGTTGCGATTATCAACAGAGGCAACAGTGCCCGTGCGCATGATCTGTTTCAGATCATAGCCTTCATATTCGGTGACTTCTGCCACAGCTTGCTCTAGCGCGATCTGAATTTCCGCCAGCGCGGGGATGGGCACCCAAACAGGTAAATCATCATCCAGCACGCGATCTTCGCGCAGATACGCATGGGCCAGCACAAAATCGCCAAGGCTTTGCGTGTTCCTCAGACCCGCGCAATGCCCCACCATCAGCCACGCATGTGGGCGCAGCACGGCGACATGATCCGTCGCGGTTTTCGCATTCGATGGACCAACGCCAATGTTGACCAAAGTGATCCCGCTGCCATCGGCTTTCTTCAGGTGATAGGTCGGCATTTGCGGCATCTTTATCACTGGCTCGATCACATCATCGGGCGATGTTATTTCGACGTTTCCAGTGCTGACAAAGCTGGTGTAGCCGCTTTTGGGGTCGGCAAGCTGCGCGCGCGCATAGGCTTCAAACTCGGACACATAGAACTGGTAGTTGGTGAACAGAACATGGTTCTGGAAATGCTCTGGCTCTGTCGCGGTGTAGTGCGACAGGCGGGCAAGCGAGTAATCCACACGCTGGGCGGTGAAGGGCGCTAGGGGCTCTGTGCCGTCCTCGGGCAGCTCATAGGTGCCATTCACGATATCATCGTTGGTGGTGCTCAGGTCGGGCACATCAAATACATCGCGCAGGGTGAACTCGGCAGCGCCATCTTGCGGCACCGAAATGCGCGCGTCATTGGCAACGGCGAAATGCACAGGGATGGGCGTGTCCGAGACACTGATGCCAACAGCGACATCGTGGTTTTCAATCAGCAGGCCGATTTGCTGCTCTAGATAGTGCCGAAACAGATCGGGCCGCGTAATTGTCGCGGCGTGCATCCCGGGCGAGGACACATGACCAAAGCTGAGGCGGCTGTCGATCTTTGCATAGCTGGTCGTGGTGATCCTGATTTCAGGATAAAACGCGCGGTAGCGATGACCTGGATGGCCGTTTCGCATGGCTTCGGTGAATTTCTCGCACAGAAAAGTGGTCGCTTGCTTATAAAGCTTAATGAGCTGGTCCACCGCCGCTTTCGGATCGCGGTAGGCTTCGGGGTGGGGTGTGTTTGGTGTGACGACTGATCTATCGTTCATAAGGTCCTCAATATGCCCCTAGCTTTCAAAGAGCGGGGTCAGTTCAAATTTCGTAACATCGACAAGGCCAAGGTCAGAGATCCTGATTTCAGGGATCACCACCAAAGCCAGCAGTGAATGCTGCATATAGGCATTGTTCAAGGTGCAGCCGCAGGCCTGCATCGCCGCGACCATTGTTTCGGCTTTGCGGGCCACGTCTTTTGCAGGCTCATCGGACATCAGACCCGCGATGGGCAGTTCAACAAGCGCAAGCTCTGCGCCGTCTTTCCAGACGGTGACACCGCCGCCAACCTCTGAGAGCCGGTTCGCCGCTGCCGCCATCATGGCGCGATCTGTTCCAACCACGATCATGTGGTGACTGTCATGCGCCACCGTCGATGCCATTGCCATTTTGCCGCTGTAGCCAAAGCCAGAGACAAAGCCATTCACCACAGCGCCGCTCGCGCGGTGGCGTTCAACCAGCGCGATTTGGCACACGTCATCGGTGGTCTCGACCCGTCCATTTGTCACAGGCAGATCAACCTTAAGCGCTTTTGTTGGCGCTTGGTTCTCGACCACTCCAATAACATTGGCGCGCACTGTGTTGACGCCCTCGGGCGCTTTGATCTCGAACGCATCGGCGGTCTTGGCAGGCCCCATATGCACCGTGTTGCGTGCATGGCGCGGCCAATCAAGATGCGGGCAATCCACTTCGCACACACCCATGCGAGCCACAGTCTGACCGCGCGCAATCACATGCTCGATCGGCAGTGTTTTCAGATCAGAGGTCAAGACCACATCCGCCCTCCGCCCTGGCGCGATAGAGCCAAGCTCACGCTCTAACCCAAAGTGCGTGGCCGTGTTGATCGTTGCCATCTGCAAAGCGATAAGCGGATCACAGCCGCATTCAATCGCATGACGCACAACGCGGTTCATGTGGCCCTCGTTCACGATGGTGCCAGAGTGGCTATCATCAGTGCAAAGGATAAAACTGCGCGGATCCAAGCCCTTTGTAGTGACCGCAGTAATTTGGCTTTCCACATCATACCAAGCAGAGCCAAGCCGCATCATATGGCGCATGCCTTGGCGCGTGCGCGCAATCGCGTCGGCTTCGCAGGTGCCCTCGTGATCATCCGCTGGCCCACCTGCGGCATAGGCATGAAACGCGGGGCCAAGATCAGGGGAGGCATAATGCCCGCCGACGGTTTTGCCTGCGTTTTGCGTTGCGGCAATTTCAGCCAGCATCTGCGGATCGCCATTCACGACACCCGGGAAATTCATCATCTCGCCAAGGCCGATGATACCAGGCCACGCCATCGCCTCCGCCACATCTTCGGCGGAAATCTCGAACCCTGTGGTCTCCAAACCCGGCGCCGAGGGCGCGCAAGAGGGCATCTGTGTGAAGACATTAATTGGCTGCATCAGCGCTTCGTCGTGCATCATGCGCACGCCTTCAAGGCCAAGCACATTGGCGATCTCATGCGGATCCGTGAACATCGATGTGGTGCCATGCGGGATCACTGCGCGCGTAAATTCTGCGGGGGTTAGCATGCCAGATTCGATATGCATATGCCCGTCGCACAACCCGGGGATCATGTAGCGGCCCTCTGCCTCGATCACCTCTGTTTGATCGCCAATGCAATGGGATGCGTCCGGCCCGCAATAAGCGAAACGCCCGTCTGCGATGGCAAGATCGTGGTTCTCAAGGCACTCGCGGGTATGGACATTGATCCATGTGCCGCCTTTGATCACAAGGTCAGCGGCTGCGCGTCCTGCGGCAACAGCGACCAATCGCGGCGCGCTTTGCGCCCATGTTTTGAAATTCGTTGAGTTCATGAGCAAAGTTGACACGGGGGCAGGCGATGTTCAAGCATCTGATTGTAGACCGCTTGGAGCATGCGAAATGGACTTTGAAACGATCAGCGCCGATGATTTTGGCGCATCCTTGCAAGGGCTGGGATTGAATATTCTGGTGCGCGATGTGCGCGCGCATGCAGAGTTCCTGAGCGCCGTGTTTGATATGACAGCGCATCGCGTCTCGGCAGATTTCGCGATTATGACCTACGGCAGCCAAGTGTTCCAACTCCACAGCGATGGCACGTACCACGCGCATCCTTTGCCCAGCCTTTTGCCCGAAGCAGGTGCGCGCGGCGCAGGTGCGGAGTTTCGCCTATATGCGACGGACCCTGATGTCGCTACCAGCAAAGCCAAGGCGCTGGGCGCGCATATTTTGCAAGAACCAACAGATAAACCGCATGGTCTGCGCGAGGCGTATGTCCTTTGCGACAACGGCTACGCTTGGGTGCCCTCGCGCGCGCTCAGCCAGGAAGAAAGAGACGCAGTATGACCGATTTGCTCAACATGGATCACTGGCAAGAGCGCGTTGATCTCGCTGCCGCCTTTCGCTGGACCGCGCGCTTGAACATGCACGAAGCGGTGTCGAACCACTTCTCGCTCTCGATCAACGACGCTGGCACGCGCTTTTTGATGAACCCCAATCAGGTACATTTCAGCCGGATCAAGGCGTCGGATCTGATTGTCGTGGATGCCAATGATCCTGAGACCCTGACAGGGCCGGATGCCCCTGATCCAACCGCGTGGGGTCTGCATGGCGGGATGCACCGTCATTGCCCGCATGCGCGCTGCGCCATGCATGTGCATTCGATTTTTGCCACGGTTTTGGCGTCTTTGGCAGATAGCCGTTTGCCGCCCATTGATCAGAATTCTGCAATGTTTTTCAACCGTGTGGTGATCGATGAGAACTATGGCGGTTTGGCCTTTGAAGAAGAGGGCGAGCGCTGCGCCAAGATGTTTGATGACCCGCGCAAGAAAGTGATGGTCATGGGCAATCATGGCGTCATGATCATTGGCGATACCGTGGCTGATACGTTCAATCGATTGTTCTATTTCGAGCGCTCCTGCGAGACGTATATCCGCGCACTTCAAACGGGTCAGCCCTTGCGCGTTTTACCGGATGATATTGCGGAAAAAACCGCGAGCGAGATCGAGCAATATCCAGAACAAGATGTGCGCCATCTGGCCGAGCTAAAGGGTATTCTCGATGATGAGGGATCGAACTATGCCCAGTAGGGTGCGTGAGACCACACACCTTCAGTCGAAAGACTGGAACTATCATCCTGATCTGCCGCTTGCCGATGGCTCTGTCTTTCGATGGCCCCCGAAAGCGGGTTTCATTGCCCGCTGGTTCGCGCGCAATTGGCTGACCTTGTCAGAGCGCGTGATGATGGTGCTGCTTGCTGTTGCTTTGTGGCTCTGGGTCTATCCTGATTTTAGCGCTGCCGAGACGTTCAAAGCCGGTTGGATCGCTCATCTTTGGGTGTCTAACTTTGCACTTGTCGCAATCTGCGCTGGCGCGCTGCACTGGTACTTCTTCATGCGCAAAGCGCAAGGCACCGCGCTTAAGTTCGACAAACGCGACATGGCGCGGGGCAACAGGCTTTGGAGTTTCGCGAACCAGGTGCATGACAATATGTTTTGGTCTTTAGGCTCTGGTGTGTTTTTTCTGACGCTGTTCTCGGCCCTGACTATGTGGCTTATGGCGAATGGCTATGCCCCGAGCATCACGCCTTTGAGCAACCCGGTCTGGTTTGCGCTGTCGCTGATACTGCTGCCGATCTGGTCCGCCTTTCATTTCTACTGGGTTCACCGCCTGCTTCATGTGCCGTTCCTTTATACGAACGTGCACGCGCTGCATCATCGCAACGTCAACGTCGGCCCATGGTCCGGCTTTTCCATGCATCCTGTCGAACACCTGCTTTATTGCTCGTCGCTCTGCATCCACTGGATTGTCCCCAGTGATCCGATCCTTGTGATCTTTCATATCATCTATCTGGGACCGGGCGCTGCGATGACACATACAGGCTATGAAGATTTGCTGATCAAAGACAAACGCCGCCTTGCGCTTGGTACGTTTTATCATCAGCTGCATCACCGCTATTACGAGTGCAATTATGGCAATCAGGAAATGCCGTGGGATCGTTGGTTTGGCACGTTTCACAATGGCACGACCGAGGGCACGCTCGAAACACGCGCGCGCAAGAAACGGATGTATTCCTAAGCTTTGCAGATCTGCAAAAGCCAGCCAGTGTCCTTGGCATGCGGCCCTTTCGCGCGCGGGCCATAAAGCGCAAACGCATCTTTGCGCCACTCGGCTATCTGCGGCGCAAGGCGATCTAGAACTGCGTCAAACCCAAGCGCCTGCCAATGCGCCGCGTTCACGCTTAACGCAGCCCAAGCGCCGCTTGCGAGGCATCTTAGAACCTCTTCCAGGGCCTCTGGCCCCACATGACCATGGGTAAACGTGCCGGAACTCACAACGCCGCGATAAGCGCCTGTGTCCACGTCGAGTTGCTGTGTCAGATCCCCTTCAAACAAGCGGCGATAGACGTTTTTCTGTTCCGCCTGCGCCAGCATTTCCGGCGAAATATCTGTGCCGTCGATCTGCGCAACACCCAAATGCGACAGCGCTTCGCCGAGCAATCCGGTTCCCGCGCCTAAATCAAGAACCGGTTCCGCGCCTGATAGTTTTGCGTAACAGTCCGCAACCGCATTTGGCGCGCGATACTGCATGTCTGCGGCAAAGCTGCGATCATAGGTTTGCGCCCAACTCGCGTAGAGCTTCTTTGAGCCCTCTGGCCCCTCGAGCCCATAGGCTGCCTCCAAATCTGGATCATCGGTCATTGCGCTATTCAAACCAATCCTCTGCGTTCTTGCAACCCTGCACTGCTTTGGCGCACAAACAGGGTATGACAAAACATTTGCTTTCTTTTGGCCACGGGTTTTCCGCGCGCGCTTTGACACCGCTTTTGCGAGAGCAAGGGTTTCATATTACCGGAACAACGCGATCTGCAGACAAGCTTGATGCGCTGCGCGCGGCGGGGGTTACCCCTGTGATTTGGCCCGGTTCTGATGTCAGCGCGGCGCTTGACAGCGCAACGCATGTCCTGTTGTCCGCCGCGCCAAATGCCGAAGGTGATCCTGTTCTAAACGCGCTGCGCCAACAGATCAGCAAACATGCGCCCAATCTTGAATGGGTTGGTTACTTGTCCACGACAGGTGTTTACGGCGATGCGCAGGGCGGTTGGGTGGATGAGCAAAGCCCGCTCAATCCCGCTACCAAACGCGGACAAATGCGCGTCGCGGCTGAGGCGGATTGGCAATCTATCCCGGATCTGCCGCTGCATATTTTCCGCCTTGCCGGTATTTATGGCCCTGGTCGCGGGCCATTTTCGAAAGTGCGTGCAGGTAGTGCGCGGCGGATCATCAAACAAGGCCAAGTGTTTAGCCGCATCCACGTCGCGGACATTGCGCAAATCTTGGCGGCGTCAATCGCGCAGCCAAACCCCGGGGCGATCTATAACATGTGCGATGATGATCCGGCTCCGCCGCAAGACGTCATCGCCCATGCCGCTGAATTACTTGAAATGCCTTTGCCGCCAGAGGTGGATTTCGAGACAGCCGAGATGACCCCAATGGCGCGCAGCTTTTATGCGGAAAGCAAACGCGTGCGCAATGATCGGATCAAATCGGAACTCGGTGTTAAGCTGTTGTTTCCTGACTATCGCGCAGGGCTCGCGTCGTTACTTGCGCTCGAACAAGCGTCAATCTAGTTCTGAAAGCGCGGGGCGCTTCAACGCATCAAGAGCTTGCAAAACCTGAGCGCGGCAGGCGGTACCTTCAAAGCGCGGGCCAAACAGGACCTCGGGCACAACCGGCAGCTTTAGCACCAATTTGCGCCAACGATGCACGATCAATGTGCGCAGGGTCGCGGTTTCGATTTCGCTGAGTGTGCAGGCAAAATCCGCGTCAATGTTCATAGCGTGGAGCGCGCCACCAAGCTGGGTGAACCCGCTGCGCAGCGGCTCTGGCGCCAGCGCTTGGCCAAGCCAATCAGGGACGTTCTTTAGATCTCCTTGAAGCACAAGCGCGTGGTTTTGAGTGCCTTCGAAAGCGCTGTTCTTAAGATATACGTTCGCGGCGATGCAGGTATATCCCTCCGCGTCCAAACCCTTGGCGCGCGTTTGGTCTTGCGCGGCGCTGTTTGGCGGGAAAAACAGCACATGCCAATCAGGCTGCGCAGGCAAAGCGGCTCCGTAGATCCGCGCGCTGGCCTGTGCGCTTTGGCTTAACCCATGGGCGCTTAACCCATGCAATGCGGTCCTGCCTTGCTTGCGTGTTTCGATCCAGCCTTCATTGCGCAAGCGGTGCAGAGCGACGCGCATCGCCTCGGGGCGCACGCCAACAGGCGACAGAATGTCCGCCAAAGCAGGTCCGGCAATTTCATCCCCCGCGTTCTGAGCAAGATCGCCAAACACGGTAACAATCAACGACCAAACGCGCGCGCTTTCGCCGCCGCTGAGCGCCTGAATTGCGTTTTGAAAATCACCGCTGTTCATCTTGCCTTTTAAACTCTCTTGCAATGCTCGATCCAGTACTCAGTTTACGCCGCACAACTGCAATGCCAACCACATTAACACATGGCCTTCAAATGCGTTCTCGTTTCTGGATGGTCCGCGAAATCGAAGCGATATTAGGCAGCGCAGGCATTGCAGCGTTCTTCTAGATCACGCCGCAGCTTGCGGGTGATACGCGCGGTAAAGCGCGGGCAGGAAACTTGCCAAGTGGTTCATTTCCTCAGCGCAATGGGTCAGCATCACAGCGCCGACAGGATCAGGGATAATCTTGCGCACGGGGAACACAGAGCGCAGCAAACGATTCAACAGGCTGTTTGGCCTTGAAAATCGAAAGCTCATGGTGCCCATCCAAAACCGTGAGCGCATTTCGACGCCATCTTCGGTCTCGCGTATCATATGCACCATGCGGGTCGCATTGAATGGGGTTCTTTGACGCGCAACTGTTGCGCAAATCGCCGTACCAATCTTGGCGCTTGCGAACCTTGAGGTGTCAAACATGTTCGAGGGATCGTCAAAAGTGATGATCAGATCAAGCTTCGTTGGGCCGACAAATTCCGTTACATAGTTCGGGTTGCCGAGGTACTTTGCGCGATCAGATAGGCCCGGTTCATCGCCGTTCATCCGCGCCGCGCGGTTCGCCATGGCTCTTTGGGATGCCAAAGCTTGTAGCGTTCATCCTCCATCGGATGCCACGCAAACCACCAATCGATCATTTCTTTTGTCACGCCGGGCATCTTTGTGAGGCAGGCGACGAACATGCGATCATCTGCCATACGCGCATAGCCGGTTTCCAGCGGCAGATATCCCTCCTCCAACATGCAATCCGCCTCTTCTGGTGGGTAGGTCAGGCTGGCATTTGCCATGCCCTGCGCCAGTGCCGTTTGTACGTGTGCAGGCGGCGGAGCAACATCCGGGTTCCAGAACTTGGCATAGGGTTGCCCATCAAGATCGCCCGCCTTCAGTCCAACGTATTGTTCTTTGCCCATGCTATCGGCTCCCTATCTGATGTGCCCTTAATGCTGGCTACCAGTGCCCAATGTAAACACCCATCGCTTCTTCGCTTGCGGTGCGGCGATCTACAGAGGCAGGGGGTTCTTGCCGCAGGTGTTAATACCATCTGCGTCGGCTTTGTGAGCCCTCAAACCGGTCCTTTGGCCGCTTTTGGTAAATCGAGTCATTCTGTGTTGGAGGGTGCGAAGAAAGCGCCTGCGGCTGGCTTGGACATTGGCGGTACGACTTATGATGTAGAGACCCTGAACCGCGATAGTCAGTCAAACCCAAATCGCGCCGCTAAGAGACATTTGACAGCGTGTAACTGAGACATTAGCGTCCTTTTCATTTATTTAAGGATTCAGTTTAATGGCAAATGTTACGAGCGGTATCGGTAGCGAAATTCCCACGATATCAAGCCTCTATGATGTAGACATCGATACGATTGTCACGGTATCGGCAAACCAGTTTGCTTGGGTTTCTAACGCGGGGCATTTGATCACGCTCTTTGGTGTGTTCGCGTTTCCAAGCGGCATATCATCGCCGCCTACAGGCACGGTGAGTCAATTGCTTTGGGATACGGATAACAATGGGTCTACCGACCTTGAGGTAAGTTTCACTTCGCCCATCAGTGACATCGATGGGCTTACCAACGGCAACATAAATCAGTTTTGGAATACTGCATTTCAAGAAGCAGATACATTCAATCTGAATGGCTTTATTGACAATTTGGGCTTCCCAGGGTCGCCCTTTGCGTTTGATGGAGGCATCAACAATGTTGGTGGCGCGCAATCTGATAATGCAACAATCTCGATTGCTGGGTATTTTATCGGTGACCTTGATGACGGCCGTGACTTTGGCCCCGGCGATGTTACGGCTGAAGATACGATAGTTGTAGATAAATCCGCTGCGGGAAATGTCCATATTGTTGGTGATGTCAATAGTGCTGGCAGTGCGAGTGTGGGCCAAGTCCTGACGACGTCTGACGATTCAATTAGCGACGTCTCTGTCTTTGGCGGGGACACCTTCCTGATCGGCGATCTCTTTGACGTTGCGACCAATTTCACTGTGACGGCAGGGGATGACACCATCACGGGCGGCACGCAATCCGTCACGATTATTGGCGATGCGCATGAGGTGCGAACCAACTCAGCTGTTGCTGGCTCGACTTTGATTGGCGGCGATGACTCTTTGGTGGGAAGTAGCGCGGGCGATTTGATTATTGGCGATGTGAGGATTGCCGATGATGGTGGCAACACCTTCGCGTCTACTGTGATCGGTGGCAATGACACGATCCTTGGGGGTGACGGCGACGACACCATCTACGGTGAGTTTGAAACCAATGTCCTAGGAACGATCACGGGTGGTCGCGATGTCATCTTGGGAGAAGGCGGGAACGATCTGATCTTTGGTCAAGCCGATCACGACTTTCTGAGAGGCGGGGATGACAACGACACCCTGCATGGCGGCTTTGGGGATGACACAATCAGAGGCGACGACGGCATTGATACGGCTTCCTACTCCACCAGCATTTCTGCAATCACAGCAATCTTAGGGGGTGCGGCCAACGGCGGAGCCACGGGTGAAGGGCTTGATACGCTTCAACTCATTGAAAATCTTGTCGGCAGTCAATTCTCGGACAGCCTGACAGGCGATCTGTTTGATAACGTGATTGAAGGCGGGCTTGGTAACGACACGCTGGATGGCGCAGGTGGTGTTGATACGGTCGATTATTCCAGTGCAGCAAACGCAGTTACCGTTGATCTGGGCACAATGGGTCCGCAGGCAACGGGCGGCGCTGGAACCGACATTATCGCGAATTTCGAGAATCTGCGTGGCAGTGCTCACAACGATATTCTTTTTGGCAATGGGAGCACGAATAAGCTTTTTGGCGGTGATGGCGATGACATCTTGCTGTTGGAAAATGGCACGGGGCTGAGTTATCCACAGCCCGGAAACGACAACGAAATTTTCGGCGAAGGCGGCAACGATACTTTGGGTTATGCCCTGGATGGCGTTGGTCAAAGCAACTTGGGCTTTCGTCAGAGGTTTGACGGTGGAGATGATTTTGACACCTTCGTTTTCGAAACGTTCAATTCTCGCTATTTGGCCGATCTTGACGACGGCGTTTTCTACCAGATTGATTCATTGGGTTTCCTAACAGAGCGCGCGACTTTGGTGGATATTGAAGCGGTTAGCGCAGGCAACGGAGATGACCGTTTGATCGGTGGCGGCGTTGATGGCACGGCCTTTTACGGAAATGCTGGTGATGACGAGATTAACGCCGGACGTTTGGGGGAAGGCTCCTCAACGCTGGACGGCGGCGCCGACATCGACACAATCTCTTTCGCAGGGTCGCATGCGAGTAATTCAGTCACATTTGATTTGTCGATTACAACTGCGCAGAATACGGGCGATTTTGGCACGCTGACGGCCAGCAACTTTGAAAACATTACTGGATCGAACGGCAGCGATTTGCTTATTGGTGATGCGGACAACAACAGCATCGATGGTGGCTCGGGCGATGATACGCTTCAGGGTGGTGAAGGTGCGGATGTCTTGAACGGCGGGGATGATGTTGACCTCGCAAGTTACGCAGAGGGCAGTGTCCGCGTGAACCTTGATCTTCGCACGCAAGGCACGGCTGGCGATGCGGTTGGCGATACCTATACCTCTATCGAAAACGTGCTTGGGACGGATTTCAACGACTACATCTATGGCAACGTGTTAAACAACGTGCTTGTCGGTGGGGAAGGAGTTGATCGCTTGCGCGGCGATGGCGGCGATGACACGCTTATGGGCGGCGATGACAATGACGATCTCGTTGGCGGCGCAGGCGCGGACAGTCTAGATGGTGGCACCGGGACTGACCTTGCAAACTACGCATCTTCTAGCGCGCGCGTGAACCTTGATTTGCGCACGCAAGGTACTGCTGGCGAAGCCGCTGGCGATACGTTCAAATCAATAGAAAACGTGCGCGGCTCTGCGCACAACGATTACATTTTTGGAGACCTAAGCGCCAACTTGCTAGAAGGCAGAGGCGGCAACGACCGTTTGCGCGGTGAGGATGGCAATGACACGCTGAATGGCGGCACAGGAAATGACGACTTGGTTGGCGGCGTTGGCGCTGACAACTTGATCGGCGGAACCGGCACGGACTTGGCAAACTATGCCTCCGCCAGCGCGCGCGTGAACCTTGATATGCGCGCGCAGGGCACTGCGGGTGAGGCCGCTGGTGATACGTTTTCTTCGATCGAGAATGTACGTGGTTCTGCGTTCAATGATTATATCTTCGGCGATGCCGCTAGCAATTTTCTCGAGGGGCGTGCCGGAAACGATCGTCTGCGCGGCGATGTTGGCAATGACACGTTGAATGGCGGCACAGGCAATGACAACTTGATTGGCGGCGCAGGTGCGGACAGCTTCATTGGTGGCACTGGCACGGATGAAGCAAGCTATGTCGGTGCGTCTGCTCGCGTAAACCTTGATCTGCGTGCGCAAGGCACAGCAGGTGAAGCCGCAGGGGATACGTTCTCTTCGATCGAAAATGTGATTGGCTCCGATTTCGGGGACTATATTTACGGCGATTCAAACGCGAACAAACTGAACGGGCGCGCTGGCGATGATCGTCTGCGCGGCGATGCTGGCAATGACACATTGATCGGAAGCACCGGCGACGACAATCTTATCGGTGGCTCTGGCGCGGATGTATTCGTGTTCAACGATGGAGACGGCGATGATCTGGTGAAGGATTTCCAGAACAATCTCGATACAATTCGTCTTTTGGATTACGGATTTGCCGATGTCGCAGCCGCACTTGCAACGGCAAGCGAAGTTGGCGGCGATGTTATCTTCGCGCTTGGAGGTGGCGATGTTCTGACGGTAGAGAACGTCACAATAAACCAACTCGCCAATGATCTAGAGATCGTCTGATCCGTCGCGATTTTGTGCCGCGCCAAATGCGGGCTAAGTTGGGGGATGCTAGCCCAATAAGGGATATATCTAAGTCAATATATCCCTTATTTTTATGGCATATTTACACGCTCATGCAGATGTATTTCATCTCAAGATAGTCTTCGATCCCGTGGTGACTGCCTTCTCGGCCAAGGCCTGATTGCTTCACGCCGCCAAAGGGTGCGACCTCTGTCGAGATGATACCCGTGTTCACCCCGACAATCCCGTATTCCAAAGCCTCAGCGACTTTGTAAACGCGGCTTAGATCCTTGGCGTAAAAGTACGACGCGAGACCGAAGATCGTGTCGTTGGCCAGTGCGATCACTTCGTCCTCGTCTTCAAACTTGAAGAGCGGCGCGAGCGGGCCAAAGGTTTCTTCGGTTGAAAACGCCATGTCATTCGTTGCGCCCGTCACAATCGTTGGCGCGATGAAATTTCCCGACAAATCGTTGTCAGTATCGCCCAGTATAACGGTCGCGCCTTTGGCTTTGGCATCTGCGATATGAGCATTCACTTTTTCGGTGGCTTTGGGGTTGATCAAAGGGCCGAATTCGACCGCCTCTGCCAATCCGTCGCCGATTTTCATGGCGCCGACTTTGGCGGCAAGCTTTTCAGCGAATTGATCATAGACGCCAGACTGCACATAGATGCGGTTTGCACAGACGCAGGTTTGCCCTGCGTTGCGGAATTTGCACATGATGGCTCCGTCCACTGCGGCGTCGATATCTGCATCGTCAAAAACGATAAACGGTGCGTTGCCACCCAGCTCCATAGAGCATTTCATCACTTGATCAGCGGCTTGGCGCAGCAAGATGCGGCCCACTTGCGTGGAGCCTGTAAAGGTCAGTTTGCGCACTGCAGGGTTCTCGCAGAACTCTTTGCCGATCTCGCTTGAAAGCGTTGAGGGAAGAATGTTGAGAACCCCCGCAGGGATGCCCGCGCGCTCGGCCAGAACGCCCATGACCAAAGCCGACAGGGGCGTGTCCTCTGCGGGGCGGGCGACCATGGCGCAGCCTGCGGCGAGCGCGGGCGCAACCTTGCGTGCGATCATCGCGTTGGGAAAATTCCAAGGTGTGATAGAGGCGGCAACACCGATGGGTTGTTTGATCACCGTGATGCGCTTGTCTGCTTGGTGACCCGGAATCGTTTCGCCGTAGATGCGCTTTGCTTCCTCTGCAAAGTATTCGATGAAGGACGCGCCATAGGCGATTTCGCCTTTCGCCTCGGCCAGTGGTTTGCCTTGTTCAGCGGTGAGGATGACGGCGAGATCATCCTGGTTTTCCATCATCAGATCGTACCATTTGCGCAGGATGTTCGAGCGCTCTTTTCCGGTTTTCTTAGCCCATTCCTTTTGCGCGATTTCGGCTTGCGCGATGGCTCCGGCAACCTGAGCGCGGCTCAGATCAGCGACTTTCGCGATCACGTCGCCGCGCGCGGGATTGAGAATATCAAAGGTCGCACCGTTTTCGCCATCCACCCAGTCACCGCCGATATAGGCGCGTGTTTCAAGCAACGTTGGATCGTTCAAAAGAGCGATCAAATCTGTGGGTGTGTCCAGCATGTGTGCCTCCAAAATCCTAGCTATCTGTTCTCCTCAGATCACGACAGCGCCGCCGAGTCCAGTCAGGGCAGGGTGCGTGCGATCACGCACGCTGCGTGCGTCGGAAAATGAATAACCCACGACGCAAAGGGACATGTCCACGCTCAAAAAGTCGCTTAGAGAAGCCCCAAGGGCGCAAGCGATGGCGTCGCCCCTGTCTGAAGTAAACCGAACTGGTAGCAGATGCGCTCTTTAGCAAAATTGTCCTGAACGCCGGGACCTCTCTTTGATGCGTCAAAACGGAGGTCACACAAATGACTGCACGACCAAATTTCTATCGTTTTCACAATGGTGAAAAAGCGCCCCTACAGTTCAGCGAAGCGGAATATGAAGCGCGCCTCAGCAAGTTGCGCGCGCTCATGTCCAGCATGAGTGTCGATGCCGCTGTCTTTAGCTCTATGCATAACGTTTCTTACTACTCTGGCTTTACCTATTGCGCATTTGGACGCCCCTATGCGCTGGTGGTGACGCCCGAAACGTCAGTCACGATTTCCGCAGGGATCGACGCAGGCCAGCCTTGGCGGCGCTGCTATGGCGACAACATCACCTACACGGATTGGCAGCGCGACAACCACTGGCGCGCCATTCAATCTGTCGCCGGCACAGGCAAAACGATCGGCTATGAGAGCGACCATCTCAGTCTTTTGCAAAAGGCGAAGCTTGACCGCTTTCTTGCGCCGTCACGCAGTGTTGATCTCTATGAGGCGACAATGATCCAGCGGATGCATAAAAGCCCTGAGGAATTGACTTTGATCCGCGCGGGCGCGGCTGTGGCAGATGTTGGCGGGTACGCGATCAAAGAGGCGATCCGTGTTGGCACCCGCGAGATTGACGTGGCTATGGCCGGACGCGACGCGATGGAGGCGGAAATCGCCAAGCGTTTTCTCGATGCGGAGTACCGCGACACATGGGTCTGGTTTCAATCGGGGATCAACACGGATGGCGCGCATAATCCTGTCACCGGACGCAAGCTAGAGCGCGGCGACATCCTGTCGCTTAACACCTTTCCGATGATATCGGGCTACTACACCGCGCTTGAGCGCACGTTGTTTGTGGGCGAGGTGGATGAGGCGTCCTTAAAGCTATGGGAGGCGAATATCGGCGCGCATGAGCTGGGCATCTCTTTGCTGAAGCCAGGTGCAAGCTGCGCTGAGGTCACGCAACAGATCAACGCGTACTTTGAAGAGCGTGACCTGCTGCAATATCGCACCTTCGGCTATGGCCACAGCTTTGGCGTTCTGTCGCACTACTATGGCCGCGAGGCAGGTCTGGAGCTGCGCGAGGACATCGACACGGTGCTGGAGCCGGGGATGGTGATTTCAATGGAGCCAATGTTGACGATTGCGCATGGTCAGCCGGGCGCAGGGGGGTATCGCGAGCATGACATTCTGATCATCCAGGAGGAGGGGAATGAAAATATCACTGGCTACCCCTATGGGCCTGAATTTAACGTGGTTGGATAGCAAAAATGGCCTCTCGCAGCGGTTTGCGAGAGGCCAAAAGTCTGATTTCAAGCGCGCAGTTTAGATGTCTGTAATGTGTTCTTCGAGAAGCTTTTCGTTGCGCGCTTCTTCAATGCGGTTGATCCGTTCGCCGCGCTGTTGATTGTCAAAGCGGTATTTGACAAAGTTCACCAGGCTCAAAGTCAAAAGCAAAATACCGATGCCCCAAAATCCTTTGGTCGCGAGGGGTACGTCTGTGGATAGCCACAAGGACATTCCGAGCAAGAGATAGGCGGCGGCAACGCCAGCACCATTAAAGAAAGTAATCAGGCGTGTATCGGTTTGTTCAGCATAGTTCATTGGAAATTTCCTCTTAAGTCGAAGCAGGTTAGGGTTGTGTGTCTTAGGTCAGTTGTGGGTTAGCTTTGCGCCAAACGGGCGAGAACATCTGCGCCTGTGGTTTTGGCTGATCCACCAAATCCGGCAGAGGCCATGCGGTTCTCAAGGTTACTGTGATCGAGGGATGCGTCGATCTCTGACAAGATGTCCGATTGCTCGAACGGGTCGTCCTTGCCGATTACATTTGCGATAAGTTCTTCGGCTTCGTCTGCGCTAGAGGTGCGAGAAATCGTTGTGCGCAGACCGGATTGGATGCTCTGCTCGCGCTTGATAGCCTTGGCGCTGATGGCCCCTTGCTTGAGATCGATGATACGGCGATGGGCGGCTTCTACAGAGGTGCGAAGGCGCA